>NZ_CP080327.1:2560000-2860000 GCF_019443285.1 Aquisediminimonas profunda
GCCATTGCCGTTCTTGCCTTGCCGACCCCTTCGGGACCGACAAGCAACCACGCATGGTGCATTCTGGGACCACGCATCGCAGTCAGAAATTCGGCAAGGACGCCGTCATGTCCAACAAGATTGTTCACAGGAGATCGCTCAACCCTGCCATGAGCCGTTCAGTCACGGCTTCCTGACTCCCAGCGGCGGATATGAGACGAATCCTATCCGGTGAGGCCCCAGCCATGTCGAGAAATGCTTTGGCCACGCTGCGATGATATTGCGCGGTTTGAAGCGCAAAGCGGTCTGCCTTACCTCCATCCCGTGTTTCTGCGCGAGCTGCCGCTTGGTCCAGGTCGAGCGTCAGCACAAATGTACGGTCAGGCATCAATCCGCCGCAGCCTATGGTGTGAAGCGCCAGAATTTCCGTATCGCTCAGTCCACCGGCCCCTCCCTGATAGGCACGGGTGGAATCGATAAACCGGTCGCACAACACCCAGTCCCCTCGATCAAGAGCAGGGCGGATTGTCTTTTCGACATGATCTGCACGTGCGGCTGCAAAAAGCAGCGCTTCGGCGCGCGAGCTCCATCGGTCCTTGTCCCCGGTCATCAACAGTGATCGGATCGCTTCGGCACCGGGACTGCCTCCGGGTTCTCGCGTTGTCACGACGGAATGCCCTTGCACCCTTATCGCATCGGCAAGAGCTCTCAGCTGGGTCGACTTGCCGACACCCTCCCCACCTTCCAAAGTTATGAATCTCGGGCTCACCCGCCGAAGAATGACATCAAACCGGCCCAAACGCGACCGAAAAAACCCGCCTCGGACACTGCTTCTTCAGCCACCAGCGGCATGATCTGCGGCACCGTATCTGGGGTAGAGACAACAAGATCCGCAATATGCTGTCCCTTGGCGATTGGTGCCTTGATTGGACCATCGTAGACTACCTTGATGCTCATTTTGGCAGCCGCGCCAGTGGGCAGGGTCACGGCGATATTCCTCGGCGCGACAAGACCAACTTTCGAAGAGCTGCCCATCTGCACCTCGGCCTGCTCAACCACCTTGCCGGCAGCGACAAGCGGCCTCGATTCCCAGGCCTTGAATCCCCAGTCCATGAACTTGACCGATTCGGTAATGCGATTGTTGAAGGTATCGATCCCTGCAACGACCATTACGAGCCTGCGCCCATTCTGTTCCGCAGAACCTGTAAAGCCATAACCTGCTTCATCGGTGTGGCCCGTCTTGATGCCGTCCGCACCCGGGATACGCCCCAGGATCGGATTGCGATTGGCCTGGGTTATGTCAGCACCAGCACCCAAAGTCTTGCCCCAGGTGAATTGCGTCAGGCTGTAGAACTTCTTGTAGAGGTCGGGAGTTTCATCGATCGTCGCGCGTCCCAGGGCGGCCAGATCTTTTGCCGTCGTATAGGTCACACCGCCATCGGGCCAACCGTTCGCCGTGCCATAGTGCGTGTTGGCCAGGCCAAGTCGCTGGGCTTCCGCGTTCATCTGGGCAACAAATGCCTGTTCAGTCCCGAACATGCCCTCTGCCAGCACGATGCAAGCGTCATTGCCCGAAAGCGTGACGATCCCATGCAGAAGGTTTTCAACGCTGACTTCTTCGCCAGCGGAAAGGAACATTGTCGACCCTGCTTCGGGCCCATGCCATTTCGCCCAAGTCTCGGGCCGCACAGTAAATTTCTGATCGAGCCGGAACTTGCCCTGCTTGATCAGGCGAAAGGCGAGGTGCGCCGTCATCATCTTGGCCATCGAAGCCGGTGGGATGCGCCGGTCTGCATCTTTCGCATAAAGCACGGCGCCCGACGACAGATCGATCATGAACGCAACGGGTGCGCTCGTTTCAAATGGCGGTGCAGCGGCGCTGACGGGGATGGAAACGGCAACAAGAACAGCAGGCAACGCGAAGTGGAGTTTCATTTTCTGCTTTCGACTCGAGAAATGATGCTTCGGCCGCGATAGCCCGTCGCGACACAAGGTCCAAGCATGCCGTTAACGTTCGACCTCATCCGCCAGCAGCCCCACCGATAATGCGTAAAAATTGGAGCAATTATACTCGAGTATGACCCTGTAATTTCCAGTGAGAAGATAGGCCGTGGCGCCGGGGCCGTCCGGCTCGAGCAAGGTCGCCAGATCGCTGTCACGTATCCCCTTGCTTTCAGTCGGGATGACACCTTGAGCTTTCCATTCAGCAAGGGTTTTCCATTGACTGTGCCTCCCAAAAACGCGCGGGCAGCGGGATGCTGTGAGGCGTGTCTCAAACTGCGAACGGTCGAGTGAATCTGGAACATAAGCCTTCACGCCCCAAGGCTGGCCGCGACGCCAACCGGACGCTTCGAAATATTTGGCAATTGATGCCAGCGCATCCGCTTCGCTTGACCAGATGTCCGCGCGCCCGTCCCCGTCCCCATCCCTGCCGTACCGCAGGTAGGTCGACGGCAGGAACTGCGGATAACCAGTCGCCCCAGCCCAGCTACCTTTGAGCTTTTCACGGGGGAAACCGGCGTCAATCAACTTCAGGGTTGCAATGAATTCAGTCGTGAACAAGCTGCGGCGCCGGCCCTCATAAGCAAGTGTTGCAAGGGAGTTGGCCAGATCGAAATCGCCAGTGTACGCGCCGTAATTGGTTTCGTGGCCCCAGATAGCAATCATGATCGCTTCGGGCACGCCCGTTTCAGTTTCGACCCGCTGAAGCAGCGGCAACAGTGATTGGTACTTTGCCCTGCCCCTGTTGATGCGCGCTGTATCAACATGCTGCGCCGCATAAGGCGCAAATTTCGGTATGGGCGAATTGGGCGGTCCACCTGGCTGAGCGCGATCAAGATCAACGACACGCTGGCTGAAATAAAGGGTCGGCAAGACTGCATTGACCGTGCCGGGAGTAACGCCTTGCGCCAGAGCTTGCGACCGCAGCTGCTCGATGAAACTCTGGAAGGGGTCTGAGCCTTGTACTGTGACATCGGGCGCAGCACTGGCCCCCAAGGCGACTGGAAGGCACGCCAGAACAATCGCGGCGCGGAGACGAAAATCTCGCATGCGCCGAGTTTGCCACAGTCGACCCAGCCCCGCCATCCCCTTTTCGCAACGCCGCTTGCGCCAGAGGCAAAGACTCCGCTATGCGCGGCCCCCTAAAGCGGACAGGTGGCCGAGTGGTTTAAGGCACCGGTCTTGAAAACCGGCGTGGGTTCACGCTCACCGTGGGTTCGAATCCCACCCTGTCCGCCAGAATTTCATGACATCTTTAGTTATTTCTTGGGAATGCGCCGTGCGAGACGTGGCGCACCCATTCGCCAAAGCGTCAGGCTTCATTCAAAGCAATCGGCAAGTCCAGCGGCGCTAGAAATAGGCCGCCGGATGTACCGCCGTTAATTACTGAGCTGGCTGGGGTGGCGTTGTTGCCGGATCGGTAAATTTAATCGCAGTGCCCGTCGCATTGGTTTTGCCCCAGCTGAAAGCCGAGATGTGGGAATCGCCATACTTGGCGTTAATTATCGCGTCTGCACCCATCTTTTCGCCGCGCTCCCAAAGTTCGCGATAGACTTTCGCCTGCGAAGCTTCCTTGCTGAATACGGTTGCCTTGCGCACACCCGCTGTCACTTCGCCCAGCACCTTATACGGGCGGTCTGTGATATCATATGGGAAGACCGGTACGCCGACGTCTTCATTAACCACAACATAGGCTTTTGGCGCTTCCTTGGCCACGGCTGGCTGAAGTCCGGTAACGGCCAGCAATGTGACGGCGATAAGATTTGAAACTTTCACTCTGCGTCCTCCCACGCGTTGACGATCGGGCGACGTGGCAGAATGTTGCATATGGTGTCAATAATTTGCACATCCTCGCAAGCGTGTTAGTCGCATTGGCAGATGGGTTCCGACAATTGGGGCGATCGGAACAATTCGATCGGGGGGAGTGAAGCAATTGCTTGAAATAATTCTTGTGGCGGTTGCCGCGACGACAAATGTGCCTTCTCAGCCTCTGGGATCCACTCCAACAGAAGTTGAAGCCTCACCTGCTTCAGCGGCCCCAGTAGCAGCAGTACAGGCTCCAGTGCTTATCCGGCGTGATACACCAGTTGTGCTCATGGCTATCAGCGAAGTGAGCACCGCTACGGCGGCACCTGGAACGCGAATCAAGCTTCGCGTCCAACAGCCGTTATTGATCGACGGCCGCACCATAGTTCCTGTCGGCACTCCTGCATTCGGTACGGTTGTGGCTGCTGACGATTCCGGGGGACTTGGGAAATCGGGAAGGATGACCGCTAGGCTGCAGCACATTCGTTTGGGGGATGCAGAAATTCCCCTTGATGGCGAAGTGAGCGCAAAAGGAACCGGCGCAGGTTCTGCGGGCGTGGCAGTGATCTTTACTGGCGTTGTGGGGCTTTTCCATCGTGGCAACAATGCGAAGATAAAGGCGGGGGAGATTCTGTCTGCTTTTGTCAGTGAAGATGTAATGCTTGATCTGACGAGTAATCCAATCAAGCGCGTTGCTCCAACGACGTCGGGTGCGCCACAATGAAGGCTGCTTACACCGTTCGCAGGCTCATCGTTTTAGCCGGTTTGATGGCCAGTATCTCAAGTGCTGCGCAGACGGTGTCTTTGAATTCAGACACTGAAGTACGACTTGAAACGATTTCTCCATTGACAAGCAAGACCAGCGTAAAGGGTGATTTGGTTCCTTTGCGCACAACAGCAGACGTCATTGTCAATGGCCAGATCATAGTGCCCAGCGGCACTCCGGCTATGGGGCAGGTCAGTGATGCCCGCGCAAAAGGCGCGCTGGGAATGTCAGGAAAACTTGTTATTCAGCCTCTCTACCTGACGGTCCAAAACACAACGGTGCGCTTGTTAGGCAATACTTCAAATCGTGGCAGCGTTTCTGCTGGCGCAGTGATTGGCATGGCTGTCCTAACCCCCGGTTTCACAGGACGAAGTGCCACAATCCCCGCTGGCACACCTATAATCGCCTTTGTTGCGCATACGACAGCGGTAACTCTGCCTTAAAGACTAGCCCGTTCTATCGTCTGGCCCTACTAGCTTAGGTCTGCTCACTTGGAAGGCGACGGTTTGCGAGTGGCTAAAAAGTTCAACCTCAGATCCCCTGCTATGCAGCCAAATATCTCGTATCGAGAGTATAGATTTGGTTGTGAATAATTTGGAGCCAGATGGGTGACGTTTCTATTGCAGTGGGACGTGGATTTTTATCAGAATGGGGCTGCACGACATGTCGAATCCAGTGCACCGCCACTTGCCCTCCTGACACCGCTGGGCTTAGGTTTGGGCCCGCTATGAACACCCAATCTTTCAATTCGGTTGAACCAGCGGGCAGCTTAAGCAAGGGTCTGCTTGGGCGGGTGGCTGCTGGGAAATTTGAGGGTTTCCTCGATCTTCTGGATGCCCGGTTGAAGACCGGTGCCATCGAGGCAATTCTGCCAGACGGCCGTTTCCGCACTATTGGCGGCCATGCTCCGGGCCCCGTCGCGCGGGTCGAATTGCGGCGGTGGCGCCCACTTCTGCGGCTTGCGCGCTCTGGCTCGGTGGGATGGTATCAGGCTTGGGAAAAGGGCGAATGGGCCAGCCCGGACCCAGCGACACTGTTTGAATTGTTCATGCTCAATCGCCACAGCCTTGGCGATACCGGTCGATCTTCTGGTCTTGCCCGCCTCGTGCGGCGCATCCTGCATGGTCTCAATCGCAACAGCCGTCCAGGCGCGCGCCGCAACATCATTGCCCATTATGATCTGGGCAACGATTTCTACAGCAGTTGGCTTGATGAGACGATGAGCTATTCAAGTGCCTTGTTTGAGGAGCCCCTGCCCTCGGATGAATCGCTTCAAACCGCTCAGGAGCGCAAGGTTGCAGCACTTGTCGCGCGTCTTAATCTTCAGGCCGGTTCGAAAATTCTGGAGATCGGCTGCGGCTGGGGCTTTTTCTCTCGATATTGTGCACATCGTGGCCACCATGTAACCGCGATCACGCTGTCTCCGTCCCAGTGCACCTGGGCAGCAGACGTGGCACACAGCGAAAATGTGGATGTCTCCTATGAAATCCGCGATTATCGAGATGTCAAAGGTCAGTTTGATGCCATAGCGTCTGTCGAGATGGTGGAGGCGGTCGGACAGGCTTATTGGCCAGCTTACCTTGATATCATCTCGCGAAGCCTGAAACCCGGCGGTCGGGCTGCCCTTCAGTTCATTGCCATCGATGATGCGATTTTCGAGCGCTATGCTGCGAGTGCGGACTTTATTCAGGCCTATGTCTTCCCTGGCGGAATGCTGCTGTCAGAAAGTCGCTTTCGTGCTCTTGCCGAGGCGCGAGGCTTGAGGTGGGAGGATCCGCATTATTTTCCCCTGCACTATGCCGAAACCTTGCGTCGCTGGCGGCTGCGCTTTGACGACGCAGTGGCGGCGGGACGCCTGCCTCCCGGGTTCGATGCGCGATTTCTGGCTTTATGGCGCTATTACCTGATGTATTGTGAAGGCGGATTCCGAAGTGGCGGCATCACAGTCGGTCAGGTGACGCTGGTCAAGGAAGCGAGCGACAATGCGGAAATGGATTTTGGCACTGGCGTTACTGCAATCCGGCGCTAACGCCCAATCTGCCCCAGAGCTGCCAAAGGATCAGAATGTGCTTTTCTGGACTCAAGAACAACGTGACACAGCGTTCCGCGCGATGGAGAAAATCGCAAAGGCGAATACAATTGCGGCTGGAGGACCAGTCATTGGGTTGCCTCAGGGCAAGCCGATCAAACTCGATCTCGATATTGATGCATTCATGCAGCACCAGCGAAATGCCGGCCTGCTGATCATTCAGGATGGCAAGATCCGCTTTGAAAAATATGCGCTCGGTTATGGGCCGGAAGGCCGCTGGACGAGCTTTTCTGTAGCGAAATCCCTGACATCGACATTGGTCGGGGCAGCTCTCAAGGATGGCTACATCAAGAACATCGACGACAAGGTGACAGCATATATCCCAGGTTTGCGGGGGTCCGCCTATGACGATGTCACCGTGCGGCAATTGCTTACCATGACCTCGGGCGTGAAATGGAATGAGGATTACACGGATCCAAAATCCGACGTGGCGCTGTTTAATCAACAAAAGCCAGAACCCGGGCTTGATATTACTGTCAGCTACATGCGCACATTGCCGCGCGAGGCTCCTGCAGGAACTAAATGGGTCTACAAGACTGGCGAGACCAACCTGATTGGCGTCCTGGTTTCCAGCGCCACAGGAAAGACTCTTTCAGCCTATCTTTCGGAAAAGATATGGAACCCCTTCGGGATGGAACGCGATGCCGTCTGGATGCTCGGCGCAACCGGTCACGAGATCAGCGGATGCTGCATCTCGGCAACTTTGAGGGATTATGCCCGGTTCGGCATGTTTGTCCTTGGCGGCGGCATTGCCGCGGGCAACAAGGTCTTGCCTGATGACTGGCTGCCAAGGGCCACGACAAAGCAAGCGGACATCGGTGACCCCGGTCGTGGCTATGGCTATCAATGGTGGACAAACGACGATGGCAGTTTTGCTGCCCAGGGAATCTTTGGCCAGGGCATCTTCATTGATCCGAAGCGCAAGCTGGTCATTGCTTCAAACGGCAACTGGCCGCTCGCCACCGACCCCGAAGGAGTCGGTGCCGAACGGCTCGCCTTTTACAAGGCGGTTCAGAAAGCGTTGGATACCGAGGATTGAGGAGCGGTCCCATGGACCGCAACAATGCGGTCATAGACTGCGACATTCAGAAGATGGTCGAACGCGCAGCCGACTCGTGAGCCGTCATTCCAGATGACTTTGGCCTGAAGGCTCGACAGTCCTGGCAGGGTGACCCAGCAAATGGCGCCGGGCTTCATTCCGGTCACGGCATCGCAGCAAAAGCCGCTTATCGAAAGGTCATAGACCGTTACTTCAAAGCCTGGCGCCCCAGATGCGCGCAGCTTTGCCGCCAGGCGCATGGGTGCTCTTGTTCCACAACGATCTTCCTGCGCGGCAGAATGATATGAGTTCATTTCGTGCATCGTTCATTCCTGACAATGCTGGTCCTGCACGCAAATTACGGCGCAAATGCCTAACGCCGTCCTGCCAGACTTGGTTAACCGACGCGTTCCTTATGACCGGTTTCGAATCCATCGGTCAGCAGCTGGAGGATTCTCTTTGCGACTTCATCAGGCGACTTAAGCAAGGCTGGATCTTCACCCGGATAAGCCTGCGCCCGCATTTTGGTGCGGGTAGCGCCCGGATCAACGATTGCCACTGCAAGCCTCCCAGTATTGCGATTCTCTTCCGCATAGGCCCCGAGCAGTGTGTTGAACGCAGCTTTTGATGCGCCATAAGCGCCCCAAAAAGCACGTGGGGATGCGCCAACGCTTGATGTGATGCCTATCAATCGCGCCTGCCCGCTCTTCCTCAATAACGCGTCGAAGGCAGCAATCAAAGCTGCCTGCGCACTTACATTGAGTGTGAAAATCTGGGCAAATTCCTTTGCGTCAAGGTGTTGAACAGGTGCAAGCGTTCCCAGCATGGCAGCATTCAAGACAAGAATGTCGAGCTTTTCCCAACGACCGGCAATCGCCTGAGCAAGGCGACCGATACTTTCCGGGTCAGTGAGATCCAGCGGAGCAATCGTGGCTGTTCCACCAGCCTTGTGAATGCGCTCTTCGACTTCTTCGAGGCCAGCAGAGGTCCGGGCCGTGAGGATCACATGCGCACCTGACTTGCCCAATGCTTCTGCAACGGCCGCGCCAATCCCGCGAGACGCGCCCGTAACAAGCGCAATTTGTCCTTCCAGCGGTCCCGCCATCACACCACCCGTTCGGCCAGCAGGCTCAACTGGCTTTCGGGGGCAATTTCGTCCTGATCCGTCAGTCGTGTGGGGTAGTCCCCGGTAAAGCAGGCATCGCAAAATTGCGGGCGAATGTCTGCCCGGCGCTCTTCACCAAGCGCTTTGTAGAGCCCATCGATCGAAACAAACGCAAGGCTGTCTGCGTGGATAAAGGTGCGCATTTCTTCCAGATTGTGCTTGGCCGCCAGAAGCTTCGACCGTTCAGGCGTATCAACGCCATAGAAGCAACTGTGGCGCGTTGGCGGGCTGGCAATCCGCAAATGAACTTCGGTCGCGCCCGCATCGCGCATCATCTGGACAATCTTGAGGCTGGTGGTGCCGCGAACAATGGAATCGTCAATCAGGACAACGCTTTTGCCCGTAATCAATGCACGATTAGCGTTGTGCTTCAGCTTTACGCCCAGATGCCGGACTTGGTCACCTGGCTGGATGAACGTTCGTCCGACATAGTGCGAGCGTATGATGCCAAGTTCAAAAGGAATGCCCGATTGCTGCGCATAGCCTATCGCTGCTGGCGTTCCACTATCTGGCACGGGGATGACAAGATCGGCCCGAACCGGGCTCTCGATTGCAAGTTGCGCCCCAATCGCCTTTCTGACGGAATACACGCTTGAACCATCAACAATTGAATCCGGCCTAGAAAAATAGACATGCTCAAAGATACATGGTCGCGGGCTGATGGCAGAAAATGGCTTTATGGATCGCAATTCTCCTCGCGCGACAATGACGATTTCTCCAGGTTCGATTTCACGTTCATAGGTTGCGCCCACGACGTCGAGTGCAACAGTCTCTGACGCAAAAATATAGGCATCACCCAATTTGCCCATGACCAGGGGGCGGATACCCAAAGGATCGCGGCAGGCGATCATGCCTTCCGGGGTAAGGCAAATCAGGGAATAGGCGCCTTCAACCTGCTTTAGCGCGTCTATGAACTTGTCGAGGAGCGTCCTGTACGTGCTGGTTGCGACGAGATGAATAATTACCTCTGTATCGCTGGTCGATTGGAAGATCGCCCCTTTGCGGACAAGGTCGCGCTTCACCGTCATCGCATTGGAAATATTGCCATTATGTGAAATGGCAAAGCCACCTGAAGCAAGATCGGCAAAAAGCGGCTGGACATTTCGAAGCGAAGTTTCCCCCGTTGTCGCATAACGGACATGGCCGCAAGCTACACTGCCGGGCAAACCATTGATTATCTCATCGCGATCAAAATTCCCTGCAACATGGCCCATTGCACGATGGGAATGGAAATTGTTGCCGTCCCAACTTGTTATGCCGGCCGCCTCTTGTCCGCGATGTTGAAGCGCATGCAGGCCAAGAGCCACCACGGCCGAGGCCGTGTCAGCCCCCCAAACGCCGAAGATTCCACACTCTTCCCGCAATTTATCATCATCGAACGGATGAGTCGTGATCATTTGGAATCGCCCGGTAGTTGCGCCGTGCCGGGCATATAGGGGCTTGTCTTCAATTTGTAATGCACAATGACAGTAAATCTCAGTGCGGGCAGATATCACCGAGGCGCGAGCTTGCCCTCCCCTGCAACTTCCCTAAACTGAACTCATGACTGATGAGCGCGAAACTGGTTCTGCCCTTGACCCCAAATTTGACGCCGATGGGTTGATCACAGCGGTCTGTACGCATGAAGATAGTGGCACCGTACTGATGTTGGCGCACATGAATGCCGAGGCGTTGCAGTTAACTCTGCAAACCGGCAAAGCAACTTTTTGGTCGCGATCACGAGCGGCACTCTGGATAAAGGGCGAGACCTCTGGCCATGTATTGCATGTTTCAGAAGCGCGCATCGATTGCGATCAGGATGCAATTTGGCTGAAGTGCCGTCCCGACGGACCGGCATGCCATACGGGAGAAGCGAGTTGCTTTTTCCGACGGGTCGAAAACGGTGCGCTGGTCCGGGATTGACCCTTACGTGCACGTAAAGTAACACTTGTTCATGTCCAGTGCTACCGTAGAGATCGTCGACCCGCGTGATCGACACCAATATTCGATTTCGGACCTTTCCGACGAATTCAAAGTCACGGCGCGCGCGCTGCGCTTCTATGAAGACGAAGGCTTGATCTCCCCTATCCGGCGGGGGCTTACACGGATTTACACGAAGCGTGATCGTGCTCGTCTGGCATGGATTCTTCGCGCAAAACGCGTGGGCTTCAGCCTAGCCGACATTCGTGAAATGATAGATCTCTACGATATTGGCGATGGCAGACATGCGCAACGGTTGGTCACAATCGAGAAATGCCAGTCGCGAATTGACCTGCTCAAACGCCAGCGCCTCGATATTGACGCGCATATTGATGAATTGTCGCGTTTCATCGATATTGTGAAGAAGGCGGACGCCCCCGGCGACGCCTGACAAGGCTTGTCACCAGGAGAGAATGCGTGCCCCAGTATATTGCCCCAGTCCGCGACACGCGGTTCATTTTCGATCATGTCATAGGCATTGAACGGTATGCCAACTTGCCAGGTTTCGAAAACGCCTCTCCCGACATGATCGACGCCGTCCTGACTGAAGGCGGTCGAGTTTGCGAAGAAATCCTTTTCCCGCTGAACAAGTCCGGCGATGAACAAGGCTGCACTCGCCATGCCGATGGAAGTGTTAGCACGCCAGATGGCTTCAAGGAGGCTTACCGCGCCTATCGCGAAGGTGGTTGGGTCGGTCTTTCAGCTCCGGAAGAGTTTGGCGGCCAAGGCCTTCCGCATGTTGTCGGGACGGCCATGGAAGAGTTTCGCATGGCTGCAAATCAGTCTTTCGGCATGTATCCCGGTCTGACCATGGGTGCTGTAGCAGCAATACTGGTCAAGGGGTCAGACGAACAAAAGGCCAAGTTTGTTCCGAAGATGGTTTCGGGTGAGTGGGGCGGAACAATGAACCTGACCGAATCCCATGCCGGTACCGACCTGGGCTTGATCCGCACTCGCGCCGTTCCGCAAAGCGATGGAAGCTACAGCATCACCGGCACCAAGATTTTCATCTCGGGCGGTGATCATGACTTGACGGAAAACATCATCCACCTTGTGCTTGCGAAGACGCCTGATGCGCCAGAATCCAGCAAAGGCATTTCGCTTTTCATCGTTCCAAAATTCCTGGTGAACGACGATGGAACCCTTGCCGAGCGGAATGCTGTGAGTTGTGGATCAATCGAACACAAGATGGGCATCCGTGCGCAGGCCACATGTGTAATGAACTATGATGGCGCAACAGGTTACGTGGTCGGCGAAGAAAACAAGGGTCTGGCGGCCATGTTCATCATGATGAATGCCGCGCGTCTTGGTGTGGGTGTGCAAGGTTTGGCTCAGGGTGACATCGCCTACCAGAACGGCCTGCAATATGCGAAAGACCGGCGTCAGGGCCGATCACTCACCGGTGCCAAGGATCCGCAGGAAAAGGCGGACACGCTTCTCGTTCACCCGGATATCCGCCGCATGCTCATGGAAGCTAAAGCGTTGACCGAGGGCCTTAGGGCCCTTTGCCTTTGGGGGGCGCTTCAGGTCGACCTTGCTCATTGTGCCCAGACCGAGGCTGAACGCCAGATGGCGGATGACCTGATTTCTCTCCTGACGCCGGTGATCAAGGGGTATGGGACCGACAAAGGCTATGAGATCGCGACGGCAATGCAGCAGATCTATGGCGGCCATGGCTACATCGAAGAATGGGGCATGAGCCAGTATGTTCGCGATGCCCGGATCACCCAGATCTATGAGGGTGCTAATGGCGTTCAGGCACTTGACCTGGTCGGACGCAAGCTCGCCCAGAATGGCGGACGGGCCGTCGGCGCGTTCTTTGCGCTCGTCACCAGCGAGATTGAAGCCGCCAAGTCAAACGAGGCTCTTTCGGACTATGCGACACGTCTTGAAAAATCGCTGGGGGATCTTCAGGCGTCCACCATGTGGTTGATGCAGAATGGCATGGCCAATCCTGACAACGCTGGCGCGGGTTCTACCCCTTATCTGCACTTAATGGGCATTGTCTCTGTCGGCCTGATGTGGCTGAGAATGGCCAGCGCAGCGCATGCAGCATTGGAAGCCGGCACTGAAGATGCGGCATTCATGCAGGCGAAACTGACGACCGCCCGTTTCTATGCAGAGCGGATCATGCCTGACAGCGGGGCCTTGCGTCGCAAGCTTGAAGCTGGAGCCGAGGCAATCATGGCACTGCCGGCTGAAGCCTTCTGATTGGAATTTGAATGAAAACCCTGTTTTTTTGTCTCATCGCCGTGGCGGTGGCGCTGCTTCTTTTCACCCGGATTGTGGAACCACCAAATCAGCTTGATTACCTCGACAGGTTTTGGCCAGGCCAGAACAATGCTGAGAAATTGGCGTCCGACATCACTTTTGATGAAGCCAGCGCCCAGAAGCTCAATATCTGGGGAGTTAATGCTCCTAATGCACATCGCAAAAGGCCGGTGCTGGTCTTCTTTTATGGGGGTGGCTGGGCAAATGGCGACCGTGACCATTATGGTTTTGCAGCGCGTGCCTATGCCAATCGCGGGTTCATTGTCGTCTTGCCCGATTATCGGAAAGTGCCGCATGTTCATTTTCCGATTTTCAATCAAGATGCGGCGGCGGCTGTTCGATGGGTGCATGACAACATCTCCCGATACGGCGGCGACTCCGACCGGATTGTCCTAGCTGGGCATTCCGCCGGCGCCTATATTGCAATGATGCTGACGCTGGATCGGTCGTATCTCATGTCCGCAGGCGTCAAACCATCGATTATTCGCGGCACTGTTGGCCTGTCTGGGCCCTATGATTTTTACCCCTATGACTCACGCCGATCAATCAATGCTATGAACCGCTGGCCTCGCCCGCTCGAAACCCAGCCTATTGCCTTTGCGCGCAAGGATGCTCCGCCAATCATGATCATTACCGGGACATCGGATGACACGGTCAAACCGCGAAATGCGATCCTGCTTTCTCGTAAACTCCACGAACTTGGAGCACCTGTGAAATTTCGAGCTTATAACGACCTTAATCACGAAGACATTGTGATGGCCCTGTCGAAACCATTCCGAAGCAAGGCACCCGTCTTGCAGGACAGTGCGGATTTCCTCATGAAGGTCACCGAACAACATTAGATGAGGATTCCCCGTGCTGAACGATGCGCAACTGGCTGCTGTTGGCGAGCACATTGCAAAAGCATTGAATGCACCCGGGGCTGAGATCATAGACATTCGCCGGTTTCACGGCGGTGCATCCCGCGAGACTTATGCAATTGACGTTCTTGCCAATCAGGTTTTGCATGCCCTGATCTTGCGATGCGACCCTGGCGACAGCCTCATTGATACACCACGGGCACTTGAGTTTGCTGCGTACAAGTCTGTCGAGCACTGCGGCATTCCTGTTCCCCGTGCCGTCAGCCTGTGTGAGGACGCAGCACTGATTGGTACGCCGTTTTTCATCATGCAGCGTATCGAGGGAGGAGAAGCGGTCAGCCCGTTCGTCGCAGGTGCTTACGGTGAAAATCGGGACGCAATCGGGCAGCAATTCTTCGAATACCTGGGCAAGATCAACGGCGCAGATGCCCTATCAAGCCCGCTTGCGGGGCAGGTCGATGTCCCTGAACCCGACGAATGCTGGTCCCGGGAACTGAACTACTGGGCTGGCCAAGTGGAGAAAAATGGGCTTCAGCCGGAACCCATATTGATGGCGGCCATTCGATGGCTTCGCAAAAATCCGCCACCTCCCGCCCAGAAGCTGACCATCGTTCATGGCGACTACCGAAATGGCAATGTCCTTCATGACAGTGCGGGAAAAATTGTTGCGGTTCTGGATTGGGAAATGGCTCACATAGGAGACCCCCTTGAAGATCTTGCGTGGACGCTGGATCCGCTCTGGAATTTACAAGATCCAAGTCGTGCGGCTGGCCTGATCGAGCGGAGCGAAGCGATAAGGATATGGGAGAATGCGAGTGGGCTCATGTTCGATGAAGCAGCTTTTCGCTGGTGGGAAATGTTCGCTTCCGTAAAGGGAATGGCAATCTGGATTTCCTCTGGCCATGCCAGCGTTGCGGGCGTCAACAGCGACCCAGTGCTCGCATTTTCAGCCTGGTATCCAAAAACAATCGGAAATCACGTTCTTGCTACCCGACTTGCAGGAATATTCGCATGAAGCCAGGCATAGACCAACTTTTGACTACGCTTGCGACAACACTCGCAACCCGGATACTGCCGCAACTGGATATGCAATCTTATGCGACGGGCGATGCCCGCATCGCAGCGCTTCTGTCGATTCTGCTCGCCCAGGAAGCCGATCGGGCAGCGGATACGCTTTCGCGCGAAAATCGCGAGATGCGGATGATATTTCTAGCAGCATCGAAGATGGACCTGATGGCTCCGCTCCGAGTGCGATTGGCGCATGACGCAGCTTTGGAGGAAGCGGACCTCAGGCTTAGCACCCTGTCCGCCGCTCATGACCGCTACACCGAAACCTTGATAGCGCTCCAGATTGCCATTGAAACGATTGATGACGAGTGGGCACGCGCACTGAACGCGGAAATCTGGCAGTTTCTGGTACGCGCGTCGGAAAGGCGCATGTTAGTCATGCCTGCGATGTAGCGAAAAAGACAAATGCCCGGACCGTTTCCAGTCCGGGCACCTGCGTGACGAATTCGTCACCCCCCGTTTTGGTTTTCGTCTCAACACAGCCCGCCAGTATTCCAGCTTGGGCGTGGAGCCGTCGACCTCCCCGAACCGTGGCCTCACGTTTCAGAATCATGTGGCTACGGAAGACTGGCCGATTTGTCATCGCCCGATTTGTCTCTCGGAGTCGATTTGGCACTCACTGTGTTGATTCCGCCACAGTTCCCGATGCTTGCCAGTAATGCTCCCGCGTTCTAGTGCCGATGCATGATCCTTTCAGCCCATGAGCGCATGATCGCCAAACGCTATCTGCTCCCCGGGCGCGGCGAAGGATTTATCTTCCTTGTCGCCGGCATCAGTCTGTTTGCCGTTATGCTCGGCGTGGCCGCGTTAATCGTCGTCATGAGTGTAATGAACGGCTTCCGTGCGGAATTGTTCGACAAGATCGTTGGACTTAACGGTCACGCCGTTGTGCAAGGCTATGGCGGCAAGCTGCCTGACTGGAAGCAGATTATGGCAGAGGCCAAGGCGACGCCTGGCGTCAAGTCTGCAATCCCGCTGATCGAGCAACCCTTGATGGCAAGCTATCAGGGACGCGTTGAGGGCGTGCTGTTGCGCGGCATGACAGTCAAGGACATTCGATCGAACTCATCGATCCAGAACAAGGTCTTGATCGGAAAACTCTCGGACCTGGTTCCTGGTAGCGGGAATGTCGCAATCGGCGCACGATTGGCAGATGAGCTGGGTGCCCAGATCGGCGGCAGCATCAGCCTTATTTCGCCGGACGGACAAACAACGCCATTTGGTTCGGTTCCGCGCATCGTCAGCTATCGCGTCGCGGCAATCTTTGAAGTGGGCGTCTACGACTATGACAAGTCGTTCGTCATCATGCCCATCGAAGATGCACAGACACTGCTTTTGCTTGGCGATACTGTAGGCATGGTCGAACTTGATACGGTCGATCCTGACAAGGTGGGCGCGATTCTAGCCCCTCTGGCAGCAAAAGTCGGGGATCGTGCCGTGGTATCCGACTGGCGGAGCATGAATGCCTCCCTTTTCGAGGCTCTTGCGGTGGATCGCGTTGTTTCATTCGTGATCCTTTCCCTGATCATTCTGGTTGCTGCATTCAATATCCTTTCGTCCCTGATCATGCTCGTTCGCGCCAAGACACGCGATATTGCAATTGTCCGGACAATGGGCGCGTCGCGTGCAAGCCTGGTCAGGATTTTCATGACCGTCGGTATCGTCATTGGCTCACTGGGTATTGCAGCGGGCGTGGTTCTGGGCTTTGTCATTCTCTATTTTCGCCAAGCCATGGTCAACGGCATCCAGTTCCTGACAGGCCAGAATTTGTGGGATCCTTCAATCCGCTTCTTGACCGAATTGCCTGCTCGCACCGACCCGCTTGAGGTTCTGGGCGTTGTCTTCATGGCACTTGTCTTGACGATTCTTGCGACGCTTTACCCTGCTTTCAAGGCCGCAGGCACCGATCCGGTACAGGTGCTGCGCTATGAGTGAAGTCGTCATCGTTTCGGGACTGAAGCGCAGCTTCACCCAAGGCCCGGTGACAATCGAGGTCTTGCGTGGCGTCGATCTGAAAGTCGGTGCAGGTGAAATTGTCGCTTTGCTTGGCCCTTCCGGTTCGGGCAAGTCGACCTTGCTGCAGGCTCTCGGTCTGCTTGAGGGAGGCTTTTCCGGCTCAATCCGCATTTCCGGGGAAGAAGCCGCGGGTCTCGACAATGGCGGACGGACGCGACTGAGGCGCGACATGCTCGGCTTTGTTTACCAGTTTCATCATTTGCTGCCAGATTTTTCCGCTGTCGAAAATGTTATCCTTCCGCAGCTTATTCATGGTGCTTCGCGCGCTGAAGCTGAACAACGTGCGGGATCGTTACTGGGATCGCTTGGCCTGTCAGGGCGCCTCGAGCATCGACCGAGCCAGCTCTCAGGAGGCGAGCAGCAGCGTGTTGCGGTCGCTCGGGCTTTGGCCAATCGCCCTGCCCTCATCCTTGCCGATGAACCGACGGGCAATCTTGACGAGGCAACTGCCGATGTTGTGCTTGGAGAATTTCTTAAACTTGTCCGCATAGAAGGATCTGCGGCGTTGATTGCAACGCATAATGAACGGATTGCCGCGAGGATGGACCGGACACTCAGACTTCATGAGGGGATTTTAGGCTGACGGCATTGATCAGCCCAACCTGTGCACCCATATAGCCGAATATTCGCTTTTTGGAGCTACAATGACCCAGTCCTATCCCGTCTTGCCGTTGCGAGATATTGTCGTGTTTCCAAACATGGTCGTGCCGCTATTCGTCGGCCGCGACAAGTCGGTGGCGGCCCTTGAACAGGCAATGAATGCTGACAAGGAAATCTTCCTTGTTGCCCAGCTTGATCCGGCTCAGGACGATCCGGGTCAGGATGATCTCTATGATCTTGGCGTGATTGCGTCAGTGCTCCAACTTCTGAAGCTTCCCGACGGCACCGTGCGTGTGCTGGTCGAAGGCAAGCAGCGCGCAACTCTCACGAGCCTGACGGGCTCCGGCGACTTCCTTACGGCCACGATTGAACTGATCGCGGAAGAAAAGGCGGCTGGGACTGAAGTTACCGCGCTTATGCGTTCGGTCGTCGATCAGTTTGAAAACTATGCAAAGCTGAACAAGAAGCTCCCTGCAGAAACGGCAGTTCAGCTCTCAGAGATCGAGGATCCCTCGAGGTTGGCAGACGCAGTTGCAGCCAATCTCTCGCTCAAGGTCAGCGACAAGCAGGCCCTGCTCATCGAGCGCGATCCGGGAAAGCGGCTCGAGATGGCCTATGCCTTTATGGAAGGTGAACTCGGCGTCCTGCAGGTCGAAAAAAAGATCCGCGGCCGCGTGAAGCGTCAGATGGAAAAGACGCAGCGCGAATATTATCTCAACGAGCAGCTCAAGGCCATCCAGCGTGAACTCGGCAATGAGGGTGAGGACGGCGAAGGCGATGAACTTGCGGAGCTTGGTCGGAAGATCGAAACGCTGAAGCTTTCCAAGGAAGCCAAGACCAAAGCCACGGGCGAGCTGAAAAAGCTCAAGGCCATGGCGCCCATGTCTGCTGAAGCAACAGTCACCCGTAATTATCTCGATGTTTTGTTGGGCTTGCCCTGGGGCAAGAAATCAAAGCTCAAAAAGGATATCGCAGCCGCGCAGGCGGTGCTCGACAATGACCATTATGCTCTTGAAAAGGTCAAGGACCGGATCGTTGAATATCTGGCAGTGCAAGCGCGCACGTCCAAGTTGAAGGGACCGATTCTTTGCCTCGTGGGGCCGCCGGGCGTCGGCAAGACGTCTCTTGGTCGCTCGATTGCCAAGGCGTGCGGCCGGGAATTTGTTCGCCAGTCCTTGGGTGGGGTGCGCGACGAGGCCGAAATACGGGGCCATCGCAGGACGTATATCGGTTCGCTGCCGGGCAAGATTGTCAGCAATCTCAAGAAGGCGGGGACAATGAATCCCCTCTTCCTGCTCGACGAAATCGACAAGCTTGGTCAGGATTTCCGAGGCGATCCTGCGTCTGCGTTGCTCGAAGTGCTTGATCCGGAGCAGAACAGCAAGTTCCAGGACCATTATCTTGAACTCGACATAGACTTGTCTGACGTGATGTTCGTCACGACGGCAAACTCGCTGAACCTACCGCAAGCTTTGCTTGATCGGATGGAGATCATTCGCCTCGAAGGCTACACCGAAGACGAAAAGGTCGAAATCGCCAAGCGCCACCTGATTGAAAAGCAGGTCGAGGCACATGGGCTGAAAGCCGGCGAATTCGAGTTGACCGACGCTGGCTTGCGCGCACTTATCCAGGGCTATACCCGGGAGGCCGGCGTCCGCACGCTAGAGCGGGAAATTGCCAAGCTGGCACGCAAGTCGCTTCGGCGCATTCTTGAAGGCAAGGCCGAAAAGATTGTGATTACACCGGACAACCTCTCCGAGTTTGCCGGGGTGGTCAAGTTCCGCCACGGGCTCAGTGAAGAGGAAAACCAGATAGGCGCCGTGACGGGACTCGCATGGACCGAAGTGGGCGGCGAACTCCTGACGATCGAAGCCGTCACTGTGCCGGGTAAAGGCGCTGTGCGCACGACAGGCAAGCTGGGTGAAGTGATGAACGAATCCATCCAGGCGGCCCTCTCGTTCGTGAAGGCACGCAGCCCGGCTTATGGCATCAAGCCAAGCCTGATTGCACGCAAGGACCTGCATATCCACCTTCCCGAAGGTGCTGTTCCAAAAGATGGGCCGTCAGCAGGCATTGGGATGGTTACTGCGATGATTTCGACACTCACGGGGGTTGCGGTTCGCCGAGATGTGGCGATGACGGGCGAAGTGACACTTCGCGGCCGGGTGCTGCCAATTGGAGGTCTCAAGGAAAAACTCCTCGCGGCCATGCGCGGCGGTATCAAGACCGTGATCATCCCGCAGGAGAACGAGAAGGATCTGGTCGAGATTCCCGCGAACATCCGCGAAGCCTTGACGATCATCCCGGTGCGCCATGTGGATGAGGTTTTGGCAATCGCCCTTACGGAACCGCTGCATTCCATCGAATGGACCGAGGCCGATGAGCTTGCTGCACAGCCGCCAGTGGCGGTTGGCGCGTCAGGTGAATCACTGCCGCATTGAGCTTTCACCGAAAAATCGCACGAAATGTCCGATTTTGGCGATTTTTCGCGTGAATCCCTTTGACAGCGGCCCAGCGGTTGGGGTTAGTAGCCGCCAGATTGACCGCGAGTCACTCTGAAACCATCTGATAGGGGGTTCATAAAAATGAACAAACAAGAACTTATTTCATCAGTTGCCGATGCTTCGGGCCTCACCAAGGCTGATGCGAGCAAGGCAGTTGAAGGTGTATTTGATGCCATCACCGGCGCTTTGAAGAAGGGTGATGAAGTTCGCCTGGTTGGTTTCGGCACTTTTTCGGTTTCCAAGCGCAAGGCTTCGACCGGTCGCAACCCCCGGACCGGAGAGCCGATGAAGATCAGCGCTTCGACCCAGCCCAAGTTCAAGGCTGGCAAGGGTCTGAAAGACGCCGTTAACTGATTGGATTCTCCTTCGGGAGGCACAGTACAGGAAGGCGGGCAGCATCCATGGGTGCTGCCCGCCTTTTTTGTTCTGCCAACAGCCTTGTCTTTCAGAACGCCCTTGTCTAACGGCCTCGCAGCACAGTGCGGGCGCGTAGCTCAGTGGTAGAGCACACCCTTCACACGGGTGGGGTCGCAGGTTCAATCCCTGCCGCGCCCACCACGCACTTTGCCTCAATCCCCTCCCCGGGCTGAATTTTCAGGACAAGCATGAGCAATCTTCACCTCGTTTTCGGCGGTCGCGTCAAAGATCCCCGCACCCTGGATTTCGCTGACCTGAAATCCATAGACATTGTCGGGATGTTCCCCGATTACAAAACTGCAGAAAAGGCATGGCGAGCCGCAGCGCAACGCACTGTCGACGATGCAGAGATGAAGTATGTCGTCGTCCATCTGCACCGGCTCCTGCAGCCGGAAATGCTGAAACCAGCCAAATAGAGCTAGATGAACTCGATCTTTGACACGAGGTAGTAACGATCGCCAGATGGCACCGTCACTTCGATCTCATCATCGACCTTCCGTCCGATAAGGGCGCGACCAAGCGGCGAGTTGTATGAGATCTTGCCGGTCTTGGCATCGGCCTCAGGCTGTCCCACGATCTGGTATTTGATCGGTTTGTCGTTCTCATCAAGCAAGGTGACAGTGGCACCAAATACGATCTTGTCTCCTGATAGCGTCGAGGGATCGATGATCATTGCGCGACTGAGCTTGTCCTCAAGGTCACTGATTGTCGCTTCGACCTGACCCTGGCGCTCCTTGGCAGCGTGATATTCCGCATTCTCCGAGAGATCACCATGCGCCCGCGCTTCTTCGATCGCGTCGATGATCTGTGGGCGCTCCGCTTTCAAGCGCGAGAGGTGCTCGGTCAGCATCTTGTGCCCTTCGAGGAGCATCGGCATCTTGTCGACTGTCGCCATCTCTCAAACCTTCGTCCGTCAAAAAATCTACATCAAGCGGCTCCGACTGGAGACCGCCCGCCCGTTCACCTGAATTGTCGGGATCAGCGTGCGCTGGATGAATGATAAGACTGAAGTGTGCGAACTTCAAGTTTTCTCGACCGCAGTGCACCAATTCCCTGCGCGGCAGCCACTGATGCAGAGGCTGTGGTGAAGTATGGTATCTTCCCCATCAATGCGGATCGGCGCAGGGATTCGCTGTCCTTCAGCGATTGCCAACCCTCTGTTGTGTTGAAGATCAGATCGATTTCACCGTCCTTGATCTTGTCGACGATATGCGGTCGGCCCTGAGCCACCTTGTTGACGCGCTCCACCGAAATACCTTGCTTGGACAAATAGTCCGCAGTTCCTCCAGTTGCACAGACTGCAAAGCCAAGCTCGACAGCCTGTTTGACCGCGGGCAGGATCACGCTCTTGTCACTGTCTTTGACGGAGACGAACAGCTTTCCTCCATCCGGTAGCATCGTTCCGCCGCCCATTTGCGCCTTGGCAAAAGCCATTGCAAAATCCTGGTCGATGCCCATCACTTCCCCTGTCGACTTCATTTCCGGGGAAAGAACCGGATCGACACCGGGGAAGCGGGCGAAGGGGAATACGGCCTCTTTGACTGCGATATAATCGATATCGAGATTGATCTTCGGCAGGTCCTTCAGCTTCTCGCCTGCCATGACACGGGCTGCGATCTTGGCAATCGGCGCCCCAATGGCCTTCGCCACAAACGGCACAGTGCGCGACGCACGAGGATTGACTTCGATCAGATAGACTTCGCCGTCTTTGATCGCGAACTGAATGTTCATCAGCCCCCGTACCGATAGCGCGCGTGCCAGAGCTTCCGCTTGTGTGCGGATTTCCGCAATAATCTCGGCGGGAAGACTATAGGGCGGCAAGGAGCACGCACTGTCGCCCGAATGGACCCCGGCTTCCTCAATATGCTGCAGGATACCAGCAACAACGACGTCATCGCCATCTGCAATCGCATCAACGTCGACCTCAATCGCATCCCTCAGGTAACGATCGATCAGCACAGGGGATTCCCCGGAAACCAGCACCGCTGTCTGGATATAGTTTTCCAGCTGGGCCTGGGTGTCGACAATCTCCATTGCGCGGCCGCCCAGCACATAGGACGGGCGCATCAGCACGGGATAGCCAATGGACTCGGCTACAGCGATGGCTTCGTCACGGCTGCGCGCAATGCCGTTCTCCGGCTGCTTGAGCCCAAGCTTGTTCACGAGCGCCGCAAACCGTTCACGATCTTCGGCCAGGTCAATGGCATCGGGAGATGTACCGAGAATAGGGATACCAGCCTCTTCCAGCGCCTTGGCAAGGTTGAGCGGTGTCTGCCCGCCAAACTGGACGATCACGCCCTTGAGTTTGCCCTTCTGCTGCTCGACATGGAGGATTTCGAGCACATCCTCCGCCGTCAGCGGCTCGAAATAGAGACGATCAGACGTGTCATAGTCCGTCGACACCGTCTCGGGATTGCAGTTGACCATGATTGTTTCATAGCCAGAGTCAGAAAGCGCAAAGCAGGCGTGGCAGCAGCAATAGTCGAACTCGATCCCCTGCCCGATCCGGTTCGGACCGCCTCCAAGGATGACGATCTTTTCTCGGTCAGTCGGCTGGGCCTCGCACTCGGGCATTCCGAACGAGGGCGCCTCATAAGTTGAATACATGTACGGCGTCTTGGCTTCGAATTCTGCCGCACAGGTATCGATCCGTTTGAAAACGGGCCGCACCCCCAACTTGTGGCGCAATGCTCGCACCTGCGCTTCGGTAACACCACCGGTCATCGCCCGCACAGTCTCTGCGATCAGGCCGGAGCCATGCGCTACTGCACGGCCCATTCCCCCTGGCAAATTCGCTGATTCAAGCGCCAGGAAGGCCAGCCTCTTGTCCGAAAAGCCCATGGCCTTGAGACGGCGCAAGCCTTCGGCATCCTGCGGCAATCCATTGGCGGCAACATTCTTTTCAGCCGCAACGATCTCCGCAATCCGCTCCAGAAACCATGGGTCATATTTCGCAATGGCGTTGATCTCTGCAACGCTCATCCCCTCACGCAGTGCCTGGGCTGCGACGAGAAGCCGATCTGGCGTCGCGCGGGACAGTTCCGCGATCAGATCGTCACGAGATGCGCCCTTGAGTGTGTCGACATAGTTGAATCCCGCCAGCCCTGTTTCAAGGCCGCGGAGCGCCTTTTGCATCGACTCGTGGATATTCCGGCCAATGGCCATAACTTCGCCGACGGATTTCATGGCCGTCGAAAGCAGCGGCTCTGCTCCCTTGAACTTCTCAAAGGCAAAACGGGGGATCTTTGTCACCACATAGTCGATCGTCGGCTCAAAAGACGCAGGCGTGGCGCCCGTGATGTCATTGTCGATCTCGTCGAGCGTGTAGCCCACGGCCAGTTTCGCGGCGACTTTGGCAATCGGAAAGCCCGTGGCCTTCGAAGCGAGTGCAGATGATCGCGATACACGCGGGTTCATCTCGATCACGATCAGGCGGCCATCCTTTGGATTGACTGCGAACTGTACGTTGGAACCCCCTGTTTCAACCCCAATTTCACGCAAGCAAGCGATGCTTGCATTGCGCATGATCTGGTATTCCTTGTCGGTCAGAGTGAGCGCCGGGGCGACCGTGATTGAATCGCCCGTATGCACGCCCATCGGGTCGACATTCTCGATCGAGCAGATGATGATGGCATTGTCGTTCCGGTCCCGGACGACTTCCATTTCATATTCTTTCCAGCCGATCAGCGATTCCTCGATCAGCACCTCGGTTGTCGGCGAAGCATCGAGGCCGCCTGTCACGATCTGGATGAATTCGTCCCGATTATAAGCTACGCCGCCGCCGGTGCCGCCCATTGTGAAGCTTGGCCGGATAATCGCGGGCAAGCCAGTGCGCTCTAAAACTGCCAGCGCATCTTCAACAGAATGTGCGATGCCGGAACGGGCCGATTCAAGGCCAATCTTGTCCATCGCCTCGCGAAACTTCATCCGGTCTTCGGCCTTGTCGATGGCTTCCGCGTCGGCCCCGATCATTTCGACGCCGTATTTTTCCAACGTGCCATCATTGAACAGAGCCAGCGCCGTATTGAGTGCAGTCTGCCCGCCCATTGTGGGCAGAACGGCGTCCGGACGTTCCTTCTCAATGATCCGCGCCACGACACCGGGCGTTATCGGTTCGACATAGGTCGCGTCCGCCAGCTCCGGATCGGTCATGATTGTCGCCGGGTTCGAATTGACCAGAATGATGCGATAGCCCTCTTCCTTGAGAGCTTTCACAGCCTGTGTGCCCGAATAATCGAACTCGCACGCCTGCCCGATCACGATAGGACCCGCGCCGATGATGAGGATGGAGGATATGTCAGTGCGTTTGGGCATTATGAACTCAGCATCCCGACAAATTTTTCAAAAAGATAATGACTGTCCTGCGGCCCCGGTGAGGCCTCTGGGTGATATTGCACACTGAATGCAGGCCGATCCGTCAGCTCGAACCCGCAATTGCTGCCGTCGAACAGGCTGACGTGCGTTGGGCGTGCGTTGCCGGGGAGAGTCTCCGCATCGACCGCAAATCCGTGGTTCATGCTGGTGATCTCGACCGCGCCGTCGGAGAGCCGCTTCACCGGGTGGTTGGCGCCGCGATGCCCCTGGAACATCTTGATCGTGGTGGCGCCGACCGCGAGGCCCAGCATCTGGTGGCCTAGGCAGATGCCGAAGAGCGGCTTCTTTGTTTCGAGCCACTTTTGGATCACCGGTACAGAATACTCTCCGGTCGCGGCAGGGTCTCCGGGGCCGTTAGAGAGGAACAGACCGTCCGGATTGTGCGCCATGATGTCGTCGAAACTGGCAGTCGCCGGAACGACCGTAACCCGCGCGCCCGCATCGATCAGGTTGCGCAGGATATTGCGCTTGATCCCGTAATCGACGGCAACAACCTTCGGCCCTTCGGGATTGGCGCTGTGTGCCGCATAGCCCTGCCCAAGAGTCCAAAGCCCGTCGTCCCAACCATAGGACTGCAGCGTCGTCACGTCCTTGGCAAGATCCATACCTTCAAGGCCCGGCCAGGCCTTTGCCTCGGCAAACAACGCCGGAATATCGAACTTGCCGGACGCAGAATGCGCGATCACTCCGTTCGGGGCCCCTGATAGCCTAATCTTGCGGGTGAGTGCGCGCGTATCAATGCCTGAAAGCCCGATCCGCCCGTTCGCCTTCATCCAGCTGTCGAAATGCTGGGTACTGCGGAAATTGGATGGGTCCGTCACATCCTGGCGGACAATCGCACCAAGGGCATGGGGATTGAGCGCCTCGATATCTTCAGGATTCGTCCCGACATTGCCGATGTGGGGAAATGTGAAGTTGATGATCTGGCCGGCATAGGAGGGATCGGTCATGATCTCCTGATATCCCGTCATCGCCGTGTTGAAGCAGACCTCGCCGACCTTGTGGCCCTCAGCGCCGAAACCCCGCCCCCACACAAGCTCTCCGGATGCCAAAACCAATACCCCCGTCGCTCCTGCAGGCGCGCGCGAAGAGGTGGGGTCGGCCATGATGGGGTCGCTCCGAAACAGGGGTTGTAACAATGTCGTTAAGAGCCGTCCGCTAGAGACGGCAAGCCGCAGCGTCAATCTGTTAAAACTGAAAATCTCGCGCTAAGAGTATTCTTTCCCGATTTTGAGAGACAATATGATTCGCGAGCGTATCCAAGCCGCGCAGGTGGAGGCCATGAAGGCCCGCGACGCGCAGAAAACAGCCACGATCCGTCTGATGATGGCGGCCATCAAGAACCGCGACATTGAGGCACGCACGGGCAAATCGCCTGCTGATGATGACACTCTGGTGGTCGAGGTGCTGCAGAAAATGGTGAAGCAACGCCGCGAATCGATCGAAATGTTCACGCAAGGCGGGCGGCAGGAACTTGCCGACAATGAAGCAGCGGAGGTTGTAGTGATCGAAACCTTCCTGCCGCAGCAATTGAACGAGGCCGAAACATTGGCACTGATCGAGGGAATCAAGGCCGAAGTGGGTGCTGCAAGTGTGAAGGACATGGGCAAGGTCATGGCACTGCTCAAGGAACGGCACGCCAGTGCGCTGGACATGAGCAAGGCAAGCGGGCTGGTCAAGGCCGCGCTGTCCTGAACCCGTGACACTCTCCCCGCAATGGCTTGACGAACTGCGCGCGCGGACCCTGCTGTCCGCGCTTATCGGCCGGACGGTGAAGATCACCAAGGCGGGACGAGAGTTCCGGGCCTGCTGCCCATTCCACAACGAGAAGACACCCAGTTTCTATGTCAACGACGAAAAGGGTTTCTATCATTGCTTTGGCTGTTCAGCACATGGAGATGCCATACGCTGGATGACGGACCAGCGCGGCTTGCCATTCATGGACGCGATCAAGGAACTGGCCCAGGCCGCCGGGATGGAGGTGCCGGCGGCTGACCCGCGTGCTGCCGAACGAGCAGAGCGTGCGAACTCGCTTTATGACGTCATGACCGCAGCCGCGGAATGGTTTTCGCAATCATTACAAGGGATTGAGGGAGCCGAAGCGCGCACCTATCTTGAACGACGGGGGGTGAGGCAAGAGTGGATCACTACCTTCGGCATTGGCTTCGCCCCTGATTCAAAATCGAAGCTGAAGACTGCGCTGAGCCGTTTTGGCGTGGACAAGCTTGTCGAGGCGGGCCTGCTGATTTCGGTCGATGACAAGGAGCCCTATGATCGGTTTCGCGGTCGGATCATGATCCCGATCCGCGATCCGCGCGGACGCGTCATTGCCTTTGGCGGCCGCATTCTCGGCGCGGGCGAGCCCAAATATCTGAACTCACCTGACACGCCGCTGTTTGACAAGGGACGCACGCTTTACAACTTGGATCGCGCTGCGACGGCCTCCCGTAAGACGGGTCGGATCATTGTCGTCGAAGGCTATATGGATGTGATTGCGCTTGCTCAGGCAGGCATTGGCGATGCTGTCGCGCCGCTTGGAACCGCGCTGACCGAGCATCAGATCGAGCGGCTTTGGCGCCTGGCAGATGTTCCGGTCCTGTGTTTTGACGGGGATTCGGCTGGGCAGAAGGCAGGCTTGAGGGCGGCTCTGCGCGCCCTGCCCCACCTTGCGCCGTCCAGGTCCCTCGCCTTTGCCACCCTCCCCAAGGGGCAGGATCCTGATGATGTGGTCAGCAATGGCGGGCCGCGCGCCATGGATGCTCTCCTTGCCCAACCAGAGCCGCTCGTGGACCTGCTCTGGCGATCCGAAGTCGAGGCCGTCCCGCTGCGCACGCCAGAAGATCGGGCAGGGTTGAGGCAGCGGCTGAACAATCACGCCCAGGCGATCGGCCATGGCGATGTTCGTGGGCAATATCTCGCGGAATTTCGATCCCGCTTCGATGCACTCTTCACCTCTCAGCCTTCGCCGCGCAGCCGATCCTTCGCTAATCCGAAATTCCAGCCCGAACGACCACTCAGTAACAAGACGCGCACTATTGGCGGGGGTGGCGTTGCCCCTGTCTTCGCGCGGGCGATCCTTGTCGGGCTCTTGCGTCATCCTGCAATGATCCTGACCTGCGCCGATGCGCTTTCGCTGCTTTTGATCGAGGATCCGGAGCTTGATCAGTTGCGTCTGATTTTGCTTGATGCAGCATATGATGGGGTAATGCTTGATTCTGACGCCCTAGTGCCCATATGCGAATCGGCAGGTTTGGGAGAACTTGTCGCTAGCCTCATGGATTCAAACGGGCTTGCCTTTTCGTTCACGCGGAGGCAGGCCGATTCCGAAATTGCGCGACGCGATCTCGGGATGGCCATTGAGGCTTTGGCAGCTCGCCCGGCTCTTGATGCAGCGTTAGCCGCAGCAACAGCGAGGTTAGCGGAAAAGTGGGACGAAAGCGGCTTTGCCGAGCAGATGAGATTGGTTGAGGCCTTGGGCGATGCAGATCGCCGGCTTGCAGCGCTCGCTCAAGGCGAAGAAGAATAAACAAGGGACGTAACGGTTACATGAGCAAAGAAGCAGAAGCAGCGGAACTCTCGGACAAGCCGGAAAGCGGCGATGCTCCGCTGATCGACCTCAATGAAGCATCGGTCAAGAAGCTGCTCGCACGCGCCAAAAAGCGTGGATACATCACCTATGACGAATTGAATGCCGCTTTGCCGCAGGACGTCATGTCTTCAGACCAGATCGAAGACATAACAGCCGCAATCAATGAAATGGGCGTCAACATCGTCGAAAATGACGAAGCACTTGACGATGGAGAAGAAGCCGAGCCCGAAGAGGAAATCGAAGCTGTCGATCAGACTGATGGGCTTGGTCCAGAATCTGTTGGAGACAAGAAAAAGGAAACGGTCGATCGCACTGACGATCCCGTCCGCATGTACTTGCGCGAAATGGGCGCGGTCGAACTGCTCAGTCGTGAAGGCGAAATAGCGATCGCCAAACGCATCGAGGCCGGTCGAGACACCATGATCCTGGGCCTTTGCGAAAGCCCGATCACGTTCAATGCCATTATCGAATGGTCGACCGCGCTCAACGAAGGCACAATGCAACTGCGCGAAATTCTCGATCTCGATGCAATGCTGTCAAAGGATCCTGCTCCGGAGTCGCTCACCGAAGAAGGCGAAGTCGCAGAAGACGGCGAGATTTCCGAAAAGACGGCGGGCCCTTCCTACAAGGAAGAGGATGATGTTGAGGAAGAAGTTGCTTCCGACGATGAAGACGATGTTGAAGGTTCATTGACGGAGCGTCGTGCGAAGCGGCCGACCGATGATGATGACGAAGACAACACGCTTTCGCTTGCCCAAATGGAAGAGACGCTGAAGCCCGCTGCTCTTGAGAAGTTTGCAGCCATTACGTCTTTGTTCAAGAAATTCTCGAAGGTCCAGGCTGCGCGAATCGAAGCCCTGTCGGTCGGCAACGATTTTCCGAAGTCGGAAGAGAACAAATACCAAAAGTTGCGCGAAGACCTGACCGGACTTGTTGAAAGTGTCCAGTTTCACGGTGCAAAGATCGAATATCTTGTAGACCAGCTCTATGCCTTCAATCGGCGGCTTACAGCGCTTGGTGGACAGATGCTCCGTTTGGCCGAACGCCACAAAGTGCCGCGCAAGAGTTTTCTCGACAGCTATATGGGCCATGAGCTTGACGAGAACTGGCTGGAAAATGCCAAGAAGACCGACAAGAAATGGGCTGCTTTTGCGGAAGCCGAGATCGATGCAGTCGAACGCATTCGTGCTGAGATTGCCGAAATATCGCAGGCAACCGGCATGTCGCTCACCGAGTTCCGACGGATCGTCAATATGGTCCAGAAGGGCGAGCGCGAAGCCCGGATTGCAAAGAAGGAAATGGTAGAAGCCAACCTGCGGCTCGTGATTTCCATTGCTAAAAAGTATACGAACCGCGGCCTACAATTCCTTGATCTTATTCAGGAAGGTAACATTGGCCTGATGAAGGCTGTCGACAAGTTCGAGTATCGTCGCGGCTATAAATTCTCCACCTATGCAACATGGTGGATCAGGCAGGCGATCACCCGCTCGATCGCCGACCAGGCCCGCACGATCCGTATCCCGGTCCATATGATCGAAACGATCAACAAGCTTGTTCGTACAAGCCGCCAGTTCCTTCATGAGTCAGGCCGTGAACCCACGCCTGAAGAAATGGCTGAACGCCTTTCGATGCCACTGGAGAAGGTTCGCAAGGTGATGAAAATCGCCAAGGAGCCAATCAGCCTTGAAACTCCGATCGGCGATGAGGAAGATTCGCATCTGGGCGACTTCATTGAGGACAAGAATGCGGTCATACCAGTTGATGCTGCAATCCAGGCAAATCTGAAGGAAACCGTGACGCGCGTTCTCGCCAGCCTGACGCCGCGGGAAGAGCGGGTGTTGCGCATGCGTTTTGGAATCGGGATGAATACGGACCACACTCTTGAAGAGGTTGGCCAGCAGTTCAGCGTGACGCGCGAACGCATTCGCCAGATCGAAGCAAAAGCACTGCGTAAACTGAAACATCCAAGCCGCAGCCGAAAAATGCGGAGCTTCCTCGACCAATAGAGGTGTTTCCGGGTCAGGGGGATTGAATCAACAACTCCCTAACGCGTTGTAAACCCTGTTTTTACGTGCTTCGTATAGGCGGTATCCCTTAGGCAAGTCTGAGCAGGTGGTCCTGCCCGTTGCCGGTAAGGGAAGTATTATGGCGAGTATCGCACCAAGTCTGCCAGACCAAGGGCCGGGAGCTGACGTATTGTCGCAGCTTGTGGCCGCTGAAGGCACCGGCTCGCATCTTTATGCGGCCAGCGTCGAATTGCTGAGCGGCAAGTTCGCGACTCGCAATCTCGCAGATGCGGTCCACTACCTGAGTACATTGCATGGTCGCAATCCCGGGGTCGTTGATCATGCGGCCTTGCGGACAGCCCATGCAGCGGCACGGCAATGGATGCTCCAGACAATCAACAGCTTTGTCGTCGAACGAAGCTATCTGACGAAATTGGCTGTTGCCGTTGGGCCATTGCCTTCGACACCTGGCCAAGCAGAGAGCGAAAGCGCGGTAATCGGCCAACGCCATGCACTTGAAATGCTGGCGCAATCGGATCGGGATGGTTGCGCGATCGGGGCCGCGATCGGCCTTGTTCTCGATTGGAATGCGATCCGGGGATTGCTCAATGTCGCTGCTGAACGAGTCGGCGTCGAAATGCCTGAGTGCACCCTGCCCTCACCTGCAGCTTGCCACGATCTTGTCGTTGCGTTGTCTGAGACCCCGGGGGTCGAGCGCGCCATGGCATTCGGGTGTGCACAATTGATCGGTCAGCATCGTGGCCTTTGGGACCTGCTGGAAGCGCGCCAACTTGCTCGCGCGGATTATTAAGCCCCTCATCGCCGCAGCGGACTATCGACTTTAAGGCTTGCGCCACCCCAAAAGCCTGCTTATCGCCGGATGTGACTTTACGTTCACGTCAAGAGCAAGGGCTGGCAATGCGTTTTTCAGGCACTCAGGATTATGTAGCAACCGACGATCTCAAGGTAGCGGTGAATGCGGCGATAACGCTTCGCCGGCCATTGCTGGTCAAGGGAGAACCGGGAACAGGCAAGACCGTTCTTGCTGAAGAAATCGCCAAGGCAGTCAATGCGCCGCTGATTTCCTGGAATATCAAGAGCTCGACCAAGGCCCACCAGGGCCTTTATGAATATGACGCAGTCGCCCGCCTGCGCGATGGACAACTCGGCGACGAGCGGGTTCATGACATCAAGAACTACATCAAGAAGGGCAAACTTTGGGAAGCCTTCACTGCTCCAGAACTGCCCGTTCTCCTGATTGATGAAATCGACAAGGCCGACATCGAGTTTCCAAACGATCTCCTGCAGGAACTCGACCGCATGAGCTTCGACGTTTACGAAACGCACGAGACCATCACGGCCAAGGAACGGCCCATCGTCGTCATTACGTCGAACAATGAAAAGGAGCTTCCGGATGCGTTCCTGCGCCGGTGCTTTTTTCACTATATCAAGTTTCCTGACAGAGATACGATGCAAGCCATTGTAGACGTTCACTTTCCGGGGATTCAGAAGATCCTCGTCTCAAAGGCGATGGATGTCTTTTATGAAGTGCGTGAAGTGCCAGGACTTAAGAAAAAGCCTTCGACCAGCGAATTGCTGGATTGGCTGAAGCTCCTCCTCGCCGAAGACATGCCGCTCGACGTCCTCCAGAACCGCGATCCGACAAAGGCAATTCCGCCGCTGCACGGGGCGCTGCTGAAGAACGAGCAGGATGTGATGCTTTTCGAACGCCTTGCCTTCATGGCGCGGCGCCAGCAGGGTTAGTAACTCGCACCATTAAAATCGGGTTTGGATATCAAAAGATGTTCTTCAATTTCCTCGATGAGCTTCGCGCAGCAGGCATACCTGCCAGCCTGAAAGAGCATCTGATCCTGCTCGAAGCGCTGGACAAGGATGTAATCGAGCGGAATCCCGAGGAGTTCTATTATCTCTCGCGCGCGATCTTCGTGAAGGATGAAGGCCTGCTCGACCGATTTGATCAGGTCTTTGGCAAGGTCTTCAAGGGCATCCTGACATCATACGGTGAAAACAAGGCTGACATTCCTGAAGAATGGCTCAAGGCAATTGCCGAGAAATACCTCACGCCTGAGGAAATGGAGGCCATCAAGGCACTCGGTTCCTGGGAAGAGATCATGGAGACGCTCAAGAAGCGTCTTGAGGAGCAGGAAAAGCGCCACCAAGGCGGTAGCAAATGGATCGGCACGGGAGGAACCTCGCCCTACGGTAATTCCGGTTACAATCCCGAAGGCGTCCGCATTGGGGGTGAATCGAAGCACAAGCGTGCCATCAAGGTTTGGGACAAACGCGAGTTTCAAAATCTCGACAACACCAAGGAGCTCGGCACACGCAATATCAAGATCGCGCTTCGCAGGCTCCGGAAATTTGCCCGCGAAGGTGCGCTCGATGAACTCGATATTGGCGGCACGATCGACGGCACGGCCCGCAAGGGTTGGCTTGATATCCAGATGCGTGCCGAACGGCGTAACGCAGTCAAACTGCTCTTGTTTCTTGACATTGGCGGGTCAATGGATCCCCATATCAAGCTTTGCGAAGAACTGTTCAGTGCTGCGACGAGCGAGTTCAAGAACCTTGAATTCTTTTACTTTCACAATTGCCTTTATGAAGGGGTTTGGAAGGATAACCGCAGAAGGTTTTCCGAGCGCACGTCAACATGGGAAGTGCTCCACAAGTTTCCGCACGACTATAAAGCAGTCTTCGTCGGCGATGCTGCAATGAGCCCTTATGAAATCAGTCATCCCGGCGGATCGGTTGAGCACTTCAATGAGGAGGCGGGCGCTGTGTGGATGCATCGCGTGACGACTACATATCCGGCGGCCGTCTGGCTGAACCCGACGCCAGAGCAGCATTGGGGGTATTCGCAATCCACAAAGCTGATCAAGGAACTGATGAACGACCGGATGTACCCGTTGACACTTGCCGGCCTTGATGACGCGATGCGGACATTGACCCGGAAAAGCTGATGCACATCCGCTGCGCAGAAGCCGCGGATGTCTCAGCCATTATTGCAGTCGATCTTTCCGCGGGTTGCCTTTTTGAGGGCACACATATGGCTTGGGCCGTGGGCGAAACCAGTTCGCCTGAGGAACTTAGGGAGCTTATCGCCCAAGAACTGGTCTGGGTCGCAGTGATTGATGGCGAAATTGCCGGCTATATCTGCGGAAATGCGCTGGCGCGCGACTTCCACATCGAAGAGGTTGCAGTTGCAAGCGGGTTTCAGCGTCGGGGGGTCGGAAAAGACCTGATTGCACACATGACAAACATCGCACGTCGCTTGGGTCTTGAAGCTCTGACACTGACGACCGATCGGACCCTGCCCTGGAATGCTCCCTATTATGAGCGGTTGGGCTTTTCGTTCATGGCTGACGGCGACATACCGCCATATCTGCGCAATGCGTTGGCGGAAAAGCCCGACCCGGAACGCCGATGCGCAATGATCAGGCGTATCTAGCCAAACGGATTGTCAATCGAAGGGGGTGGCGTGGAAAACCACTGCGGACCCTCCGCCGTCATGTGGAAACAGTCTTCAAGGCGGATTCCGAACTGCCCTGGAATGTATATGCCGGGTTCATTGGAAAAGCACATGCCGGGCTGCAGCAAAGTCGTCTCGCCATGGACGAGGTTGACGGGTTCATGGCCATCCATCCCAATGCCATGCCCCGTTCGATGCGAGAGGCCTGGCAGCCTGTATCCGGGGCCATAACCAAGTTTCTCATACCAGGCGCGCACCTGGTCATCCACGCTTCCCGCTGGCATACCAAGCTTGGCAGCTTCTAGTGCAATTTGCTGACCACGGTGGACCTGATCCCAGACCAGTCGCTGCGCCTTGCTGGGGCCGCCAAATACCATCGTACGTGAAATATCAGAGGTGTATCCTTGCACCGAACACCCACCATCAATCAGGATAACGTCGCCTTCACGCACGCGCTGGGGCATCCCCGACCCGTGCGGATATGCGCTGGCCTCGCCTATCAAGACCAGGGGAAGGTCGGACTCAGCTCCCATTTCGGTCGTGGCAGCCTGGATCATCTGCCCGACTTCCATCGGTGTCATGCCGATTGCGATACGCGGACCAACATTCCTGAACGCGGCGACCGTGATGTCAGCGGCCAATTGCATCAGCGCAATTTCGGCAGGAGATTTGTGCATGCGACATGCGCGGACAATAGCCGTACCTGATTGCAGCCTTGCCGCAGGCAGAGCACTCTGCAATCCATCCACTACAAAACGTCGAACGGTTTCCTCAATCGCGACAGGAAAGTGATCCAGCTTTCGTTCCCTCAACCACTCGGCAGCCAGGGCGAATGGACTTTCATCCTCGTTCCAGGTCCTGACATCGGCCGTTATGGCAAGGGACTCCCGGATTGAGGGCGCTTCAAAGAACGGAGTTATGACAATGGCGTCGCCATCGGCCGGGATGAGCAGTGCTGTTACACGCTCGCTGCGCCACCATTCGATCCCCGAAAAATAGACGAGACTCGAACCAGGCTCTACCAACAGCGCCCCTAGACCTGCAGTCCTCATGAGACTTTGAACCTTGGTGATCCTGGAGAGACGTTCCTCAACGCTGATTGGCAGAGCTGCCTTGGCGAGATTTGGCAGTGCGTCCTTGGGTTGCGAAAAGGCCCACGCACTTGACGTAGGTCCTGCAACCACGAGCCCAACGAGAGCCGAACCGCCCAAAATGGCCCGGCGCTCGAATCCAATCACGATCGAGGCGCCCAATCAGGCATCTGGACCTGCTTTGAATGACGGCAGTTTTGACAAGTGTTCATGGACTATCAGCCACATTCTATCGGGCTGTTGCTGGTAAACATCAGTGTAGCGCACTTTGATTTTCTTTGGTCCATCCTTGCCATCAATTTCAATTTCAGCAACGCCGGAGCTAATCAGCACATGCTCTCCAAGCGGTTGCAAAACTCGCTCCCCTTTGGAAAATGACCTTCGCTTTTTCGTGATGAGTGACTCAGTCCATTTGGACGCAACCGCCCGATCTCTTGTTGGCATGTCATGCTCAGAATCAAAAAAAACAGCGTCTGGAGTGTAATGTTCCATGATCCGCACAGGATCGCCGGTCAAAAACGCTGCCTCCGTCTTGTCGACTATTTCTGCAGCTTCGGCTTGCGTTGGTTTTGGCAGCGATTTCGGTCCACAGCCTGAGAGAAGGAACAGGCAGGTGATCGACAGTAACATGGTCTTCATGGCTTGCTCCCTGACCGGTAGGTAGAACCATACACGAGCCTTCGACACGACGTGAGGCTAATCCGTTGCCTCATCAACGCAAGGGAATTCGATTTATCGACCGGTCAATATTTAAAAAGTGGAATGCTCTCCTCTTTCCACGCCGTCTCATCGGGCAGAGTCAATGCGTCGAGGTCAGAGGCGGTAGATGCAACGTCATCCACCCATTCGCGCAGCAAAGGGCTGCCGTTGATCACATCGATGGGGAGTTTCCCAAGTTCATACTCATAGGGAAAGTCGCGCCAGAGTTCGTAGTCAGGATACAGTCTTCGGATTGCCTTGAAGGCCAGTGCCTGCACACGCCAAGGGCGAAACACCTCGTGTTTGTAAAGCGGCGCTTCAGCATGAATTTGCAGGCCGTGGCACAATTGGCCGACATGCTTGTGAAAGGTCGGTTCAAACCAGCATTCTCTCAACACGCAACCACCCAGCCATGGCAAAGCGAAAGATTCCATCTCCGCAAGGACAGCACGCGCATCGATGTCTGGCGCCCCGAAAATCTCAAGAGGTCGGGTTGTCCCCCGTCCTTCGGACAGAGTTGTGCCTTCAAGCATCACCGTTCCAGCATATGCCCGCGCCATCCAGAGATTGGGCGCGTTGGGGCTTGGATTGACCCAGACCCGGTCGCCTAACGGCCAGCCGAAGCCAGGCGCTGCACCGGGATCATAGTCTTCCATTGCGATGAGCTGGTAATCGACATCAAGGCCAAGTGTATCAATGAACCAATGGCCTAGCTCCCCAAGGGTCATGCCGTGTCGCATGGGCATTGCGCCCGCTCCAACGAAACTCTCCCAGCCTTGCCTCAGCGTCAGGCCTTCCACCGGCCTACCGGCAGGGTTTGGCCTGTCCAGCACCCAGACCGACTTGCCGTGCGCTGCTGCTGCTTCAAGCATGTACCGCAAGGTCGTGATGAAGGTATAGATCCGGCAACCAAGGTCCTGAAGATCGATCAGGACCGTGTCGAAGCTTGCCATCATCTGCTCAGTTGGCCGTCGGACTTCTCCGTAGAGGCTGAATACCGGAATGCCGTGGATCGGATCATTGAAATCAGGGGATTCGACCATATTGTCCTGCTTGTCGCCCCGCAGCCCATGTTGAGGACCGAAGGCTGCAGAGACATTGACCCCGGCCCCGACAAGTGCATCGAGAGTGTGGGTCAGATTATTTGTGAGTGACGCCGGGTGCGCCAGAAGGGCAACGCGCCGTCCTTCAAGCGGAGCGCGAAGCGTCGGGTCTGCCAACAGGCGGTCTATGCCAAATTTCATCTTGCCTCCGGTGCCGGAAGCGTCAACGCAAAGCAATCCTTGTGATGAAAATCCGGCTTTCCCGCTGGATGCGCCAAGGCCCAATAGGATTTGGTGCCGTCGGTTTCCTCGATTACGGCTGAAAGGCCCAATCTTAAGGTCGCGTCGGGAAAAGGCGCCAAGTCAATATCAGCTTCAATGACATGCCCAAAAGCAAGATTGCCCCTTTCTATGTGGGGCTCCACGCCAAGGTGAAGGTCGCGCATCCCCTCGCGATATCGATCAAATCGATATGCCGCCCATTGGGTTGAGGGTGAAAAATTGAACTCGTAATAGGGCTCGAAATCTTCCATTTGAATAAACAATTCAAAACATGTTGTCTCCCAAAGTCGATCGCAGCGACCTGGCGAGGCCCATTCCGGCAAGTTGAGGTGTTCGGCACCGGAAACTAAAAAGTTAATCAAAAGATCTCCGTCGCGTTCAGAGTAATTCAGCTCGACGCTCACCTCTTTCACCTTGTTGGGAGGAGTCGCAGGATGCGCAAGCAACCGAAAAGTTTCCAAAATCAGGTTCCCATGCTAAGCGCCCGCGCGCCATGACTAACTACAAATCAGACCTCTTAAACACGCTCAGCGCGCGCGGCTACATCCATCAGGTAACGGACGCCGAAGCACTTGATTCTCTCGCATCGCGTCAGGTGGTCCCGGGCTATATTGGCTTTGATGCGACGGCCCCTTCGTTGCACGTGGGATCCATGGTCCAGATCATGATGCTCCGCAGGCTGCAACAGGCTGGTCACAAGCCGATTGTGCTGATGGGTGGCGGAACGACTAAAGTTGGTGATCCGTCAGGTAAGGATGAAAGCCGACGGTTGCTGTCCAGTGATGACATAAATTCCAATATTGCTTCGATCCGCCGCATTTTCGAGCGGTTTCTGACCTTTGGTGACGGCCCAACAGATGCCATCATGGTCGATAATGCAGAATGGCTGGATGCACTTGAGTACATCCCCTTCCTGAGAGAAGTCGGCAAACATTTCACCATCAATCGCATGCTGGCGTTTGACTCAGTGAAGCTCCGCCTTGAGCGTGAGCAGCCTCTTACTTTCCTCGAATTCAACTATATGATCCTGCAGGCATACGACTTTCTGGAACTGTCGCGCCGGGCGGGTTGTCGCCTGCAAATGGGCGGGTCTGATCAATGGGGAAATATCGTCAATGGGATCGAACTTGCCCGCAGGATCGACCAAACAGACGTTTTTGGGCTTACGACACCGCTTATCACGACCGCAGATGGCGGAAAAATGGGCAAGACAATGTCAGGCGCGGTTTGGCTCAACGAAGATGCGTTGCCAAACTATGATTATTGGCAATTCTGGCGGAACACTCAGGATGCCGATGTTGGGCGCTTCCTGAAACTTTTCACAGACCTGCCACTCGCTGAAATTGCGCGCCTTGAAACGCTGCAGGGCGCGGAAATCAACGCTGCAAAGATCGCACTCGCCAATGCGGCGACTGAATTGTGCCGGGGCGCTGACGCGGCGGCAGCGGCAGCCGAAACGGCGCGCAAGACCTTTGAAGAAGGTACCGCTGGAGATGATTTGCCCAGCCTTGCGGTCGGAGCAGATGGCATTTCCCTGGTCGATGCTCTGGCAGGATTAGGGCTGGTCGCTTCAAAGGGAGAGGCAAAGCGCCTCATAAAAGGCGGCGGAGCCAGAATTGACGGCATTCGGAATCTTGATGAAGCGGCGCGCATTGAAATTGGCGAGAATGCGGTCCGCATCTCTGCTGGAAAAAAGCTGCACGGAGTGCTGATTCGATCGTAAGGTTGATCGCGCGTTAAGTGTCTAACTTATCAGCCGCTTAGAGGGATGCGGGCATGGTTCTGACTTCGTCAAGAAAGAGGACCACAGGATGACGACCCCACCCGTTACTATGGCATCGCGAGTTTTTGCCGTGGATCGCCGATCATCGGAGCGCGTTGACGTGGCGCTTTGGGTTCGAATCCGCGTTCAGGGGCAGCCGGAACACCCAGCGCGAATTGCGAACATTTCGCGGACAGGTTTTATGGCCATGACACCCTGCCCCGTTTACGACTACGCGCCAATCCTTATCGAATTGCCGCGAGTCGGTTGGGTGCGCGCCACAACTTTGTGGTCACTCGGCGACAGAATCGGGGGAGAATTCGAACACCCTATCGAAGCAGACGAATTTTCAAAACTGCGGCCATTCTTCATTTGAAAAAGAAGGATGATCGAAAGACGGGAGCCGATCCCGACAGGAACGAGTGAATAACCGAAAGACCAGGCAGCGGGGGAACGCTAACTGGAGAATGACGGGTGCGCACGACGCCAACAATGCCAACTGAAGCGCGTTCACTTGAGCGCAGGGCTTTGCCACGCCACAGCGTCTTGTTTCGAACGGTCCTCATCGACTCTGAAATCGACGGGGAGGCTGCCGAAATTACAAACATTGCGCGATCGGGTTTTCTCGCGCGGACTGGTATTAACCGGGTCAAAGGGAGCGTTGTAAAACTCGATATGCCAGGATTGGGCGAATTGAAGGCGATGGTCGTCTGGTGCGGCAATGGTTTGCTGGGTGCGCACTTTCAGCAGCCCATAGCAGAAGCTGCGTTCACCGAACTTCTGCACGGTTTAGCCTGAACGGATAAGGCCCACTGCGGCGTCGCGCTCAAAAAGATAAAGTGCAAGCCGGGCAGCCTTGCCCCGCTCTCCTTCCAGCCCACCATCACGTTCAACGAGTAGTCTTGCATCATCAGTAGCCGGCTGAATGAGCGCAGATACATGTTCAGGCGTGGCGAGCCGGAACTGCGCTTCGCCCGACTGCCGGACACCAAGTATCTCACCCGCACCACGGAGCTTGAGATCTTCTTCTGCAATGCGAAATCCGTCATTTGTCTCACGCATCAGCGTCAGCCTTGCCCGAGCAGTTTCGCTGAGGGACTCGCCGCGCAAGAGCAGGCAAACAGAATGTTGTGAACCTCTGCCCACACGCCCACGAAGCTGATGCAACTGAGCCAATCCGAAGCGCTCTGCATTTTCGATAATCATGAGCGTCGCATTGGGAACGTCCACTCCGACCTCTATGACTGTCGTTGCCACGAGAATGGCCAGCTCGCCGCTTTGAAAGCGCTGCATCATGGCATCCTTGTCAGGCCCCTTCATGCGGCCATGAACGAGTCCGATCCTGTCACCAAATCTTTGTCTGAGAGATTCAGCACGGGCCTCGGCAGCGGCTCGATCACTTGTTTCATTTTCTTCTACCAGTGGACAAACCCAGTAGCCCTGGCCGCCAGCTGAAATGTGGCGCGCCAAGCCATCGACAACTTCCGCAAGTCGTTCGACGGACATGACGCGAGTGTCAATCGGCTGGCGTCCAGGTGGCATTTCGTCGAGACGGCTTATGTCCATCTCGCCATAATGTGTGAGTGTCAGCGTTCGCGGAATGGGTGTTGCAGTCATGACAAGCAAGTGAGGCGGTGCCTCCGCCTTCTGGGTGAGTAACAGCCTCTGCGCGACCCCGAAACGATGCTGTTCATCAATGACGGCAAGCGCGAGTTTCCTGTATGAAACAGCCTCCTGGAAAATGGCGTGAGTACCAACAAGAATGTGGATCGAGCCATCCGCGAGCCCCATCATGGTCGCTTCGCGGGCGCGTCCCTTGTCTCTCCCGGTCAGAATTGCGACATTGACCGGAAGGCCGGCGAGCTGGGTACGCAGTGTCTCATAATGCTGACGGGCAAGAATTTCCGTTGGAGCAAGCATTGCACCTTGTGCGCCGCATTCCGCTGCAATGAGCAGCGCGTGCAGCGCAACCAGTGTCTTGCCGGACCCAACATCGCCCTGCAGCAGGCGCACCATGGGCGTCTTCTGCGTCATATCACCTTCAATTTCGCTGATGCTCCGCCGCTGTGCAGCGGTCAGCTGATAAGGAAGCTTGAGCATGGCGCGCAGGCTGCCGTCCCCTGCAAGTGCCATCCCCCTCCGCCTGCGCGATGATGCGCGCACAAGCATCAGAGCAAGCTGGTTTGCAAAGAGTTCATCATAGGCAAGTCGATCGCGAGCAGCGGAATCCGCCGGGTCTTGATGGATGGATTTCAACGCCGATAGCCAGCTTTGCCAGCCACGGCTGTCCAAGAAGCTGGACTCAATCCATTCCGGCAGAACCGGTGCTCTCGGCATCGCCTGTGCGACCAATTGCCCCAGCCTGCGAGATGTCAAACCTTCCGATAGCGGATAAATGGCTTCGGTCTCGGGAACTTTGGAGCTCTCTCCAGGCAGAACGATATGATCGGGGTGAATGATTTGCCGTTCCTGCCCGTAGAACTCGAGCTTGCCGGATACCAATCGCTTTTCGCCGAGCGGCAGTTGCTTGCGCGCATAACCACTTCCGCCCCCAAAAAAAGTCAACGTCAGCACATCGCCGTCGCAATCTGTTGCGAGCACCCGAAATGGCCCTCGAGCACCGCCTTGGCGATATTGAAACGGTGTCACTTCAATGCTGATAATCGTGCCGTCTTGCGCCTCATCGAGTCGGGCAACATTGCGTCGCTGGACACTACCGGTGGGCAAATGGAAGAGCAGGTCGATAACACGCGACAAGCCGAGCTTCGCCAACGGTTTGGCGATCGCAGGGCCAATGCCTTTCAGCACTTCGATCTCGGCAAAGAGCGGGTTGAGCAATTCCGGGCGCATGTCTATCAGGTGCCTCCTTAAACCAGCCGGCCACACAGTTCAAAATGTGCGACCGGCCAATTGCTGTTGGACCCGATGGACCGCGACATTCGCCTCAAACGTCTCAAATTCCGTGCGTGGCATCGTGGCACGCGAGAGGCTGACATGATGATCGGCGGCTTTTTCGATGCCCATGCGGCTGCGTGGAGCGATAGCCAGTTGGATTGGTTCGAAGCGCTTCTTGAAGAGCAGGATGTCGACATCATGGCTTGGGGGCTGCGCGCCCTCCCCGTGCCTGAAATTTGGCAAGGCGAAATGATGAACGCGTTCCAGCGGCTGGATTTCATTGCACCGGCTATCTGAAATGGAAACTCTTCCCCGTATCCTTGCGGCCAAAGGCCCATTTGTGCTTGCTGGCGTGCCCGCTGGATTTTTGCCCTGGTTGCTGACTGACCTGGCGCGTGCCGCCAAAGGACGAGCCATATACATCGCCGCTGATGAAGCCGGAATGCGAAGTGCGGCGGATACTGCGCATTATTTCGCCCCGGAAATCGAGTTGCTTTCATTTCCGGCCTGGGACTGTCTGCCCTATGATCGGGCTTCGCCGTCTCTGAGGGTAACATCTGAACGGCTGGCCTGCCTTGCAGCCCTCCAGCGCCCCCGAACTGCCCCACAGTTGCTCATCACCACGATCAATGCCGTCACGCAACGCACGTTGACGCCGTTTCGCATTCGCCAGCTTTCCGCACTTCTCAAGCCGGGTGCACGAATAGACCGCGATCAGTTGGCGAGCTTGCTGCAGGCAAATGGATATGTCCGCAGCGATACCGTCGCCGACGCCGGGGAGTTCGCCATACGGGGAAGCCTGGTCGATCTCTTTCCGTCTGGCGAGCCCCTCGCCCTTCGGCTCGATTTTTTTGGTGACGAGATCGAGAGCATCCGGACATTTGACCCGGCGGATCAACGCACAGTGGGACGTGTCGAGCAATTTTCGCTCCTCCCGGCCTCCGAATCCCTTCTGGATGAAGATGGGATCAAGCGCTTTCGCAGCCGCTATCGCGAGACTTTCGGCGCAACCGCGACCGGCGATCCACTCTACCAAGCAGTCTCTGAAGGGCGCAGGCTTGCCGGAATGGATCATTGGCTGCCGCTGATCGAAGAACGGATGACGACATTTTTCGATCATGTCGGTCCAGACTGCGTGATCGTGCGCGATTCTGGCGTACCCGCAGCGGCACAGGCACGCTTCGAAGCAATCAATGACTACCATACCAATCGGGTGCGGGCGCAGAGCAGCGATCCAGGCAGCTATCGTCCTTTGGCGCCGGACGCGCTCCATCTGTCCGACAGCGAATGGGAGGTTACCGTAAAGGAACTGCCTGTTCACCTGACTTCCCCTTTTTCCGAGCCAGCATCTGATAGCGTGATTGATCTCGGCGTCTCGGCAGCCCGAGATTTTGCTGCAGAACGGACCCAGGGTGCCAACATCTACGAAGCGGCAGTGACGCATATTGGCACGCAGCGGCGTGAAGGCCGAGGCGTCATCCTCGCGTCCTACACCGGCGGATCACGCGAGCGCTTGAAAGGCTTGCTTGCGGATCACGGACTGTCTGGTGTCGAGCCGGCGGAAAATTGGCAGAGGGCACAGGCAATTGCCGCTGGAGGACAGACCGCGCTCGCGGTCTTGCCGCTGGATCACGGATTCACGACTGCCGATCTGGCTGTCCTGACCGAGCAAGATCTGCTTGGCGACCGGCTGGTGCGTCGAGCCAAACGTCGAAAAAGCGCCGATGCGTTCTTGAACGAGCTCGCAACACTGACGCCTGGGGACCTTGTGGTCCATACGGAGCATGGGATTGGTCGCTATGACGGCTTGACGTCAATTCCGGTGGGAAATGCACCGCATGATTGTGTTGCCCTGACCTATTCAGGCGGCGACAAGCTTTACGTTCCGGTTGAGAATATCGATGTGCTTTCGCGCTATGGCAGCGAGAGCGAGGGCGTTGCGCTCGACAAGCTCGGCGGTATCGGCTGGCAAACGCGCAAGGCGCGGATGAAGGATCGCATCCGCGAGATTGCGGGCGAGCTCATGGCAACCGCCGCTGCCCGAGCCTTGCGATCAGCAGACGTGGCAGCCCCGGATACGAGTGCCTATCCCGCCTTTGTCGATCGGTTTCCCTATGATGAAACGGATGACCAGGACCGCGCCATCAACGATGTGATCGAAGATCTGACAGCCGGAAAGCCGATGGACCGGCTCGTCTGTGGCGATGTCGGCTTTGGAAAGACCGAAGTCGCATTACGCGCGGCCTGCATCGCCGCAATGGCTGGCATGCAGGTCGCCCTAGTGTGCCCAACGACGTTGCTCGCCCGTCAGCATTTCAGCAATTTCGTTGAACGATTTCACGGATTCCCTATCAAAATCGGGCGCTTGTCGCGTCTCGTTCCTGCAGCCGAAGCAAAAGCATGCCGCGTAGGCCTGGCCGATGGCACGGTCGACATCGTCATTGGCACCCATGCCTTGCTAACCAAGGGCGTGGAATTTAAACGGCTCGGCCTTGTCATTGTCGATGAGGAACAGCGCTTCGGTGTCGTCCACAAGGAACGGCTCAAGACACTCAAGACAGACGTTCACATGTTGACGCTGACCGCGACGCCAATTCCTCGTACATTGCAGATGGCGATGTCGGGCCTGAAAGAATTGTCGGTCATCCAGACGCCGCCGGTCGATCGTCTGGCAGTCAGGACCTATGTCATGCCCTGGGATCCTGTCGTGCTGCGTGAAGCGCTGCTGCGCGAGCACTATCGTGGCGGACAGAGTTTCTTTGTGACCCCCCGTGTCGCTGACCTGCCCGATATCGAGGAATTCTTCCGCGAGCATGTACCCGAGCTCACGTACGTCGTCGCCCATGGTCAAATGGCTGCTGGCGATGTCGAAGATCGCATGTCTGCCTTTTACGACCGTAAATACGACGTCCTGATTTCAACAACCATCGTGGAAAGCGGTCTCGATATTCCCAGCGCCAATACGATGATAATTCATAGGGCGGACCGTTTTGGACTCGCCCAGCTTTATCAACTTCGCGGGCGCGTCGGCCGCGCAAAGATTCGTGCCTATGCCTATCTCACGACACCGCCGGAGCGGATCATGACAGAGACAGCAGAAAAGCGTCTCAAAGTCTTGTCGGATCTCGATAATCTTGGTGCCGGTTTCCAGCTGGCCAGTCATGATCTCGATATTCGCGGAGCCGGAAATCTGCTGGGTGACGAACAGTCGGGCCACATTCGGGAAGTCGGCTTTGAACTTTACCAATCAATGCTCGAAGAGGCGATCCTCGAGGCAAAGGCTGGCGGTATTGCTGAGGCGCGCACTCGCGATCTTTCCCCACAGATTACCGTCGATGCACCGATCCTCATTCCAGAGGACTATGTGCCAGATCTCGACTTGCGCATGAGCCTGTACCGCCGGATCAACGATATGGAATCTGCCCAAGAACTTGAGAGCTTTGCAGCAGAACTCATTGATAGATTTGGAAAACTTCCTGAGTCAACCGAAAACCTGCTGACCGTCATGAATATCAAGCTTAATGCCCGAAAGGCCCATGTTGCTAAGATTGATGTGGGGCCGCGCGGCGCGCTGGTCAGCTTCTGGAACGACAGCTTTCCAGACATTGCCGGATTGGTTGCCTATGTCGAGAGGCTTGGCGGGACAGCAAAGCTGCGGCCTGATAGTCGACTGTCCATCTCACGCGCATGGAGCGACCCGCGAGCAAGACTCAACGGCATTCTCCAACTCTCGCGCGGTCTCGCCAGGATCATGGGCTGACTCCCAAAAATGGCTAGCGCCATGACACGAAGGGTTTTACTGGCGACAATCACAATTCCAGAATTCAGCTCAGGAGCTCAACCAAGATGGCCGACACGCTTACCTTTACACTTGAAACGGGTGACGTCGTCATCCAGCTCCGCCCCGACCTTGCTCCCGGCCACGTAGAGCGGATCACTGAACTCGCCAGCGAAGGCTTTTACGACGGCGTGGTTTTCCATCGGGTTATTGACGGTTTCATGGCGCAAGGGGGCGACCCGACCGGCAGTGGCATGGGAGGCTCCTCGAAACCTGATCTCCCAGCCGAATTCAATCGAGAGCCGCATGTGCGCGGCGTTTGTTCAATGGCGCGCTCGTCCAACCCGAATAGTGCAAACAGTCAGTTTTTCATCTGCTTCGATGATGCGCGCTTCCTGGATGGCCAATATACTGTCTGGGGTCAGGTCACGTCCGGTATGGAGCATGTTGACGCCCTTCCAAAGGGTGAGCCGCCGCGCAGCCCTGGCAAGATCATCAAAGCAACCGTCAGCTAATCCGATAGGCTCACAAGCCAGTCATGAAATACCCTGACTGGCTCTAGCTGCAAGGCACGCGGACGACAGACAAACCAATAGCTGTAAGGGCTTTCGACATCCACGTCGAACATCTTGACGAGCCGCTCATCATGAGCGTCGTCAAGATGGCTCTGGTGCATGAATGCTATGCCCAGCCCTTGCGCGGCAGCCTCAAGCATAAGTTGGCCCGAATCAAAGTGATCGATCGCGGCCGGTTCGAGATTCTTGATCTTCAGGGCATTCCGCCACGCATCAAATGTGTCGGGCATTTCCCGATGGATCAATACGGTCATTTCGGAGAGCTGTTTCGGATCCTTGATCGCGTGAGGGCCCTGCAGCAACCGACGTGCCCCAATTGCCAGGACAGTGTTCCTGTCCAGCCGTCGCGCGTAGAGTGCCGGATCGATTTCGCGTGACAGTACGATTGCGGCATCAAGCCCATCTCCGAGGCGGGCAACTCCATGTGCAGCGGTGTCGACGTCAATGTGCAGAGACGGGTGCTTTTCGCGCAGATCTGCCAACCTTGGGAAAAGGCGCTGCGCCGCAAAAAGCGGCAGCACACCGAGTCGAAGGCGCATGACCGGGCTTGGGCTTGTAAGTGTCTCAATGGCATCGGTGAGGGAGTCCAGAATTGGACCAACAAGATGCATCAACTTTTCGCCATCTTCATTGGCGACAATTGCCTGGTGGCGACGATCGAACAAGGGCCGCCCGACAAAACGCTCAAGCGATTGGATTCTTCTGCTCAAGGCAGGCGAAGAAAGCGCGAGTTCCTCTGCTGCAGCCTTGACAGAACCGAGGCGGGCAACATGCACAAATGCCTCAACTCCAGCGAGAGACGGCAAACGACGCATAGGTTATTCTCCACATGAAGACGCATCTCTATAGTCTGCAGTTGCAATATTTGCAATTACGGTTTTTCATTTCGCAATTGCACAATATTATTGTGCAGTGCAAACAAACTAGGCCTTTCAGGCATCCTCTCCTATCAAACTTTCAAGGGTCGGTTCCTCGGAACCGGCCCCTTTTTTATGCCCTGCAAGGCAAACCGAGCGCAAAACGCCCCCTGCCCTTTTCAAAGATCGGATTGGGCAGATTCGGCTTCGGCGCTCAAGAGCAATCGCTTGCGAACATAGGGAATCATCAGGAGCATGACACCAGCTGCAATAAGAAACGGCAGCGGCCTATAGACTTCATAAAGCACGACCCCGATCGACGGTCCCAGGACAAACGAAGCGCCGTTTATTGCGGTTACATGCCCGGCAACAAGGCCCTGCAGCTTCCGCCCAACAGCGAGCGAAGAGCCTGCCGTGAATGCAGGCCGCGTGAATCCGAACCCCATCGAGGAGAGCGAATATCCCGTCGCAATCCCATATAGACTGGTGGCACCCGATGTCGCGACGAGGCCGAATGTCGCAAGCCCGATACCAGTAATCATCATAGTCCGCGGCGACAGATTGAGCAGTGGAATGAGGCCCCATTGCACAAGCAAGGATGCCCCCGCGCCCGACATCAAGACAAGACCGATGGATTGCTGCGTTGCGATTTCCGTGACAGCCAGATGCAACCGGTCAATAACGAGGAACCCCATTGCGGCGCCTGTCATGGCTTGAGCATGTCCCATGATAAGTCCGGCTAACATCCAGGGCCAAATTCGCGGATCGCGAAGCTTGAGCTCTCCGTCGACGCGCTCTGCCGTTGCGCCGGTCACGCTGGCACCGGTCGGCGCTCCACCCAGCGAAGGATAGGACACATTGGCACCCCGCGCATCGCTCATAACCGGCTCATCGGTATCCGGAGGCAACCAGCGCGTGGCCGCTATTGCGGTCAAAAGGCCGAACACGGCAAATATCATTGCAGGCCCAGAGAGGCCCACCACGGGAAGCACGAGATATGGCGCAATTGCAGGACCAAGAATGGTGCCAAGCCCGAAGGCAGAGCCGAGCATGGTCAACGCCTTGACCCGTTCTTCGCGACTCGTGCGCACCGCAATGATCGCTTGCGCTGCCGGAGGTGCTGCCGATCCGAACAAACCATAAATCACTCTGGCGCTGATCACCGATATCATCGTGGTGATCGGGCCAATCCAGCCCAGGAGCCCGGCGAGGAGAATGAACGCCACGAGCGTAATCGAGAAAGTGAAACCGGAGATCCCCAGAATCACCATTGCACGCCGGCCATGCCGATCAGATCTGCGCGCCCAAAATGGCGCTGCGAACACCCAGACGAGCGCTGATACGGAAAACACCGTTGCAATAACGCTATCGGGGACCTGCAACGAGCGCCCAATCGCCGGCAGGACGGACTGCAGCGCAGTATTTCCAGCCCCGGTGATGAGCATCACCATGAAAAGGATCGCGAAATCGCGTCCGACACTGGCCTGATTCGTCTTCACTCTTTTGCGTTAGGGATGATAGTGGCTCAGCGGAAGCCATTTGCGGCTTGCCAAGAGCACCTCCATTTGCGAACGCGAATAACCGTTAACCTTCCCGGGATGTTCATGACCGCCCCTTCTGCCGGATTGACTTCGAAAATGCGCGTTCGCCGGTGGCTCGGGCCGTGGGCAATATTTTTCAAGGGTTTTATCAAGCACCCGGTTATGGTCGGGTCGATCATTCCTTCAACCGATACGCTCATTGCGCATATGCTGAGCCGGGTTGAGTGGCACAATACCCGGCTTTTTGTCGAATATGGACCAGGTGTGGGCACTTTCGCGCCTCATGTCCTCAAGCGCCTCTCTCCGGATGCCACCTATGTAGCCATCGACACCAACCCGGACTTCATCGAATATCTATCTGCCACCATAGCAGACAGTCGCTTTCGCCCTATTCTCGGGTCCGCTGCAGACGTCGAGCAGATCGTCCGCGATAGTGGCTTTGATCACGCCGATTATGTTTTGTCCGGACTGCCGTTCTCTACCTTGCCAGCGGGTGTCGGGCCCTCAATTGCGGCGGCAACTGCGCGCATTTTGCGTCCTGGTGGCGCCTTTCTCGTTTACCAATTTCGCGCCAAGGTCCGTGACTTCATTGATCCCTATTTCAAGCGGATCGATCAAGGCATGGAGTATTGGAATGTTCCGCCCTGCTGCCTCTTCTGGGCATGGAAGGACTAGCGCCGCCTGAGACTGATTGTTCGCGTCACGGTGAAATCGACCGTCGACACCACGAAATAGGCCAATAGCCACCGCAGTCTTGCCAACCAGGTTGATTGCGCCTGATGCTCTGCACGACTGATCTCGTCGCAGTAGGGCACATGAGCATCGACAAGTCCGGTTACACGCTTTGCGAATGCGCCATCCTCAATTCGGAGCATGATTTCGCCATTAATATAGAGACTGCGCATGTCAAAATTGGCTGAGCCAATGTATACAGCGTTGTCCGCTACGATCAGCTTCACATGAAGCATTTGTGGTTGGTACTCATATATACGGACGCGATTGCGCAGCATTCTGCGGTAACAATGCCGAGCTGCTGAAACTGTCGCAAAATTATCACTTCTTGCTGCAGATATAAGACGCATTTTCCCGCCCCGCCGTTCGATGTTGGCAAGACGACGCAGCATACCCCAGTTTGGCGCAAAATAAGCTTGTATCATGTCCAGCCGCTTGGCCGTTGCTATATCCTGTCGAAGACTGCGGGTAAGCGGACTCAGTCGACTGAACGGACCATTGAATAGCCATCGAAGCGCACCGTCCTTGTCGCTTCGCCGAGACATTATATGGAGCAACATGCGAAGTGTGGGCCGGTCCGATGCCGTCCAGCGTCTTAACCCATCAAAATAGCGCGCAAGTCTTGCAGCAGCGGGGCCGTCAATTCTGAGTAGGAGGTCGTGCCATCCAGAGCCTTCTGGATTATCAATAAAATATGGGTCCAGCACGTTGCTGCCCCCCACGAGAGCCCGAGCTTCGTCTGCAACAACGATTTTCTGATGGTTGCGCAAGAGATAGCGTCGGCCCCAGCGAGGATTGAAACGCGCAAAATAAACGCCTGCATCAACCAATGGTTTGAAGACATCATCAGGCCAGGTAGCGCTGCCGAACCCGTCGACCATCAGCCAGATTTTGACACCGCGCTCGCGCGCTGCAATCAGGGCCGCACGAACCTGGACTGCAGTCCAGTCATTGCCAAAGATATAAAAAAATAGTCGCAACGTCGATTGGGCTTCGCCGATCGTCTCAAGAAGAAGATCCAATCGATCCTGCCCGGAGATCGCAAGCCGAAGCTGGTGCCCGTCCACTTCCGCGTCAATCTGTTTGAATTGCGGAATGTTACCCATAGCCGCTTTTTGCGCGCGTCGGTGCCCCGATGGCAAGGGCATGCTGCTTTTCTTTGACTTCATCTGCGCCCCGAACTAGGGAGAGGGCATATTCCACACATCCAATTTATGAAGGGTGCTGCCCAATGGCACGCGTGACTGTTGAAGATTGCGTTGACAAGGTTCCAAACCGTTTTGACCTGGTGCTTGTTGCCGCACAGCGCGCCCGCCAGATTTCGGGCGGTGCTGAGCTTACGATCGATCGCGACCGGGACAAGAATCCTGTTGTTGCATTGCGTGAAATAGCAGAAGAAACCGTGGTTCCTGACGAACTTCAGGATGCAATCGTCACAAATCTGCAGCGCGTGCGCATTGATGATGACGATGTCATCGATGAGATGGGTTCATTGAGCCAGTCCGCTGAAGCTTTGAGGCTGACTGCAGCTGCTCCGCCGCGCAACCAGAATCTTGGTGGCGATTCGGACGGTTGAGGTCAGGCGACCGCGCGCAAGCGCGACGATCCGATTTCCTTGATGTCTTCCGCGTGCATCCAGCGCAGGTCGTGCAGCCCAAGTTCGCGCCCGTCGTGCGCGTGAATGGCAATCTTGGCGATGGGCTGACTATCCCGTTCGTCCACCAGCACGGGGTTTGAAATACACCCGGTTTCCCAACGTTCCCCCCACTGGCGAAGCGCGAGCATCGTTGGAAGCAGTTCCGCGCCCTTTTCGGTGAGGCGATATTCGATTTTTCGACGGTCATCAGGCAACGGCGTCCGCGCCAAGATGCCATGCTGGACAAGTTTACCCAAGCGATTCGCCAGGATGTTGCGCGCAATGCCCAAGGTCGATTGAAATTCCTCAAAATGATGAAGGCCGTTGAACGCACCGCGCAAAATAAGGAATGACCAGCGTTCGCCTATCGCCTCAAGCGCGGCGGGAAGGCCGCATTCCGCCAACTCCGCAAGGTTTTCCTTCAACATTCCCATATCACTCTCCAGCCAGGTCCCCCGGTCTTTCGACATTCATAACGCAAAAACCTACCAAAACCAACCTTTCGAAAAATATAAGTTTTAGGTTGCAACTTGCTACCTAATGCATTAAGTGGTGATTCGCAACTGATTAGAAAGGACCTCCCCCATGAACCGTATTGTTGCTTTTGCCGCCGCATTCACAACATCCGCCTTGCTGTTTCTGGCAACCACCACACCGGCGCTTGCTCAGGGCAGTGCCGGTTATACGCTCGTTCCTGTTGCCGCTCCCGCTTCCGGCCAAGCGCTCGTTTCAAGCGATGTCATTTGGAAGCGTGCGGGCGAAGGTTATGTTGCGCCCAAGGCTAACAGCCGCGCTGCCATTGTTTGCGCTCAGGCGGCAAAGAAGATTGGAAAAGTCGCAAGTTTCACCGCAGACGGCCAGTCATTCGATGAAGCTGCGCTCGCCAAGTGCAACGAAAAGGCAAAATAATCTCCCATACTGACCCTCCCACCCCGAACTTTGCCCTTCCTCCCCATCCCATCGGGGGAAGGGCATTTTTTTGTCGTCTCGATCAAAAACTCCTGTCAAAACCGAGCTTGCGGGGAACTCGCTCCTTCGGCAAAGCAATCGCTTCGTAATCGAGACATTTTTTGCGCATGACACTTCACGGCCCCACTTCGAACAGCTTCATTTCCCAGAGACTGAGACTGCACTATGTAGATTGGGGCAACAGCGAGGCTCCGCCCTTGTTGCTCGTGCATGGCGGCAGGGATCATTGCAGAAGCTGGGATTGGGCCGCAGAGCAACTGCGGGAAGACTGGCATGTCATCGCGCCGGATTTGCGCGGCCATGGTGACAGTCAATGGTCGCCGGACGGTAACTATGAAATGTCGTCGTTCGTCTACGATCTCGCGCAACTTATCCATCAACTGAACCTCGCTCCAGTAACGATTGTCGCCCATTCAATGGGCGGGAACATCGCTCTGCGTTATACGGGCCTCTATCCGGAAAATGTGCGCAGGCTTGTCGCGATCGAAGGCCTTGGTCACTCCCCTGCAGTGCAGGCAGAACGGGATGCAATTGGGATACAAAAGCGATTTCGGCAGTGGATTGAAGACAAGCGAAACGCTTCCGGGCGACTTCCGCGTCGTTATCAAACGCTCGATGCAGCGCTTGATCGGATGAAGGCTGAAAATACTTACCTGACCGATGAGCAGGCGCGGCACCTTACGATTCACGGGGCCAGTCGGAATGAGGACGGCACCTGGAGCTGGAAGTTCGACAATTATCTCAACATCTGGGCCGCCTTCGACATGCCCCGGGAAGATCTGCACGCCATCTGGAATTCAATCGCTTGCCCTGTTCTTATGCTCTACGGGGCAAACAGTTGGGCCTCCAACCCTGAAAAGGATGGCCGCATTTCACACTTCAAGAGTGCGCGCGTGGTTGAATATGAAAATGCCGGACATTGGCTCCATCACGATCAGTTCGATCGCTTTATCTCAGATTTGCGAGCGTTCCTTTAGCTCAACCATCGAATTCCATCACGCTAAAAGCTGGCTCGCGATGGCTTCAAGCTTGTCATCCGTCACGGCGAGGACATCACGAGCGTAGGCCTCAATACTTCCATGCTCGCGTTCGATAGTGGCAAATGCCGTGTCGAGATATTCCGGATGAACGGACATCAGAGTACGCACTGCATCGTCGCCCATGGCATGCCCGAAATTCGCGCGCACAGTCTCTGCGCCCGCAGCTATCCGGCGCTCCAAGTTTCCAGCCTTATTTGTGAGCAGATAGTCTGCCATGGCATCATCTTGATGAACACCTAGCAATCGATGAAGCAAACCGGCAGCCAGCCCAGTGCGATCTTTGCCGGCGAGGCAGTGCAGAAGCGTAGCTGACTTGCTAACCGCCAATGCACTAAAATAGAGCTGGAAGACTTCAATCAACCTCGGACGGAACGGCATGGAAGCATAAAGCCGCACCATCGCAGCATGGGCTTCTGAGGCATTCGTGACATCCCGTGCCGCTTCAACGTGCGGAGCATGCGCTGCGCCTGCAGTCTCTCCTTCCGCAAAAAGGACTTGGGCCGCAAAGTTCAAGGGCCGCACGCAAGGAAACTGAACCCTTTCGCTGTTTCCGCGCAGATCGATAATTGTCGCGATATTCAGCTGACTGATTATCTCAAGATCTTCCGGGGTCGCATCGACATGCTGGCCTGAACGGAAAAGCCGTCCAACTTTCAGCTTTGCGCCGTCTCTGGTAATATAGCCTCCGTAATCCCTGAAATTATGGACCCCCTCCAGGGTCAAGACTCGATCGCGCACTTGCCTTTTTGCTCCACTTGCTGTTCGCAAACTCCCTGATGTGCGAAACTCTTTGGCGTCAACTGAATTAGTGAAAAGGGGACCCTTGTTCGATGTATCCGTTGCTTTCAGGTTTACGTGTCATCGAGGCATCGTCATTCGTGGCGTCTCCGACTGCTGGTCTCTATCTCGCTCAAATGGGCGCTGAAGTCATCCGCATCGACCAGATTGGTGGCGGCCCCGATTTCAAGCGCTGGCCCAAGGCAGAAAATGGATCAAGCCTGTATTGGGAAAACCTGAACCGTGCCAAAAAGTCGGTTGCGTTAAATTTGGGAGCACCAGAGGGACGTGAATTGCTACAGTCTATTGTTGCAGCAACCGGCCAATTTGTGACAAATTTCCCCGTTGATGGCTTCCTTGCTCATGACGCGCTGTCTGCCAAACGGCCCGACCTCATTACGGTGCGGGTTATGGGTATGGCAGATGGTGGCCCGGCTTTGGACTACACAGTCAATTCAGCAGTCGGCTTTCCCTACCTGACGGGACCGGGCCCCGAGCCCGTCAATCATGTCTTGCCTGCGTGGGATTTGCTTACGGGCGCCTATGCAGCCTTTGCAATGCTGGCCGCGCTCCGCCACCGAGATGCGACTGGATCCGGCCAGGAAGTGCGCATTCCACTATCTGACGTAGCAATTGGTACCGTAGCCAATCTGGGCATGCTTGCGGAAATATTCAGTACCGGCGCCAATCGCGAACGCCTTGGCAATACGGTCTACGGAGCGTTCGGGCGTGACTTTGTGACAGCAGACAATGTTCGTCTCATGATCATGGCGATAACGCCTCGACAATGGACCGGGCTTGTCAAAGTACTAGGTATCTCAGGCGAAGTCGCTGTGATCGAATCTTCTCATGGAGTTTCATTTGCCAAGGACGAAGGGGTGCGGTTCCAGCACCGGGACGCTCTTTTTCCGCTGGTGGAATCGAAAGTTTCGGGCTGGATCTATGAAGATCTGAAGTCCGCGTTCGACGCCAATGGATGCTGTTATGGGCCGTATCAATCCATGAAGCAGGCTGTTCATGACCCCGTTTTGGTCGGCAATAACCCGATATTTGGTTCGGCTGAAAATCCGAGTGGCCTTGACTATCCAGCCGCCGGCACAATCGCATCCATCCCCCAGCTTCAGCGCCAATCCGCCCGGAGCGCGCCACTGCTTGGGCAGCACAGCGACGAAGTTCTGGCGGAGACCCTCGGACTTTCAAGCGGCGCTATTGGCGCACTTCACGACAAGGGAATCATTGCACGGGCATGACTCACGATTACACCCAGATCCGAGAGGAAGTCGCCAAACTCTGCCAGCAGTTCCCTGGAGACTATTGGCGCGCCAAGGACAAACTGCGCGCTTATCCTACTGAATTCGTCGATGCGCTTGGAAATGCGGGCTATCTCGCAGCTCTGATCCCCGAAAATTACGGAGGCGCAGGATTGCCGATTTCCGCCGCTGCAGCCATTCTTGAGGAAGTCCAGAAGCAAGGTTGTAACGGCGGCGCGTGCCACGCCCAGATGTATATCATGGGGACCTTGCTCCGCCATGGATCCGAAGCCCAGAAGGAAATTTATCTCCCCAAGATCGCAAGCGGAGAATTGCGACTGCAAGCCTTTGGCGTGACGGAGCCGACCAGCGGTACAGACACGCTATCCCTCAAAACCACAGCAAAGCCGAATGGCGATCACTATATCGTCAATGGTCAGAAGATCTGGACGAGCCGGGCAGAACATTCCGACCTGATGCTTCTCCTCGCGCGCACAACGCCACGTGAACACGTCTCGAAACGGACAGATGGGCTGTCGGTCTTCCTGGTCGACATGAAGGCTGCGGTTGGAAACGGGCTGACCATTCGCCCTATCGAAACGATGATGAACCATTCAACGACCGAAGTTTTTTTCGACCAGTTGGCAGTGCCTGCTGCCAACCTGATCGGCGAAGAAGGCCAAGGCTTCAAATATATATTGTCCGGGATGAATGCGGAACGCCTGCTGATTGCTGCAGAATGTATCGGCGACGCAAAATGGTTCATCGAAAAGGCCTCGGCCTATGCAAAAGAGCGTGTGCTTTTCAATCGCCCTATTGGTCAGAATCAGGGTGTCCAGTTCCCGATTGCTCGCGCCTATGCTCAAATGCGTGCGGCTGAATTGATGGTCAGCGAAGGACTTCGCAAATACGAGGCTGGGGAGCCTGTGGGTGAAGAAGCCAACATGGCCAAGATGCTTGCTGCCGAAGCAAGCTGGGCAGCGGGTGAAGCCTGTATCCAGACACACGGCGGTTTTGGCTTCGCAGCGGAATACGACATTGAGCGCAAGTTTCGGGAAACCAGGCTTTATCAGGTTGCGCCCATCTCAACGAACATGATCCTGTCTTTCATCGCAGAACATGTTCTTGGCCTGCCAAGGAGTTACTGATGCAGGACTGGATCGGACGGGAAATGACGCAAAATGATGTGTTGACGCCCGGCTTGCTGGCGCGCTTTCGGGCGACACTGGATAGCGCTGAAACGGGTGTGAAGGCAGAGCAAGGCATACACTGGTGCCTTTGCTTGCCTGAAGCGGCTACCGAGATGCTCGATAGCGATGGCCATCCGAAGCGGGGCGGGTTCCTTCCCCCGATTGCCTTGCCGCGCAGAATGTGGGCTTCAAGTGCAGTCGAGTTTCATGCGCCCATTCATGCTGGCGCGAATATCGAGCGGCACTCGACTATTGCCGCGATTGACGAAAAGCAGGGTGGAACCGGACCGCTCGTTTTCGTGACCATCGAGCATCGGACTCATGCGAATGGCATTTTGGCGGTCAGCGAACGTCAGACGATCGTTTATCGCGAAGCGACCAGCGCCGCGACAGCGCCCAGTGGCACAGGTTCGCCAGAGCTGGGAGCTTGGCAATGGCACCGCGCCTTGACGCCGTCGCGACCACTCTTGTTCCGCTATTCGGCGCTGACCTTTAACAGCCACCGCATACATTACGATCTTCCCTATGCCGTTGACGTGGAGGGCTACCGCGGGTTGGTCGTCCATGGTCCGCTCACGGCCACATTGTTGCTGGATCTGGTCGGACGCGAAATTGGCCACAACCGACTGAAGCAATTTTCCTTTCGCGGTCAGTCGCCTGCCTTTGCAGGAGAGGTTCTGCATCTGGTCGCCACGCAGGAAGACAATGCGATCACACTCGCTGCCTTGGGCTCTGACGGTCGCGTAGTCATGTCGGCACAAGGGAAAGGGGCTTAGCGCAAGTCCAATCAGGAAACAGGTGCGCCCTCGGTTACGGACTTCCACATCGTCGCGTCGTGCCCGAACATGATTCGTGTGCCCTTGGCTCTGAGCTGGGCCAATCGGTCGAGTGTTGCCAACCCTGCTTCCTTGTCGAACGTGAAACCCGGCAATACGCGTTCATTGAGGTTGCGTTCCGTGTAGCAACAATCCGCCGCAAGCAGGATCTCGCCGCCGGCCAGCCGGACAATTGCGCTTTGATGGCCGGGCGTGTGACCGTAAGTCGGAACGATCATGACCGTTCCATCACCAAACAGATCAAGTTCGCCATCGATCGCCTTGATGCTGTGCCCCGTGTCAAAGTCGACCTTGTTGTAAACCCAAGGATCTTCGCATGCTTGTGCCGCAGCCCATTCCTTGGACTGGACAATCACTGTCGCATTGGGGACGAACATCATGCCGCCGCAATGATCATTGTGGAGGTGGGACGCGATGATCCAGTTTATGCTGGACGGGTCGACATCAATGGCACGAAGGCGTGCGGCTATGTCCATTCCTTCGAATAGTTCCAGCCCGAACTTGTCATGAGGCAGACGTGCTTCGATGGCCCGCCGATTGCGCTCACCCAGGCCTGTGTCAAAAAGTGCCCTGCCCTTGGGATGATCGATCAGATAAGCCGGCACAGGGGAGCGGACAAAGCTCTGGTCCTCCAGGCCTTCAATGAAGAAGCCCGCCTTGCATTGGAACCATCCGCAATTGAAAGCGTAAAGAGAGATGCTCATGCAGCGGCCTCATAATCTGTCACGTCTGAATCGAGTGCCATGTGCGGCTCAGGCTGAACGCCCAAACTGTTGCGCAGCATCGCACGATCGGGTTCATCAATCAGCGGAGTGATACGTGGAGCCTTCAGCCGCATCCTCAATCCCCTTAGTTTCAAATTCATCTTGCGAAGAGCTTTGCAACCTTAGTGTCGCCTGCCATGGATGAAAAGCAAGACAACGCAGCGAATGTCGGGGCAAGTATTGACGATAGATGACGATCTTGAGCCGATAGGCACGGATACCGGGCTCGATCGACTGATTCCCGATGATCGCGCGAATGAACGCTTTGTGAGGAGCAATCTCGGACGAAACTATTTTGCGAATTTTTCGCACGGCATGTTCGGGATGACCGGCTTTCGTTTGATTTACGCCCCGACGTTCGTGCCCGCATATCTTTTTGCATTGACCGGATCGACCGTCATGGTCGGACTGTCGCAGGCGCTTCAGCAGGTGGGTGCAGTCCTGTCTCCCCTCCTGAGCGCCAGTGAGATCGAAGACAAACGCCGGATATTGCCTAACGCGATGCGCAACGGAACCATGATGCGCATTCAGCTTCTGGGTCTTGCACTTTCGGGCTGGTTTCTCTCGGGCATCTGGCTGGTGCTCGCCACGATGGGGTTCCTTTTCCTTCTCGGCTATTATTCCGGCGCGCAGCGTGTTTCGTTCCAGATGCTGATGGCAAAAGTGATCCCGATCGAAAAGCGGGGACGGCTTCAAGGCTATCGCAATCTCGCCGGAGGCGCGATTGCAGCAGCACTCTCATGGTGGGCCGGCAGTATCCTGATCCAAAAGAATATCCTCGGGAACGGATATGCGACGACCTTCATGCTCAGCTTCATCCTGACCAGTGTCGGCCTTACAATGCTGGCCCTGTTTATAAGGGAACCCGACAACCATCGCCCACGGGCGCCAATGCGGCTGCGGGATCGCATGCGGGAATTGCCGCTGCTTTTGGCTGAAAGGAGCTATCGGAACTTCCTCATCGCGCAATTATTGACAACCGGCGGACGGATCGCGATGCCCTTTTGCATACTCCATGCTGGAGATGTCATGCATCTCGATGGGAAGTCACTCGGACTCTTTTCATTGGCGTTCCTGGGCGCAGAAACACTGTCCAACCTTGTCTGGGGGGCGCTTGGCGATCGCAAGGGATTCCGACTGGTTTATATTCTGGCCAACGTCATCTGGCTCGTGGGATTCGTCCTGATGCTGGTCGCGCGCGATCATACTGGCTTCGTGTTGGGGTTTGTCGCGCTTGGCGCAGCCATGTGCGGCTATTCGCTCAGCCAGCAGACACTGGTGCTCGAATTCGGGGCGCGCGAAGATACGCCCATGCGGCTTGCGCTTTCGACAACCGCCGAAACATCAGTTGCGGCCATCGGACCATTTATTGGCGGAATTATAGCGGCTGCCTTCGGCTTTGTTCCGCTCATTTGGGTCTCCATCAGCTTGTTGGCTGCCGCGCTTTTGGTCATGCTGCTTGGCGTCCGGGAGCCGCGCTTCGAAAACAGTCCCTTTTGACGTTGAAGGTCCGGATCTGAATATGGCTAATTGGATTCGCCCGGCCAGCGCGCAGGGCGTTTTTCAAGAAACGCTGAGATCCCCTCACGTGCGTCGTCCAATTGTAGATTGGCAAGTGCTTCCGATTGCGCAAATCGATAGGCTTCCGGAACAGGCATTTCAGCCTGGGCGCGAAAGCTTTTTTTGCCTAGCCGCAGCACTCGGCCGGACTTCGAGGCTATTTCTGTTGCCAGCGCGTCAACTGCCTCTTCGAGATCGTCGGGATCGTGGACAGCATTGATCAGTCCGATTTGCAGCGCATGGGCTGCGGGAAATAGTCTTCCGGTCGCAAGCATCATCATTGCCTGCTTCCGACCAACGGCACGGGTCAATTGAATTTGGGGCGTATGGCACCAGAACCCTATATTGATGCCGGGGACAGCGAAACGGGCAACTGAAGAAGCCAAGGCTAGGTCGCAAGCTGCTACGAGTTCGCACCCAGCAGCCGTTGCAACACCTTCGACGAGAGCAATGACAATCTGCGGCTGATCCATGATGTCCTGCATCAGTCCAGCAAGCCCCGCAAAGTCACGCGCGAGAAAGTCCTGATCCTCCTGACCCGAGAATTCATTGAGATCATGGCCGGCGCAGAATATTCTCCCCCCTGCCCCAGACAGGATGATGACCTTAATATCCTCGCGGGCAGCAAGGGCAGCAAACTTTGCACGCAGTTCGGAGACAAGATCCAGTGAAAGGCTGTTGCCCGCTGTCGGCCGGTTAAGCACCAAACGGGCAACGGGGCCGACGTTTGAGTCTAGCACAAGCATTCAGGCGCTTTCCAATTCTGCCTGCATGATCTTGCGCATTTCGAATTTCTGCGCCTTGCCCGTTACAGTCATGACGAAGCTATCAACTACTCGGACATGGCGAGGCACCTTGTAATGCGCAATCCTGCCTTTGCAGTGCACGATCACATCTTCCGCCGATACAGTAACGCCCGGTTTTGAAATAACCCAAGCGCAGACTTCCTCGCCATATTTTTCATCGGGAACGCCAAAGACCTGCGCATCGGCCACATGCGGATGCGAAAGGAGAAATTCTTCGATTTCGCGCGGATAGATGTTCTCTCCGCCTCGGATGATCATGTCCTTGATGCGGCCGGTAATACGCACATAGCCCTTTTCGTCCATGGTCGCGAGGTCGCCGGAATGCATCCACCCGTCAGCATCGATTGCTTCGGCCGTCTTTTCAGGATCATCCCAATAACCGAGCATCACCGCATAGCCTCGGGAACAATATTCGCCTTGTTCACCGATCTGGACCGTGGACCCTGCAGAATTGACGATCTTCGCCTCGGCATGGGGATGGACACGCCCTACGGTCGACACACGTTCGTCCAACGGATCGCCGGTAGCTGTCTGGGTGGTCAATGGGCTCGTTTCCGTCATGCCGTAGCCAATTGTTACCTCCCGCATATTGAGACGATCAATAACTTCTCGCATCGTCGCAATCGGGCAAGGCGATCCGGCCATGATTCCGGTTCTGAGCGTAGAGACGTCATAATCCGCAAGATCGGGTTGGTTGAGGATCGTGATGAACATCGTCGGCACTCCATAAAGTGCCGTGCAGCTTTCTGTCTGAACGGCCTCAAGCACCAGCCGCGGATCATAGGCTTCGCCGGGATAAATCATCGCCGCGCCGGTCGTCAGTGCCGCCAGATTACCAAGGACCATGCCAAAACAATGATAAAGTGGCACTGGAATGCAGATGCGGTCTTCTGGGCCAAGCTTGATCATGTGCCCGGTCTGTAGCCCGTTGTTCAGTATATTGCGGTGTGTGAGAGTCGCTCCCTTGGGAAAGCCTGTGGTGCCGCTTGTAAACTGGATGTTGATGGCGTCATTTCGATCGAGCATTGAAGCAATAGCGGTTAAAGCCGCTCGGTCTGGTGCAATGCCGAGGTCGCTCCATCGCAAAAAGCCATCGTGCTGTTCAGAACCCAGCGAGATCATGATGCGCAAGTGCGGAAGCTTTTCGGGCCCTAGTTCCCGCAACATTGCGATGTAGTCGCTGGTCTTGAAGCGCGGCGCGGTGACAAGAACGCTGCAACCTACCTTGTTCAGTGCATATTCGACTTCGGAGACCCGATAGGCAGGATTGATCGTAACCAAAATTGCGCCAATCTTCGCCGTTGCAAACTGAATAACGGTCCATTCGGCACAATTAGGCGCCCAAATTCCGACCCGGTCGCCCTTCCTTACGCCAAGGGCAAGTAAACCGGTCGCAATCCGGTTTACTTCACCATCAAGCTCTGCCCATGACCACCTGATCTTTTGATGCAAGGACCCCAGAGCCAGATTGGCAGGCCAGTGCTTCGCCGCAAGCTCTAACGCCTCGCCAATCGTGTATTCGAGCAACGGCGGCTCGACCGGGCCTTTTGAATAGCTGAGCCGCTGGTTCATCGCGCTTCGTTGATAACCTGGATTTGCGTGAATTCATGCAGCCCCTCTTCAGCGAATTCTACACCAATGCCTGATTGCTTGGCTCCGCCGAAAGGAATGTTCGGTCCGAAATCGAGATGCTTGTTGATCCAGACGGTCCCGGATTCCATCTCGCATGCAAGATTATATGCCTTGTCGCGATCGTTGGACCACACAGAGCCGCCAAGCCCCCACGGCGACGCATTCGCGCGCTCCAGTGCGTCCTCGGCATCGGTGAACCGGATAACGGGTAGTATCGGTCCGAACTGCTCTTCATCAACAATCCTGGTCCCATCCTTAACATCGCGCACGATCGTCGGTCGAATGAAATAACCAGGGCGATCCATGACCTCGCCTCCGGCAATTATGTTACCGTTTGCGCGTGCGTCTTCAAGGAAACCCTTCACCTTTTCGTACTGCATCTTGTTCTGAAGCGGTCCAATCTGGGCTCCTTGCTTCAGCCCGTCATCGACAATTGCAGCATCAGCAAGTTTTGCCAGTTCGTCACACAATTCATCATAGATCGAGTCATGCGCATAGACACGTTTGACCGCGAGACAAACTTGCCCAGCATTCATCGTTGCGCCGCCAAAGATGCCTGGCGCCACGACTTTGGGATCAACATCGCCCAAGACGATCGCCGCGTCATTGCCGCCAAGCTCAAGCGTGATGCGCTTGATCGTCGATGCGGCGCTTGCCATGACCTTTTTGCCGGTCTCGGTGGAGCCCGTGAAGCTGATCTTTGCAATGTCCGGGTGACTGGTGAGAGCTGCACCAAGGTCATTCTGATCTGTCACAATATTCACGACGCCAGCCGGGAAAATTTCGGCGCACAGTTCGCCCAGACGCAACGTTGTGAGTGGGGTCGTCGGTGCAGGCTTGATGACGATTGTGTTCCCCGCAAGCAAGGCAACGGGAGCCTTGAAGGCGACGATCAAAACCGGGAAGTTCCACGGGATGATGCAACCAACGACGCCAAGGGGCTTCCGCCGCATTTCAACCCGACGATTATCATTGTCCTCGATCAAGCGGCCTTCAAGGTCGAGCGACGCAAGATAGCGCAGGAAAGCGGAAGTGTAGGCGATCTCTGCCGTAGACTCGCTGAGGGGCTTTCCCTGTTCCTGAGTCAACAGGCGCGCGAATTCGTCAAGACGGGCCTCGATCGCATCGGCAAGCTTCATCACACATGCCCGTCGTTCCGCCATTGGTGTCTTGGCCCATGCTTTGAAGGCCTTCTTGCCAGCAGCAACAGCCTCATTGAGCTGACGCTCGCTTCCGCGAGGACATGTAGCGAGAATTTCCTCGGTCGCCGGATTGATGACGTCCATTGTGGCGTCGCCATCAACGAGCTTGCCGCCAATCAACAGTTTGTAGTCGGACATTCCACTCTCCTTCGCCGGTCTTGGGCCGGTCAGTATTTCACGCCCACGGTGATACCATAAGTCCGAGGTGCACTGATATGATTATAGTCAAATCCGAACCCGGCCAGCAGGTCGACACGCGATGTGAAGTAGAATTTGTTCGTCAAATTCTTGCCCCAAATCGACGCATTCCAGCGTCCGTTTGCGGACTCCCAATCGATATGTCCGCTCAGCAGGGCGTATGAGTGCTGCTTCAGGCGCGGGATGTTGATCACCTCGAAATACTGGCTTGCGGAATAGGCAAGATCACCGTGCAAGCTCAGCTTCCCGGCACCAGTGTCGAAGGCAGTCACATCGAAGCCGCCATTGAATGTAAGCGACGGCGCATTGGAAAGCTTGTTTCCGGCGACGTTGACACCGCTGACGATACCCTGCTGGATCTTGGTATCAAGCAGCCCGACGCCGGCGCGCAAAGTCAGCTTGTCGCTCGCACGAGCCGTTAATTCTGCTTCGCCACCAAGAATACGCGAGCGCGGAATATTTTCCAGCGTTTGCGCCGCTGTGCTCGGGCTGATGTTGATGAACTGCTGGTTCCTGTATTTATAATAGAAGGCCGCCATGTTGAGCGTCACGCGGCGATCCGCAAACTGTGTTTTTGCACCGAGTTCAAACGCATCCACGCTTTCCGGCTTGGCAATCGAAAGCTCGGAAGGATCGAAAAACGCCTGTGCGTTGAAGCTCTTTGCCCGATATCCACGGCTGTAGTTGGCGTAGAGAAGGTTTCCTCCATCCAGTTTGTAGTCGACCCCGAATTTGCCCGAAAGATTGTTCGTCTTGTAATGCAATGATGAATTCGGGATGAGGTTGACGACGAGCACATGATTGGGGCCGAGTGCATCAGACCGGAAATTTGTCTGGTCGCCAGTGTCATGCGTGTAGCGCAGGCCGCCGCGCAACATTATTGAATCGGATACCGCGAATTTCACGTCCGAGTAGACCGCGATGCTCTTCTTCAACTGATCGAAGCTGTTGTCGAAAAGGCAGCCAAGAGGCAGCCCGATTGCGCAATCAGCGTCGGTCACGCCAGGCAAGCCATCAGAATCGATGTCCTTGCCAATTTCAAATGTGGTCTGATTGAATACCTTTTCGCGATTGTAATACGCGCCAAGAATGAAGTTCAGCGGACCGTCGAAGTCACTTGTCAGCCGAAGATCCTGCGCAAACTGAGTGGCCCTGTCGACGTAGGGAATCTCAAGAAGCTGGTTGGGCTGGCCATCTGTATCTTCGTAAAAGCGCAGGCGCCCTTTGTCCCAAGACGTAATGCTTGTCAGCGTCAACCCGTCGGAAACATCGATATTGCCTGTGAGCGAAGCGGAATAGGTGCGGGCAATCCGCCGGTCCGTGACATTGGCTGCAATCTGGCGACGGGAAAGTCCCGGGCGATTGATCGCTTCTGGCTGAGCATAAATTCCATAATTGCGAGGATTTTGGTAACTTGTCGCTCCCCGCAGAACAAATTTCACGCCATCGGACGGCTCAAACAACAACGCGGCCCTGACGCCATATTCGCTGACACTTGCGAGATCCGGCTTGCCCGGCAGCACGTTCTTGAACCAACCGTCAGCCTTCGAAAGTGTGCCAGCGACGCGCAGCGCGGCCTTTTCACCCAAAGGCAAGTTCACCGCCCCGTTGACGTCAAAGCGATTGTAGTTGCCATAGCCCAGATTGAGGTAACCATTGGTATCGCCCAACTTGGGTGCGCGGCTGATCAGGTTGACGGCGCCGCCAGTGGTGTTCTTGCCGTAGAGCGTTCCTTGCGGCCCACGCAAAACCTCCACCCGCTCAAGATCGAACAGGGCAATGCCCAAGAAGGCGAAATTGCCTTTGTAAACTTCATCATAATAGGTCGCGACCGGGCTCGCCTGATTGAGGCTATAATCGGACATCGAAACGCCGCGCAGCGCAAAAATCGGGGTATTGTCGCCTACTGTGGACGTAAGTTGCAGGTTCGGTATCTTTGTGACGAGCTCGTCAGCCTGGGTTACGCGGCTTTTCGAGAGGGTGTCTCCAGTGATTGCGGAGACAGAGATTGGAATGCTCTGGAGATTTTCAGCGCGCTTCGTCGCTGTCACGATGATTTCGTTCGGATCCGCTTCTTCTGCAGCAGCCTGCGCATTGGCGACGGAGGAAACCCCGGCCAGAAGTGAGGCGACGAGTATTCTCGAGAAAGTACGACTTGTTTTGGCTTGTTGCATGATTGCCTCCCTGCAGGCTGGTGTTCAACGGATTAAAGTGAGCCTCCCGGCATCTTCGCAATGAGCTGGGCTCGTGTTCTTGCTGCTTCAACACGAAGGGGTGACGCACGAAGGCGGCGAATCTCTGCAGCGTCGTAAGGTTTGAAATCATTTGGGACGCTGGCTCGGTCGAACCGATAAAGAGTCCAGTTCAGAAGATTGGCCAGCCGCACGTCATCCAGATCGGTCGTCGCAACACCCGGTACGCGACCAAGATACTCACGCCCCCCGGGAACCTTCAGAAAATGAGCAACCGCGCCTGTCATTGGCGGGTTGGAGGTGCGATCACCGCTGCCATCAGGACGGTGACATCCCTGACATTTCAGCATGTAGTCTATTTGAGCCTGCCGCGGACTGTGGACACCAGGTAACGACATTTGCGTGCTGTCCGCCCGGGCCATGGTCATGCCCATTGCGGCGCCTGCCCCAATGATCATGAGACCAGCCAGCTTCACCGTCCGCCTGCCGACGCATGCAGCTGCGCGACAGCTGCAGAAGTCAAACCATTGCCACCGGCGCGCACCTTGGCGACCTCCGCCGGCGTGATGGGAGTAAATCCCTTGCCAGCCTTGGCAATGTTGTTCGCAATATGATTCAGGACATTTGCAACGGCTTCATCATCCAGACCAACCTGCGCGGGCATAACCCCGCGATAGGCCTTGCCTGCGACTGTTATAGGGCCTGATATGCCTTTGATAACGCCAAGGATCATGTAACGGCGCCCTGCCGATGATTTTGCCAATGTCGCAAAATCGGCGCCAAATGGGGGGAAAGCTCCCGGAACACCAGCGCCTGTCGGAAGATGGCAGGCTGCGCATTTCTTGTAGACCGTCGCACCATCAGGTGCCGCCACGGCCGGGGCGGAAATCAAGAGCGAAAGAGCAATCGCCAAACGCATTAACGCGGCTCCGTAGCCACGCCGATGATTACGGCAGTGGAGCAATTGTAAACCTGGCTTTCGGTTCCAAGGCACCAATTGGTATCGTTGTTCGATTGTGGCCGGACCGGCGGGCGATCGCCTTCATTGCGGTTGCAGAGGCACTGACCGCAAGACGACTTTCCACAACAGTCATTGTAGCTGATGATGTAGGCGCGCTTATCCGCCGGATTGGTGCATGTTCCGATCCATGTGATCGGAGACATTTCCGTGCCCGGCGGGCATGCGCTGACACTTCCTCCGCAGCACGTGCACAGAAAGCCGTCAATCGCGCAGTAACGCCAATAATCGCACTGGGTCCTGTCGCCCGGATCTTGGGGATTGCCCGAAAGCACCGGCGCGCGTTCACCGCCGCCGCCGCCATGCCCCGAAGACTGCGCACTGGCCCTGGAAACAGGGAGCACTGGAAAGACTGCGGCGCCCGTCGCAGCACCACCGAGCCAGGCAAGCAAGCTGCGACGAGACGTGCCGCGCGCAACCCCGCGAGTGATCCGTTCGGCAAATTTGTCTAGATCAGCCATTCCTCATGCCTCCCCTTCACGGCGTGCGAGATAGTCCTGAATGGAAGCGACGCCCCGCTCCTTGGCTTCAAACAGGCTTTCAAGATGTTCGCGACTGTTGACGAGCCCCAGCGAGGCAATGTGTCCGCCCTCATCGATCAAGACTGCGTAAGGCAGCTTGGAAACCCCGAACGATCGTCCGAGAGCTTCCGAGAGGACAAATGGAAATCCGGACAAGTCCTGTTCCATGATCATCCGTCTCTGAACTGTTTCGTCTCCATCGCTTGCCAGCACAGCATCCAGCCACGCCCTTTCGGCACGGGCCGCAGACTTGAACACCGGTAAGAGGGACTTGCAGACAGGGCAGTCCGGCGAAACAAAAAAGACGAGTTGGCTACGTCCTTCGCGCTTCCCGCCGATCGAGACAATCTTGCCATCAAGTGCAGTGTGGATCATGGGCTGGACGCTGTCCCCGACTTTCACGCCCTGGTGAAGGGTCAAGGCGCCCGCAGGCGCGATCCGTTCGTGCAGGATACCGACTTGCCGCGCTAGCGCTGCCACCAGCGTCCCCAGCACAATTACGGCGATCCAGAGCAGGATTTGCGAAATGACCATCAGCCATGCCTCCACGCGGGTTTCGGAATGGCCATCAATTCATCGAGGGCCAGATAAAGAGTCATAAATCCGAGAGCAGCAAAAACGGCTTCAACGGTGAAAACTTCGGTTGGCCAGATGATTGGCCCCATTGCCAAGACTGCCAGTCCGGCTGCGCGCACGATCGAGGAATTGGCGACCGGCTTTTCGCGTTTTCCGAATGAACAGCCGCAGTCCAAAGATTGCCCTCGACGGCGCCAAAGCAAGATTGCGTATCCGGACCATAGAGCAGCGGCAAGGCTCGCACCCAACACCCTTGTATCCGGAAACAGCAGCGCAACTGCTGCAACTCCCTCAAGGGCCGCAGCGGAAAGGCTCAGCATCTGGCCATAGTGCGACGCCATTCCCGTCAATTGCGCCGCTGCTGTCGCGAGGCGTTCCGGCGCAACGACCTTGTGTACGGCCGCCATGGCCAGGATGATCGCCAGAAAAATTGCGATTGCTGCCACTCTTACATCGCCGAAATTGTAAGGGGATTGAACGCGACGTGGTTTCCAAGAGTCCGAACAAACGCGCCGCTGGTCGCATCGTAGATATCAATCACGCTATCTGCGCGCGCGACGACGAGCTTTGGAGAAGCCTCACGTGTCACTTCGATTGAAACACTAGGTCCCTTCATCGCAATTCGGGCAACGCGAGACTTGCTTGCCGGGTCCAAGACCCAGACTTCGGTGCTCGCATCCTTATGGCTGCCTTCACGACCGAAAGGAGTCATCAGCACATAGAGCCTGCCATTTGCATCACTCGCGATCACTTGCCAGCCACCCGGCCGCCATTCCGGCTGCCCGCCATCAGCGGCGCCTACGGAAAAGTCCTTTTTCAAGGGCTTGGCTAAGGGACCAGAAAGATCGAACCCACGGATCATTCCGCGATACGTTACGAACCACGCCGTCTTGCCGATCATGGCGGGCATCGCAAACATCGCTTGATTGTCGATATCGTGAATTGGCTTGGTTGTGACTGTCGACGAAACCTTGCCGTCCGGATCAAGTACTATGCTGGTCAGGGTTCCATCTGCACAAAAAGTCGTGAACCCGCGATCCCCCGTAGGGTATACCATGGAACAGCCCGGTAGTTCGATGTCCCCGAGAACCCTTCGACCATCCAAGTCTACAACCGTCACGGAATGGGCGGGCGTAAAATTCGTCACGAGCGCCCATTTTTCATTGTTCGTGAATTGAAATGTATTCTTGTAAGTCACGATCTGCTGCCGCTTGCCACCCGGCAACAGGATTTCACCCTTGGACTTCAGTGTCGCCTTGTCCCAGATTGTTATGGCGTCTGTCCGTTCGCCTTCAGAAAGTCGCGAGAAAAAACTTTCCGCAGTGTAGATTTCCGGTTTGGTGGATGAACTCAAAATACTGGCAAATTGCGATGCCCGAAACATGCCCTTGAAAGGCTGATTGTCAGACGAGGTATCGACGACGACGCCACGACCATCAACAATTGCGTTGAAATTGAAGTCACTGACAATCACCCAGTTGGAAGGATAAATTGCAGGAAGTGGAGCAACAGCTCCCAAGGGTTCCTCCGGCAAGGCCGGGGCATCTTGTCCAGCTACTGAGCTGGAGAATGCTATCGCACTTGCGGCAAGTGTCACTGCAAACGCACGAATCGTCATAACCGACCCCCCTCGGCGACCCCATCGGCCTTATGAAGCACCATCTTCACCAACTAATCAAATTTGTCTAGTGTCCTAATTTGGTCGAACGATAAAAATTGCAAATTGGAAAAATTGTCAGCATTCTTGAGCAATGCCAGGCAGCCAGACACCCCAGTTTACCGTCCCTGATCTTCATATCCGAAGCCGTGAGGGTGGGTATGCTCGTGGCCGTGAAGGGCATGAAACCATCTTGCGCGCGGCCCTTAACCTGCTTGTCGAGCAAGGATATCGCGCCATGAGCATGCGCAAGGTCGCCGCGGCTTGCGGCATGAAACTTGGTAATCTTACATATTATTTTCCGACAAAAGAGGATCTCGTTCGCGAACTGCTTGATGCCGTCATCACAAGTTACGAGATAGAGTTTGAAGCCATCATCCATGAAGAAGGCGTAAGCCCTGAACAGCGTCTCGAGGAAATTTGCACACTGATCCTTGAAGATATTCGCACCAAGAAGACGACACGGGTCTTTCCTGAACTATGGGCACTATCCAATCACGATCCGTTTGTTTTTGATCGCGTTCATGAGCTCTATGCGCGCGCAAGAGCGCCACTTCTTGGGTTTATAGATGAAATCAATCCGGATCTGACACCCGAACAAACCGAAGCGCTTGCCCTGTTTATTTCAGCTTCAATGGAAGGTCTGACGGTCTTTGCAGGCCACGACAAGCCGTTTGAAAAACGCATGCCATGGCTTGAAAAAATTGCTGCGAAGAGTTTCGTGCAATTCGTGAAGTCTGTCACGCCTGATGATTTTGCCTAGCTCGCCGATGGCTGACATTTGCCTTGTCGCAAAACCAACGGCCCTATTGGCTGCATGACAAGCAAGCGCCATACCGATAAGACATTTCGCCTATAACAGGTTTGGGGGTTTGTCCGAGATGGAAGGCGTTACAGTATTCGAGGAAGATCGGGCTGCCAACCAGCTGAGCCGATCGCTAAAGTCGCGCCATGTCTCCATGATCACATTTGGCGGGATTATCGGTGCCGGGCTGTTTGTCGGTTCATCGAGTGCAATCAGCACGATAGGCCCCGCCGCAGTCTTGAGTTATGCGCTGGCCGGATTTCTAGTTCTGCTGGTCATGCGCATGATATCCGAAATGGCGATGGCTATTCCTGGTGTGCAGACCTTCCCCGATTTTGCGCGCCAAGGCCTTGGAAACTGGGCCGGATTCCTTGTGGGCTGGCTCTATTGGTATTTCTGGGTCGTGGTTATTGCTGTCGAGGCTATTGCCGGGGCCAAGATCATCTGCGGCTGGTTTCCGCAGTTCGAAGTCTGGGAAGTCGGTGTTGTCCTTATGGCGCTGCTGACGGGCGTAAACCTCATGTCGGCCCGATCCTATGGCGAATTTGAATTCTGGTTCGCGTCGACAAAAGTCATTGCCATCATAGTTTTTATTCTCGTGGCCGGCGCATATGCTTTGGGTCTTACGTCACCTGCTGGACCTACATTTTCAAATCTCACTGCACATGGTGGATTTGCACCAGTCGGAACGGCGGCGATTTTTGCTGGCGTGGCCACAACTATCTTTTCCCTTTGCGGTGCTGAAATTGCCACGCTCGCCGCTGCAGAGTCCCAAGAGGGAGCCCGCACCATTGCGCGCATGACTATCTCTGTTTCAGCACGGATCCTGATCTTTTTCGTCTTGTCGATTCTCATGATCGTTTCGGTCGTTCCCTGGAATGAGATTGAAGTTGGAACATCGCCATTTGCACATGCCTTGCGAGCGATGGGATATGGTGAAGCGGATCTGATCATGAACATGATCGTGCTTGTCGCAGTTCTCTCATGTCTGAACTCCGGGATCTACATTACGTCCAGGGCCATGTTTGGGCTCGCGCAGAATGGGGATGCCCCCCAGTCATGCGTAAAACTGAGCCGTTCCAGGGTCCCGGCCCGAGCAATCCTCATTGCGAGCCTCTTCAGCTATGGTGCGCTCGCTGCATCGGTTCTCTCTCCGGATCGGGTTTTCAATTTCCTTGTGAATGCCTCCGGTGCAATCATGCTCTTCGTCTACCTTTTGATCGCTATTGCCCAATACCGCTTGAGAACACGGTTCGAGGCGGAGGCACCGCATCGCCTCCTTATCAAGATGTGGTTTCATCCATATGGAACCTGGGCCGCAATCGGCGGAATGATTGGCGTTCTGATCATGATGGGGCTCTCCAAGGACCATGCCATAGAGCTCTGGACCAGCATCGTTGTCGCCGCTGCCTTCATGCTTGGCTACTGGCTACGGCGAAAAGTCGGCACGGCAGTCGGCCAATAGGACAGTGAGGGGATGACCGAAGAGGAATCGCTTCTTGCCAAGCTGAATGAATTGGCAATCACCTGGAGAATGCAGGACCATGACGCCGTGTTCACTGTTGAAGAAAGCACGGCGTTGCATGAATTAATTCCCGGCGCTCATACCAAGAATCTTTTCCTCAAGGACGCAGGCGGCCAATTCTGGCTGGTAACTGCTCCGCATGATGCGCGCGTGGATTTAAAGGCCCTGCCGTCTCGGGTTGGATCCAAGAAACTGAGTTTTGGCAAGGCGGATGACATGGAGCGCCTGCTGGGAGTTATGCCAGGATCGGTAACACCACTCGCCGCGATGAACGATGCGGAAGGCGCTGTTCGCGTCGTGCTTGATGCAAGGCTGGCGGATCAGGACTGGGTTAATGTGCACCCTTTGCGGAATACCGCAACACTTGGCCTTTCAGGACCAGACCTGATCAAATTCCTGTCTGCGGTTGGGCATGAAGTTTCCATTGTGGAAGTACCAGCCCCCCAATGAGTGTCAGTGTTTTCGAACTCTTCAAAATTGGTGTGGGCCCTTCAAGCTCTCACACGGTTGGCCCTATGGTTGCGGCACGTCGTTTCTGTGAGTGGCTTGAGGACAAGGGATTTTTGGCTTCAACGACAGGCTTGGCGATTGATCTTTATGGTTCACTCGCGTTGACCGGCAAAGGGCATGCAACAGATACGGCATTGATCCTAGGCTTAACCGGGGCGACGCCATCGACAGTCGATCTCGATTTAGCCCCTTCAATCATTTCAGATGTCAGGATTCGTTGCCGGATCTCTCTTCTGGGCCGACACGATGTTGCATTCGATCCAGAACATGATCTGCGTTTTCTGCAACGAGAGCGAAAGCCCTTTCACAGCAATGCAATGACTTTCAGGGCATTCGGCTCGGACGGAGTCCAATTGGCGGAGCGCGCCTATTATTCCGTGGGCGGCGGCTTCGTTGTCGACGAGGACGAGTCCACGAGCAACACGCGCGCGCTCGACAGTATCGAGATTCCCTACGATTTTTGTTCGGGCACCGAGTTGCTCACGCTGGCGGACGCCTCGGGGATGACTTTCGCCGAAATCATGATGGCAAATGAATGCGCACGCGAACCTGCTGACAAGGTCGAGGAAGGCCTGGACAGGATCGCCAAGGCGATGGCTGACAGCATCGAGCGCGGGTGCAAGCAGGCTGGCACATTGCCGGGTGGGTTGAACGTAAAACGAAGGGCGCCGTATCTTGCCGCCGAACTCGGCGCGCGGCAGGAATCCAATCTCAATGACCCGCTGGTAATTCTGGACTGGATCAATCTTTGGGCAATGGCCGTCAATGAGGAAAACGCAGCCGGTGGTCGCGTTGTTACTGCACCGACGAACGGGGCAGCCGGTATCATCCCCGCCGTCATGCGCTTTCATGACCGCTGCTATCGCGGCACCGTCGAAACACGACGCACTTTTCTTCTGACTGCGGCAGCAATCGGCGCACTTTACAAGCGCAACGCGTCCATTTCAGGAGCTGAAGTCGGCTGTCAGGGAGAAGTTGGGGTTGCCTGTTCAATGGCAGCTGCGGGCCTCACAGCAGCGCTGGGCGGGACAAATGCACAGATCGAAAATGCTGCAGAAATCGGCATGGAGCACAATCTTGGGCTGACCTGCGACCCCGTCGCAGGACTGGTTCAGATCCCGTGTATCGAACGAAACGCAATGGGCGCAGTCAAGGCAATAGACGCGTCCCGGCTCGCGCTTATCGGGGATGGTTCACACATGGTCAGCCTTGACAAAGTCATCGAAACTATGCGCCAGACCGGTCTTGATATGCGTGACAAGTACAAGGAAACATCGCAAGGCGGCCTCGCCGTCAATGTTGTGGAATGCTGAAATTGGGAGACTCTGAATGAAGACGCGTGCCGCAGTTGCCTTTGAAGCGAAGAAGCCACTCGAGATTGTGGAGCTTGACCTTGAGGGACCCAAGGCAGGCGAAGTGCTTGTCGAGATCATGGCGACGGGCATCTGCCATACGGACGCTTACACGCTCGACGGATTCGACAGTGAAGGCATTTTCCCTAGTGTTCTTGGGCATGAAGGTGCCGGCATCGTCCGCGAAGTGGGTGCAGGCGTCACGTCTGTAAAGCCCGGCGATCATGTGATCCCGCTTTACACGCCCGAATGTCGGCAGTGCAAAAGCTGCCTCTCAGGCAAGACAAACCTGTGCACCGCAATTCGCGCAACGCAGGGGCAAGGCCTGATGCCCGATGGCACATCGCGCTTCAGCTACAAGGGGCAGACGATCTATCATTACATGGGTTGCTCGACCTTCTCGAACTTCACCGTCTTGCCGGAAATCGCTGTGGCGAAGATCCGGGAGGACGCGCCGTTTCAGTCAAGCTGCTACATTGGCTGCGGCGTCACAACGGGCGTTGGCGCCGTCATCAATACTGCTAAGGTCCAGGTAGGCGACAATGTCGTTGTGTTCGGGTTGGGCGGCATTGGCCTCAACGTCATTCAGGGGGCGCGGCTCGCCGGTGCAAACAAGATTATCGGCGTGGACATCAACCCCGACCGCGAGGAATGGGGCCGCAAGTTCGGCATGACCGACTTCCTCAATTCAAAGGGCATGAGCCGCGAAGACACAGTCGCAAGGATCGTGGCCATGACGGATGGGGGCGCGGATTACACCTTTGATGCGACGGGCAACACGGACGTCATGCGGGTAGCCCTCGAGGCCTGCCATCGCGGCTGGGGCACCAGCATTATCATCGGTGTTGCAGAAGCCGGAAAGGAGATTGCGACACGCCCCTTCCAGCTGGTCACCGGTCGCAACTGGCGGGGTACCGCGTTCGGAGGCGCCAAGGGCCGCACCGACGTTCCCAAGATCGTCGATATGTACATGACCGGCAAGATCCAGATCGACCCGATGATCACTCATGTCATGGGCTTGGAAGAGATCAACACTGCGTTCGACCTGATGCATGCGGGCAAGTCGATCCGCAGTGTCGTGGTGTTCTGATCTTGAAGGCGACCGGTTTGGTGCCGGGCGCTTTAAGCGTCAGGCACCGAGCGCCGTGACGCCGTCCTGACATTCCAGACCAAGGCTTTGGGCAACAGCCTCATTGGTGACGATGCCCCTGTGCACATTGAGTCCAGCCAGAAGCCCGGCATTGCTCCGGATCGCATCCAGGCCTTTGTTTGCGAGTGACAGGCCGAAGGGCAAAGTTGCGTTGTTAAGCGCGTGGCTGGACGTTTGCGGAACGGCTCCCGGCATATTGGCGACGCAATAGTGGATGATACCATCCACTTCGAACGTTGGATCCGAGTGGGTCGTTGGGTGGCTCATCTCAAAGCAGCCACCCTGATCGATCGCGACATCGACGAGGACCGAATGTGGCTTCATCAGGCCCAGCATTTTCCGTGTCACAAGTTTGGGTGCACTGGCCCCCGCAATGAGTACCGCACCAATCACGGCATCAGCGCCAGCAACTTCGGACTCAATGGCATCGGTTGTAGAAAAACGGGTACGCACACGACCCTGAAACATGTCATCGAGCTGGCGCAATCGCGGAATTGATCGATCAATGATCGTCACTTCTGCTCCCAAGCCAACAGCCATCCGCGCTGCATGGGTTCCGACGACACCTCCACCGATAACGACAACACGGCCTGCCTGAACACCAGGAACACCGCCAAGTAGCACGCCTGAGCCGCCATTTGAGCGGCGCAGTGCCTGACCTGCAGCCTCAATTGAAAGGCGGCCAGCAACTTCGCTCATTGGCGCAAGGAGCGGCAGGCTTCCGTCGCGATCTGTTACTGTTTCGTATGCAACCGCAGTGCAGCCGGAAGCGATCAAACCCTTGGTTTGTTCAGGATCAGGAGCAAGATGAAGGTATGTGAAAAGGATCTGTCCCTCGCGCAGCATGACCCACTCGCTGGGCTGTGGTTCCTTGACCTTGATGACCATGTCAGCCTTGGCAAAAACTTCTGATGCGTCGGCAGCAATGGAAGCACCTGCCTGAATATAGGCGGCATCGTCTGCAACGATGCCCGAGCCTGCGCCCGTTTCGACAATCACGTCATGACCGCGAGAAACATATTCTCGAACAGAAGCCGGGGTAAGCCCGACGCGATATTCGTGAGTTTTGATTTCCTTTGGAACGCCGATGCGCATGAAGGTTCATCCTAGCTGAAGTGACTTACCCCCTATAACAGACTTTTGCCGCACATTCTCAGCGATGATTCCGGACTTTGACAGTAGATTCGCGGAATAATGATGATTTATTCTCATATTACGACTAATATGTGCGGAATGGACCGGAATGATCGAAAAATACTCCGCAGACTCGTTGAGCAGGGTCGCAGCACGCAATTCGAACTTGCTGAAGCGGCTGCTCTCTCACCCAGTGCGGCTGCCCGGCGCCAAAGGGCGCTAGAAGAAAGCGGTGTTATCGCGGGTTACCGCGCCGACCTGAATCTTCGAGAGCTTGGTTATGCAGCAACAGTTTTCATTTCTATCAGCTTGGATAGTCAAAGCGACGAAGCCTTGTCGGCCTTTGAAGCCGCCGCCGCTGCCTGCCCGTCTGTTTTGCGTTGTCACTTGATGTCGGGGCGTGATGACTATCTCATGACAGTCGCAGCGCGTTCGATCGAAGATTATGAACGCATTCATAGGCAGGAAATTGCCACCCTTCCCCGTGTCGCGAGAATTGAAACGGCATTTGCGCTGCGCGAGGTTGTCAATCGTTCGGTTCCACCCCAAGTTTTCGCTAATTCGTGAAGCCGATTGGCTGACTACGGCAATCGTTGCGATTGACCTGAACTTCTGCATCTGACATTTCAAATGCCAATAGGAGAAACCGGCAAATCGAGGCCGTCAGCTGAAGCGGAGGCGAGATGAAGACGCGAACAAAGTGGCTCGTCGGAGTGATCTCCTTTTTCCTCCTGACAGTGTTGGGTATTCGGATATTTCAACCTCAATTGGGTGAGCGTGCTTATAGGAATGCTGTAGAAAAGAGAGCAGGCCTTGATCGAACTGAAGGGCTACCCGACGGACTTTATGTCGCCCTGTGCGGCACCGGTTCGCCCCTGCCGAACCCGAACCGCGCGGGGCCATGCAATGTAGTTATTGCAGGCAAGCGCATGTTTCTGGTCGATGCTGGCGAAGGATCAGCCCGCAACATTGCCTTGATGGGTCTCCCGGTTGGCCGCCTTGACGCTGCGTTCATCACCCACTTCCATTCCGATCATATCGACGGGTTGGGTCCAATAATGCTCATGCGTTGGACCGGTGCTGCAGCAAAAGCGCCGCTACCCGTATATGGACCAACTGGCATTGAACGAGTCATTGCTGGTTTCGACGAGGCCTATGCGACCGACAATGGCTACCGTACAGCTCATCATGGGCCAGCAATCGCCCCTCCTGGGGGTGCAGGAGCAAAGGCCATGCCTTTTGCCTTGCCCGATGCAGGAAAGGGCGATTCAGTTATCGTCTATGAAGGAGACGGGCTGAGAGTCACCGCCATTCGGGTCGATCACGGACCTGTAAAGCCAGCCGTAGGCTACCGCTTCGATTATCGCGGCCGTTCGGTCGTATTCAGCGGTGACACCTCAAAATCTGAGGCGTTGATCGCAAGTGCCAAAGGCGCCGATCTGCTTGTGCATGAAGCACTGCAACCAAAGTTGGTTGGTCTTCTGACCACTGCGCTTGACGAAAAGGGCATCAAGAACACCGCCCAGATAACACGCGATATTATCAACTACCACACAACACCGGAGCAGGCAGCGGATTCGGCAAGAGAAGCCGGCGTAAAGGAACTGGTATTCAACCATATTGTACCCGTGATTCCTTCTCCATTTTTTTATCCGGTTTTCCTGGGAGACGCGCCCAACCATTTCAAGGGACGAATGAGTGTTGGCGAAGATGGAATGTTGTTTATGCTCCCGGTTGGAAGCCAAAAAATCGAAAAGAAGAAACTGCTCTGATCCCGACACCCAATTTTACGAGGTTAAAAACAACGACGGGCAAATGTCCGCAAGGGTTTACTGGGCTATAATTACGAGTACGGGAGAGGGAGATAATTTATGTCCGATGAGGCGCAAAAGCCTGCACCGCCGACGCCGATGGTTGGCCTGATTATCACGATCGTTGTCATAGCTGTTATCGCCGGATGGATTTTTATTGGTCTGAAACTGCTTGGGATTTCCTCGTTCTTCGCGAGCTTCCTTTTCTTTTGGTACTGGGCCGCAGTCGAAGAAGCAGATTTGAAGCAATGGCCGCAGAGTGCGCTCGGCGCTCTGGTAGGCCTCGCGCTTGCCTGGCAATCTCACTGGCTTGCTGGAGAGTTCGGAACCCAGGGATTGATCGCCGGGCTCATTGTAATCGTGATTGCGGTCTATATTCAGATCATGAATTGGGTGCCTTTGGCAATCAATCGGAGTGCGATGCTTTTTCTCACTGTTCTTGCGGCTCCCGTCATTTTGGACAAGCTTGATCCCGTTGAAATGTCTAAGGCCATTGCCCTGAGCGCGCTGTATTTTGGTGGTATTGTCAAACTGGTCACGATGTTCTCGCCGCCCAAAGGCAGTTGACAGGGCCAAAAATCAGCGGCGGGTGAGCCCGTTCTGCTGCATCCGCCATATAAGTTGGTCAAAGCGATCCTGGCCGAAAAACGGCTCATTATCAAAAACCATGAGCGGGACCCCATAATGCCCGCCTTCACGTTGTGCGTCCTGGTTCATGGAAATCTCTAAGTCGAGCCGGGCTGCTTCTTCATCGATCTGCTTGTCAAGAATGGCCAGATCCAGCCCCGCTCGTTCGGTTGCTTCTGCGAGATGATCTCCTTCATGCCAGCCTGCAACGGCGCCGCTCCAAATAAGGCGACCAACCTGCTCAATGAACTCGAGGCCCCTGCCCCGCTCCACCGCCGCCATTCCCAGCCGGGTCAGGCGATAGATATATGGCTGCTCCTTCGGATAGGTCCGCGTCTGCGGATCCATTTGCACAGGATCCGGATTGGCCCAACGAAACGGGATTTCGAGAAATTGCGCACTGCGATGAATGTCTCTCGCAAAATAGCTGAACCAGAGCGGATCGCTATTGGCGAAAAATTCCGGCTGGCGGACAGCAATCGGATAAACTGGCCGCACGTTGCATTGGACATCATATTCGTTCCGGAAAGCGACGATCCGGTCTGTCACCAGATAGGAATAGGGCGAACGAAATGACCAGAAGAGATCGAAACTCAGCGTCATCCAAGTGTCCCCTTTGTCCTGATGTTCAATTGACCTTGCAGTCCTGCGGAACGGTGCCGAGCAATTTCCTGATACTTCGGACTCTGGATCATCGCCATCATGGCGGCGCGAGATGGATATTCGGCCAACGCGATCATATCCCACAACTCCTCTACTTCACCAAGCAAAAGGCCGGTTACGGGTCCTGCATATCCAGTCTTGCCGCCGACAGCTTCAACATGCGCCCGAACTGCCTTGCCATAGCGTGCGTATGCCTCGGCGCCGGTCAAATGTGAATCGGTGCCGTCCGGATATTCGGCATTCGCTTTGAATTTCAGAAGATTGACCATCACGAATGGGCCGTCTTCTGCACCGGAAAAAAATGCTGCAGCCTGTTCTACGTCAGGGACGACCTTGTTTGTGACCTTCATGTCCAACTCCCGAAATTTAACGACACTTGCGATGCCATATTATTGCTGCCTGTCAACTATTGTAGCAGTTTCTGCAGGGTCTCCTGATTGACTCTTTCCCGATTCAGGCGCCAATTTGTCGCCAGCATAAGGGTGGCTTCCATGAATTCATTTGTCAGGAATGGTTGGCGCAAGCGTCTCAAGGCCAGTTTCGCTGTGGTTAGTTTGCTGCTTCTATCAGGTGGCGGCATCGCGCAGGGCGTTGACCCCGAAGATGAAGCGGATGTTTCCGACTTTTGCGAAGCCTCTGACTCCCCATTGGAGAATGTGACAAGCGACCAACAGGTTGCCGAAGATGAAAACGACGAAACGCTCGATCTTGATTGCGTCGACCCACAAGATCTTCAGGAAGACGGAGATGTTAACGATGACGCGATCCGCGAAGACCCGAGTTTGACCCCGGCTGGATATGAGTGGGTCGTCGTCGACGATGACGACGGTCAGGCAGACATAGCAGGTGACGGGGTTTTTGATGAGGATGAAATTCCTACGATGAAGCTGAGACCGATAGGTCAGGCAGAATCACCGGGAGAGCCGACCATGTTCAGCGCCGGCAGCTTTGTCGTTCCGGAAAACGGGATGCCGTTCATGGCAGAATTGTTCAACGGCGCTCCGCCTGAAAATTTCGCCAATTTCCCAGTAAATGGTGACAAGGTCACGCAAGCTCTATTCCGACATGCATGCGGAGGCGCGCTGATTGCCCGCTTCTGGATTGTCACTGCGGCTCATTGCGTCAAACCTGACGGACAATGGGAATCCGAAGGCCAGCGGCAAGCTTTCTTCAAAAGATACTTCAAGGTCAAACTCGGCGCCGAGGATCTGGTTGAAAGTTCCGCCATGGTCTACAGCATTGATAGGGTTTTCGTGCACAACGATTTCACACCCAAACCGATTGCGAATGACATCGCGCTTATACACCTGGTTCCCGACAGCCGCCCTCGCAATCCGGTCGAGATCAAGTCGGTTGCACTGCACATTGGACCTAACCTTCCACCAGAGACGCCAGTGACGTCAACAGGATGGGGCAAAATGCAGTCGAGTGACCAATTTCCTGCGACGATCTTCAATCGAGCAATCAAGCTGCAGACTACGGATCTGAACGGTTGTCCAAGGCAGGCCGGAATGGCTCGGCTTTCAAAGGTCGTCTGTGCGCGCGCCGACGGCAAGAAGATGTGCAAGGGCGATAGTGGAAGCCCGCTAATCCTGACGAACGGCCGAGTGCCAAGAATCGTTGGGGTCGTAAGCTGGGGGTTGAGCACCGACAAGAATTGCGGCCCATCAGGACAGCCCGGCGTCTATACCGAAATAGAAGCGTTTGCATCCTGGATCTGCAAAATCATGGGTCAAGACAGTGATGCTAGCGCATGTGCCAAACTGACGACGCCGGCGGCCCTGCGGCAGTGAGTTGTGCTGCCAAAGGCGCAACCGGCGCGTCGTTAACGCTATCAGTTAGCAGTTGTTGTATTAGTCGTCTGCGTTGCGGCAGGATCTCCGCCCTCGGCAGATGACTTGCTCGGAATAATCCCCGGACCGCTGCTCGACATTTCCGCTACGCCGCTGTTGTTGACATCAGCAGGTGTTGCGGCGTCCATCGCGTTGTCCGTGGCAGCTGTAGCGGCATTGTCTGTCGCTTCCGCTGCAGGCGTTTCAGCCTTGTTGCAAGCTGTAAGAAACAATGGTGCAGCAAGAAGCATAGTCGCAGTTTTAAGAACACCCATTTCCGGTCCCCCTTTGTTGAACACCTTGCATCCTAATCGAAGCCCACTTGCTTTAGCAATCGGATAAATCTCGGGTTTTGACGCAGCGGATCGAGCATGGGATCGTTGCGCATATTCGTAATACCGGTATCCCCGATCCTTGCGGCCTCCTCGAGTTTTTCGAGAGCGCCGGGCAGTTCTCCCCACTGGCTCTTAACTTGAGCTTGTTGATAGGATGCACCCTCGCCTCGATCTGACGTAAGACGTTTCAGCGCGTCTTGCGCTTCCGCTTCATTGCCCAATTTGCGGGCGACGATGGCAATGGCCGGCAAGCGCAGCACATCGAGCGGCTCAAGCAAATACTCAGCACGGGCATCCTGGAATTTGTTCAGCGCGAAATAGCAATTGCCAATCGAGGCATGCGCAAATGGCAGCTTGGAATTCAGCTCCAGTGCCTTTTTGTATAGTGGGATCGCCTGCGCAAATCGACGCGCCGAATACTGCACAAAACCCGCCGAATTATACATCGCCGGATTGAGTGGATCGAGCTTCAGAGCACGGGACATAGACTCTGTTGCCTCGTTGAACCGACCGACAGCCGAACAGAATGTTGCAAACCTGGCCAATACATTTGCATCACCCGGTCCCAATCGACGCGACACCTCAAAAGGCTGTCTTGCGCCCCTGAAGTCGAGCTTGCCCTGGAAAAGAACCACGCCCAGGGTCGATTGTGCATCTGCGTAGCGCGGTGCAAGCGAGACCGCCTTACGCGCTGCCGCTTCTGCTTCTCCGTAAAGAGCAATAAATTGATCAGCTGTGGCATATTGATTGGCAATGGACGTCAGGGAGCGGGCACGAGCCGAATAGGCTGCGGCATATTTGGGGTCCTCAGCAATGGCAGCATCAAACTGAGCCAATGCTTCGCGATAGGTCTTTTCGTCAGCATGGAGGCTATAGAGTGCCTTTCCACGCAAATAGGCATCGAACGCCGCCACGTTGTGCGTGCCACCTGAGGTTGGAGCTTCTAGATTTGGTGCTTGGCCGCCGTCTGCTGCAACCTCCTCAACCAGCGCACTCGCTACAGCGTTTGCGATTTCACTTTGAACCGCGAAAATGTCTTTGATGGTTCTATCGAAACTGTTCGCCCATCGGCTGAAACCCGTCGTCCCGTCGATCAATTCGGCTGCAATTCGTACCACGTCACCCGAACGTCGGACGCTTCCTTCAAGAAGAAATGCCACGCCAAGTCTTCGCGCAACCGTTTTTGCATCTTCAACATGGTCTCGAAATTTTATCGATGACGTAGGTGCGGCGACCTTCAGCAACGAAATTCGCGCAAGCGCCGACCTCATTTCTTCAGACAATCCGTCGGAGAAATAGGATTGATCAGCACTTCCGCTCAGATTCTTGAATGGAATAACGGCCACACTGTTCCCATCAACATGGCTGCCAAACAGGCCAAACTTCCAAGCACCAAAGCCTAACAGTGTTGCGGACACCGCAATACCACCACCAGCAGCGAACATTGCACGCCTGCTCAAGCCTTGCCTGGTCGGTTGCAAGACGCGCGCTGGTGCGTCTGCCTGGCCTGCAACGACACCTATGGCCCGCAAAAGATTCGAAATCTCGGCAGCCGCAGGCGAACCGCGCCACTTGGACAAATCCAACAACTGATACTGGCGAAATCCCAAGGGTGGGAATGTGCCATCCAGAGTCACGGGGACCAATTTTCCGCGCTCACGACCGCGCGTCGCCTCATCGAGCACCCAATGCGAAGCAACCGAGGTTTTGGACCAAAGGACAACTACAGCGTCAGCCCCTTCAAGTTCATCTTCTGTCGTTGTTGAAAAAGCTACCCCGCCGTCCAGCAGTCCATCCCACCAAACCCGGTAACCTGCAGTCTCCAAGGCTTTGATGATCGGCTCCGCACGAACCCGATCCTGACGCGTATAGCTTAGAAAAATTCGGGTCGGCGTTTGACCTTGATCCTTTGGTGAAACCTCAATGGTCATTGCGTTGTCATTTTCCCGTTAGCTGGGGAGCAACCCGACGCGATACATCCACCCGAGAACGAGCGATGCCGGCGATGGTAAGGGAGTTTAAGCCCGGAGACAACCGAGGCGCGACCGCCATCAATCAGAATTTCCAAATTAAAACAATGCTCACCAGTGTCGTAAATGCATTTACCGGCAAAGCGGGAGCAGTCGAAATTTCTGTCCAGACCAAGATCGTGAGATTGGCACATGGAGCCGATCGCAAACTCGCGCTGAGGATCACTGCGATCCTCATGGGACTTGCGATCGCAGTGATTATCGGCGCCGTGTATGCAGGAATAGCCATGAATTCGGCTGCATTGAGCATTGAATCCGGAATCATCGAAAAAGAGATCGACCGCATTGTTGTCAAAACGCTCGATGAGCAGAAGAGCGTTGCCTTGTGGGACGAGCCGCTCGAACGCATACCAAGGAAGGACCTTGGGTGGATTGACGAAGAAATTGGAAGTTACCTTACGGGTACTTACGGCCATGATCTTGTCATCATTCAGGATGGCACTGGGCATATCATCTATCAGCACGAAAGAATCCCGGGCACTCTTTCTGCCACTCAGGCAATTGCCGCTGCAGATCCTATTCTAAACGAGATTCGCGGCGGTGCGCGCCGGCATTGGACTAAGCGCGATGGCAATTTTGCCTCTCAAGAATCCACCGATGGCGCTCTTGAAGGTGCAGCGACTTTGCGCGCGGGTGCCAATATCCTGCAGTTCGCAGGCGAGCCGGCAGTTGTTAGTGCCATGACCTTTACGCCAACGACCAATCTGAAGCTCCGGAGTGCAAATCCACCGATCATTATCTCCGTCAAGCGCCTGAACGCCCAACGTCTTGCAAAGATTGGAAACGACATAAATGTTTCAGATCTTCGGCTTGTTGTCGGCAGTTCCGCCGCGGATGATGGGCTCATTGAGTTGGAAGCCGACAATGGCAAGTCCATTGGTTCACTTGCCTGGAAGCAGCAAATGCCTGGCAAGGCGTTCTTGTCCTACTTGTTGCCGGTGCTTCTCCTCCTGACGGTCAGCTGTGTGCTGGCAGGGCATTATTTTGTCGGCAAGATCACAATGCTGGCTGGCCGCTTGCGGTTCACGGCAGAGGAAGCGAGGCGGCTCGCCTATGAAGATCAGGTAAGCAAGCTGCCAAATCGTCGCGCGTTTCATGACCGACTTAAGCAACAATGCGCGGGCGAGGCGCGACCATTTGTTGTAGCGCTCGTTGACATCGATCGATTCAAAGAGATCAATGACACCTATGGTCATGAGACCGGGGACCGCCTGATCGAGGCCGTCAGCGAGCGGCTTAAAGATGAAATTGGCGGTGACGGGATTGTGGCGCGTCTGGGCGGAGATGAATTCGCCGTCATGACCTCGCCGCGCGTAGATTGCGACGCGAGCAGCCTGAAACGGCGCCTAGGAAAACTGTTCGAGGCGCCCTTCCAACTCGGGCCCTATAGGATCCTCTCATCGGCTTCGCTTGGAATCTATGCAGTAACACGTCCCGATGCCAAGCCGACTGACGTTCTGCGCAATGCAGATACTGCTCTTTACGAGGCCAAATCGCGCGGCCGACGTCAAGGTGTCATCTACTCTTCGCAAATGTCTAACGCGGCTCGGGCAAGGCGTTTGATCGAGCGGGATTTGCAAGATGCAATAGAAAATGGCGACCTTTACATGGCTTACCAGCCTGTTCATGCCATTGGTTCAAATAATGGCAATGAGGTGGAAGCGCTTATTCGATGGCGTCACCCACAGCTGGGTGAACTGGCACCAGAGGCCTTTGTTCAGGTTGCCGAACAGTCGAATCTGATTGTGGCATTGGGCCAGAAGGTTTTCGGGATGGTGCTGCAGCAACTCAAAAAATGGCCAGACATGCATGTCTCCATAAACTTGTCTCCGCGCGAACTGCGTTCCAACGAGCTGCTTCGCTTCGTGCGAAACGGGTGCCGCGAACATGGCATTGCCCCCAATCGGATCACCTTCGAAATCACCGAAGGCATTGCAATCGATGACAGCGGCAAGGCCAACCTCATCTTGCAATCGCTGCGTGCAATCGGCTTTCGCGTCGCGCTCGATGATTTCGGGACAGGGTATGCCTCGCTCTCCTTCCTTCAGACCTTCCCGCTTGATCGTGTCAAGCTGGACCGGTCCCTCCTTGGTGGAGCGGAAGCGGACAAGCGAGCAATTGCGGTATTCGAAGGCGCGATTGCCATCGGTCGACAGTTGGGCCTTGAGGTCGTCGCGGAAGGCATAGAATCCGAAGAGCAGTTCAACCTTGCTCAAAGGGCCGGATGTACCCACCTTCAGGGCTACCTGCTTTCTCCGCCACTCCTTGCGCATGAGGTCGAGCAGTATTTTGGCATTCAGGATTCGGATATGGGCTGGTCGCCGTACAACAGGCTTAAAGCCTGATCCTTGAATCAGCTGCGCTCGGGCAGCTTCCCGTCGGGCGCAAGCGACGCCATGACTGACTCAACCACATCTTCCACGCGCACCAAAACAACCGGTCCGGACTTCCCGCCAAAGGGTGCGCATATGAACTGATTGATATTCACAAACCCTCCCTCATCCGTAGGCATGACGCGAGCGCCCTCTCCTTTTCGCCAAAGCAAGATTGTGTCGTAGCCGTCAGAAAATATGTGACCGGGCAGCCGAGACAGGCGGAATTCATTGCTTGTCGGTGCTGTGCCGAAGTCCGTGAAGGTTGTTGCTGCCCTGAACGCATCACGTGGCGACACGCCTAACCGCCAAAGCTGATATGCTATGCCCAGGCGTATCGCAGCTCGGAGCGACAGAAGGCTCGTAGATCCTGCCGCTTTCGCCTTTCCGTCGCCCTCATGCCAAGGAAAGACACCTTTGACGAAATGGTCTCGCATCGTGCCAAGGTTCCAGCCTGTTGCAGCAGCAACCTGGCGCAATGTAAACAGCGGAGTATCCGTATCTGTCATTGCCCGCCCCTTTCCGGCAAAACCCCTAAAGAGAACACATTAGGTTTCAAGCACTATCGGGTCAAACGTCAATGTGGTCTTTTGTCAGCGCGTCCTGAACGATGCTTCCTTGTGCCCTTTGCCTTGGTCGATTTTCCTCGCCTATAATGCCAAAGAAAGAAAGCAGGGCTTGCCAACCCGACAGACCAATGCGCCAAGCTCGTCAAGCTCCGAGCAAAGTCATTGCCGACATAGTACAAAAGGTAGCCCGAAAGGATCATCAAGCCCAAAAGTGTGGACAGCACCAGTCCAATATTGCGCTGAGGAACGTCGTTCCAACCTTTAGGAATATGTGCGACCAAGAGTCCTCCAACGCCCATCAGGGCAGGGATCAGGGCCAACCCATGCAGCCGCATCAGCCAGGGTTCCAGCGGATGGACCTCTGGACCAAATTCTCCTTCAACCTGCCCGAAATAATGAAAATAAAGCCATGCGCCGCCAGTTAGCCAAAGAATGCTTCCGCTGATCATCAGCAACCTGGTCTGCCATCGGGCAAGTTTGGCTGAACGAGTATTCGGCATTAATGTGCAGTCGATTTAAAAGCATGGCTGATGACATGCCCACCGTAATCGGCAAGAAGCGCTTTGGCCAACGCAGCATCTGTCATGGCAACTTTAGTCATGGCATCGGCAATCGTGCATGTTGGCGCAATGACTGAAATTGTTCCGTCGATCAACACAGACTGCCCGGACGGTCCTTTGTGTGGGGTCCTGACTTTCCCACGCAATTTCTTCCTGTTTGCATAGTTTGATGACGTAGCGATCGCGCAATCACGCAAAGAAGTCGGGTGGGCGAGCTGCCCAATTCCATTACGTATATGGATGTCGTGGCTGATCGGACCAAAAACACGCAAGTCTCCGCCTGCGTTGACAATGCCCCGATCTGCACCAGACTCCAGCAAGGCAGCGACCGCCAAGTCGACGGCGTAGCCTTTTGCAATGCCCCCCAGGTCGATCAGGATGCGACGCTTGCACATCAGGCGCCGATCGTCGACAATCTCGATATCCGTCGCATTTCCGGTGAAATTGCAGAGATTTGTTCTATCCGGGCGCGGCAGGAACCCGTCGCGTACAAGTGCTCGACCTACGGCGATGTCAAACAGACCCCGCGTCCTGATGCGAAGCGCTTCAGCAATCCGGAGCACCCGGACGAAATGTTCGTCGACCTCCAATACCCTGCCCGGCTCAGCAGCATTGATGAGGGAAACATCACTGTCTTTCGAGTGAAAAGACATGCGATCATGGACGAGGCCGATTGCTTCAAATCCACTTTCGAAACAGCCTTCCGATCCTGCAGGAAGCGCGATTTCAACAAAGGTACCAAGTAAGGCGCGCGCACGCCTGACCATTAGTTCCAGATCAGCCACCAGCAAGCACAATCGCATAGGTTGCCAACAGTCGACGGACTCCGTCTGTTACATGCGTCGAAGAGAGAGTCGCGCCAGAGATAGTCTTGATCTCGCTGCCCGAACGGAGCGGGTTGCCAGCACGCTTCCCCACAAATTGTGCGCGCCAACGGGGATCGCGCACTTGCCCGCCATAGCTTTCACGGTAGTCCAGGATTTCCATCGACTTCAAGACACCGGTCGAACTCAGTGCAACGGCATAGGTTATAAACTCGTGCTTGCCGATAACTTCGTCTATAATCAGCCATCCTCCGCTTGATGCGCGCCAGGCCTTCAACTGGCGACTGAGAGGCGAAACGCCAGATGCTTTGCGGATTGCTTGGATTTGTCCGGCATCGAGCGTTCGAAAGCTAGGCCGGAGAGTTTCGCCCGGAAACATTATCGATTGCGCCTGTTCTGGCGTCATGTAGACGGTCGCCTGCGCTTCGATCGCTACCAAGGAAAGTGGTAACAGGACAAATTTCTTCGTCATTGGCGACGTTCCCAGGAATTGCTTGAACTGCTCAATGCAATGCAGGCCTTTGAGACGTCATCCAAGTTCATTGATGTCACTTGGAAGGCGCAGCGCGTAAACAAGGTTGCAATGGCTGAAATATGCATGCGCTCAAAACTGATATCCAATTCCAAAATTCAGCCGGTCATTTTCGCTGTTCGTGAAAAACTTCTGATAGTCGGCTTTGATCACTACGTCCGGAATCGGCTTGAACGACAGCCCCGTTGTCAGCACCTTATCCCGATTCGCGAGATCGGCGACAACACCGGCAGACAACCGCGATTGTGTATTGAATTTTTCATAGCGAACAAATGGAGCGAGCGTCACATCATTGCCCAACGGCAAGACATAGGCACCTTGCGCCAACCAACCGTAGAAGGCCGATGGAAGCAGAGGTCGATTGGCGCCGTTGTCTGTGTTGTAGGCGGTGATGACACCATTTAACGCAGCCGCATTGTTGATCGACCCACGGGCATACAGCCCCTGGAAATCAAAACGTCCCGGCTGCCAACGTGCGTGGACGTCCCACAGCGTCACTCGAGACTGGATGCCAGAAAAGTCTGGAAGGGATGTATCCGCCTTGAAATCGGCATTCTTTTGCGTCGCGTTGCCCGCAAAAATTGCGCCGCCGATGAGCAAACCCGGAGCGGGGCGATACTCAAGAGATCCATACACTGACAGATTGGAAGCCTTGGCCAAAACAAGTTCCTGGTGCGATCCGCCAAGCGGATTGCCTGCATCATCAAATTTGGCGATGTTGAACCCCGTCGTTATGCCGGCGTCATAAGAAAGCCCAAAGGATGTAGTGCCAAAAATCCCGATGCCACCTTCGCGGTAAGTCGACGGAATGATGCGCGTCTCGACCTCGTTGCGCTCAACTCCAAAAAACGTTGGCGGTTCATGGCTCCGGTTAATGAAACCAAACGGCATCAGGAAGAGCCCGGCCTTGACGTTGAATGCGGGATTGAAGGCGTAACTCAGATATGCCTGCTCCACCTCGACTTCACCCGGATCATCCGCGCTCGCAATCGCATGCTCGATTTCGACTTCACTGTTGAAGCTGAGCCTTTCATTGAACCGATGGCCAAAAAACAGCACGAAACGCTTCAGATCAGCTTCATTGCGGCTCGAGTTCTTGAGATAGTTGTTGTAAGAAATCTCGCCATAACCGCCGATGGTGGTTGCAGGAGTTGCCGCTGCCGATTCAACGGGTGCCAGAGCCGCTTCAGTTGGAAGTCCTGTTGGAATGGCCGCTACTTTGGAACTCGTATCTGCTTGGCTTTGTGCAAGCGCCTTCGTTGCCGCTTCCAGCCGAGCAAGCTGCTCAGCCTGAACAGCCAATTGCGCCTTTAAAGCTGCGATCTCTGCCTTGAGCGATGCTTCGCTGGCCAGTGCAGGTGTCGCACATGAGAGGGACGTGGCAGCAAACAAGGCAACAAATCGAGTCATTATCTTCCCTTTTTCGAGTCGAACTTTGCTAGACTTTATGCGAACTAGTCGCAATAGCATTTGCAGCGTGGCAAAGATATCGCGCGTTCCCCCGCTGGAAGAATTGCGCATCCGCCCGTGATGCGCATAATCACAGCAGCGCAGTGGGCAAATTGCTTGACGATCGCCGCAGAACTGCGAAACATATATTCATGAATGACAAATCGACTTCCGACCCATTTTCCATGTTTCGTGACATGGTGAACCAATGGGAAAAGGCTGCAAACGAATATGGCGGCAAGATCGCCAGCACGAGTGAGTTCGCTCAGGGAATGCAGGGTGTTACCGCGATTTCGCTGCAGGTCCAGCAAGCCGTGCAAGAAGCCATGACCAAAGTTCTTGCGGCAGCGAACATTCCTAGCCGCGACGACATTGCCACCCTGAGCGCCAGAGTTGCTGCAGTTGAGGCCCAATTGAGCCGTGTTGTGGCCGCCTTAGGCGCGACAACCGCTTCAAGCGATGCGAAGCCGAAGCCGAAGCGGACGAAGCAGCCGCCTCAAAAACAAAAATGAGCGAAGCGGACATACTTGAGCGCGCTGCAGCCGAATTTGAAAGGGCAATGCAGCGGAACATCAAGGGATTAGGCTATTTCTCCTCCCCTGCCCCAGTTCTTGGCGCGAGCCCGAAGGACACTCTCATTTCGCGCGGAACATTGCGTCTCTATCACTACCGTCCCATGTCCGAGGAAGTTTATCGCGTTCCCATACTGCTCGTCATGGCGACGACCAATCGTGGTTATATCTTTGACATGGTGCCCGGGCAAAGCCTTGTGGAATTCCTTCTCAAGGCGGGCTTCGACGTATTCATGATCGATTGGGAGGCTCCGAGCATTGATGAGAGCCATCTTGGTCTAGATGATTATGTCCTGGACTTCCTCCCGAGTTGTGTATCCCGCGTCCTTGAAGAAACTGGCGAACCAGATCTCACCATTGTCGGCTATTGCTTTGGCGGCGTCTTGTCTCTCCTTTGGGCTGCGCTTCACCCGGGCCTCCCGCTCAAGAACCTCGTCACGTTTACGACCCCGGTCAATTTCAAAGGCATGGAAATGTTCCAGGCATGGTCGGACAAGCGATTTTTTGAAGTAGACAGGTTGATTGCCACATACGGCAATTGCCCAGCCGAGATGCTTTATTCCGCGTTCGATCTGCTTCGGCCTGGCGCCCGAATTGCCGGCAACATCCGGCTCTGGGACAATTTGTGGAACGATGAATTTGTAAAGTCCTACCGTATGTTCGACCGATGGGCGACGGACATGCTTCCTCTGGCCGGGCGCTATTTCAAGGAAACTACCGAGAAACTGATGTGGGACAATGCGCTGTTCGAAGGCACGATGGAAATCGCAGGGCGACCTGTCGATCTAGGCAGTATCACAGTCCCGTTCATGCACGTAGTGGCCGAGCACGATCATATTGTCCCTTATGAAGCGTCCCGGCATCTGGTGCCAATGATAGGTTCGAAGGACAAGCAGGAGGTGGTTTTGAAGGGCGGCCATGTCAGCCTCATCGCAGGCGGAAACGCGATCAAGCGGCTTTGGCCGCAACTCGATTCCTGGCTGCAGGAGCGCAGCCTTTGACGGACTATCCAATGACCGTCGATTGCGATGGCACTCCGATAATTCTGACACAATTTGAAGCCGTGCATCTTGGCGCCGTAAAGGCCTTTGCTCAGTCGCTGCCGTCGCACGACTTGCTCTTTCTGGCCCGTGACATTCAGCATCCCAAGGTGATCAGTGCATGGCTCGATTCAATCGCCGATGGCGAGATCAGCAGTCTTGTTGCACTGGATGGCGACAAAGTGGTTGGCGCGACCGCAATCGTGCGCGACCCTATGGGTTGGTCGGCCCATGTTTCAGAAATACGCATCCTCATTTCAGAAGAAATGCGCGGAAAGGGCCTGGGACGAATCCTCCTGCAGCAAAGCTTCGCTACGGCAGTGGAAAGCGGCGCTGAAAAGCTTATGGCCCGCATGACCCCGGACCAGCGCGGCGCAATCTCGCTGTTCGAAGAGATGGGCTTTCGCGGTGAAGCGATGTTGCGTGACCACGTCCGTGATCGAGATGGCAATGTCCATGACCTTGCCATCTTGAGCCTTGATGTCGCTCATATGGAAGCTCAGCACAGCGCATTTGGCTTGTCTGATGGCTAAGACAATGATGCTTGAAGGTATTAGGATCGTCGATCTCTCGAGCGTCGTGTTTGGGCCATATGCCACACAAATGCTTGCCGACATGGGCGCTGAAGTAATCAAAGTAGAGCCGCCAGGCGGAGAAACGTCGCGCTTCATTGGAAAGCACGTCAAGACTCGCGGAATGGGCGCGATGCACATGACGCTCAATCGGGGCAAGAAATCAATTCAGCTCGATCTCAAGTCTGCCGAGGACGCAGCGCTGATGCGCAAGCTTCTAAAGACCGCAGACATTTTCATTCACAACGTTCGCGGAAAGGCGATTACAAAGCTTGGTTTCGGCTATGAAGCCGTCAAGGAACTGAAGCCTGACATCATCTATCTCCATTGCACGGGGTTTGGACAGAATGGGCCGTACCGCGATCTGCAGGCGTATGATGACGTCATTCAAGCAGCGACCGGGGTTGCAACTTTATTGCCTCGCGCGGATGGCAACCCGAGGCCGCGCTACTTGCCCTCATTGATAGCTGACAAGGTCGCGGGTCATTATGGCGCTCAGGCCATGCTGGCAGCTTTGATTCACAAATTGCGGACCGGTGAAGGGCAGCATGTAGAAGTGCCCATGTTTGAAGCATTTGCGACGTTCAACCTCACCGAACATATGCAAGGTGCGACCTTTGATCCGCCCGTGGGATCGTTTGGGTATTATCGGCAACTCGACCCTGGCCGCCAGCCTTTCCCAACCGCCGACGGCTATATTTCGCTGGTTCCCTATACCGACGCCAAGATGGGCCAGCTATTTGACCTGCTCGGCGGTCCGGAAGTTTTGTCCAAGCCAGAATTTGCCGGCCCGGTTGAACGGTTCAGAAATGCGACAGCGCTCTATGAGGAAATTGCGCGACTGACGCCGGCCAAGACGACTGCCCAATGGATGGAAATCTTTGTAGCTGCAGAGTTTCCAGCAATGCCCGTGCGCGATCTTGCGAAAATTTTCGACGATCCCCATCTGATCGCGACAGGCTATGCAGCCATTCGGGAGCACCCGACTGAGGGCCGTTACCATCAGCTCACACCACCCATCAGATTCAGTGCGGACAAGGACAGGGTACTAGGCTTTTCCCCTGCGCTTGACCAAGACGGCGCGGATTTAAGACGCGAGCTAGAAGATCTCGAATAATCCGGCGGCGCCCATCCCGCCACCAATGCACATCGTGATCACAGCCCTTTTGGCACCACGACGCCTTCCTTCAATCAACGCATGTCCAGTAAGGCGTGATCCCGACATGCCGAATGGGTGACCGATTGCAATGGCCCCGCCATCGACGTTGAGTTTGTCATTATCGATGCCCAAATGGTCCCTGCAATAGAGAACCTGAACGGCAAAGGCCTCATTCAATTCCCAAAGATCAATGTCGTTCACGCGAAGGCCGTGTCGCTCAAGCAGTTTGGGAACCGCGAACACCGGTCCGATTCCCATTTCGTCCGGCTCGCAACCAGCAACCGCAAAGCCCCGAAAGGCGCCCATCGGAGTGAGATTGCGGCGCGCGGCCTCTTTGGCAGACATAACTACACAAACGCTGGCGCCATCGGACAATTGGCTGGCGTTTCCAGCCGTTACTGTGCCGCCCTCATAAACTGGCTTCAGTCCTGAAATGCTCTCAAAGGTTGTGCCGGGTCGCATTCCCTCGTCCCGGTCCAGAGTAACGGTTTCTTCAGCCGTTACGTTGCCGTCCTTGTCCTTGAACTTCTTGGTGACGGTTATGGGCACGATTTCATCAGCAAGCCTGCCTGCCTCGAATGCGGCAGAGACGCGCTGCTGCGATTGCGCACCATATTCATCCTGCATTTCACGGGTAACGCCGTAGCGTTTTGAGACATTTTCAGCCGTATCTATCATCGGCAACATCAGATCGGGATGATGTTCCTTCACCCAGTCCGAATGATAGTGCTTGAGATTCTTGTTTGGCAAAACAAGCGAGACCGAGTCGAGGCCGCCGGCCACATAAATGCCATCCTCGCCCGACATGATGCGCTGCGCCGCAATCGCTATCGTCTGCAAGCCTGAGGAACATTTCCGGTCGAGAGTCATCCCTGGAACCGATACAGGAAGACCCGCGCGAAGCGCCGAAACACGGGCGATATTGTTTCCGGTTGCGCCTTCAGGATGCGCGGAGCCAAGCAAGACGTCATGGACTTCTTCGCCAGCAACGCCTGCCCTTTCCAAGGCCGCCGTTATGACATGTGCCGCAAGGTCAGACCCATGCGTGTCAGTGAGAGCCCCGCGATGCGCCTTACCGATCGGCGTACGGGCGGTGGAAACGATGACGGCGTCTTGCATGGCGATCTCCAGAACTACATTCTCTGCTTTCCCTGAGTTTTGCGAAATGGCAAGTGTTGATCATGTCCACACGGTTTATTGATCTCTCGATTCCAATCACGAACGACGTGATTTCCGACCCTGATGTGATGCGGCCAAGCGTCACTTACATGACCCATGATACCACCTGGCAGCAGATTGCGTCCTTCTTCCCCGGCCTGACGAGAGCCGACCTGCCTGATGGCGAAGGGTGGGCCGTGGAGCAACTGACGCTGTCCACGCATAATGGCACCCATATGGATGCGCCCTGGCACTTTCATTCGACAACCAACAGCGGGGCAATGCCTGCCCCTTCGATTGACGAGGCCCCGCTAGACTTGTTCTTCAAACCGGGCGTCAAGCTCGACTTTTCCGATCGTCCTCACGGACATGTGGTTTCGGCAGCTGAAGTCGAAGCTGAGCTTGCAAGGATCGGTCATGAGTTGAAGCCGCTTGATATTGTGCTGGTTCAGTCCGGCGCCATTTACGGCACCGAAAACTTCATTGATCAGGGATGCGGCATGGGAGCCGAGGCAACCCTGTATCTCACCGAACGGGGTGTCATGGTCGTTGGCACAGATGCATGGAGCTGGGACGCACCGTTCAGCCACACAGCAAAACGGTGGGCCAAAGATCGCGATCCTTCGATTATCTGGGAGGGTCACAAGGCGGGACGGATCAAACCCTATTACCAGATCGAAAAACTCGCCAACCTCGCGTCGCTGCCATCATCTGGCTTCACCCTGTCCTGCTTCCCGGTGAAAATTGCACGGGCCAGTGCTGGCTGGATCAGAGCCGTCGCACTGATTGACTAATTGCCGACCCGCGCAACCGCATACAAGGTCCAGGCGATCAAGACGGCATAGGTCAGCCAGGTTCCGATAACCCCAATTTTTCGCCCGAGCGGCGGCTCCGTGCTCATGGGTGCATAGAGGCCGAAGATATGACAGATGCGGGCAAATACGAACACGGCCGCCACGGCACCGAGTATGCGAGGGTCTGCGGACGGCTCAAGAAGTGCGATCATGATGATCGCAAGCGGGGCGTGTTCTGCAAGGTTTCCGTGGCTCCGGCTGGCACTGATCAGTCTGGCGTTGCCATTTCCGTCGCCAAAGGCCGTCTTGGATTGCATGCGCTGGCGAACGGTATCGATCGCCGTGATAAGCAGCAGGAGTGCACAGCTTGCTGCCGTCGCGGCTGTAATCGGTAATGCCATTGCCATTTCCTTCCCATCAATTGCGCCTGACTATCGTTACTCCATTTCCAAGATGACCGCATCTACTGCAAGGCTTTCTCCAGTTGACGCGTTGACCGATTTTACCACGCCTGCCTTTTCGGCCCGAAGGATGTTTTCCATCTTCATCGCTTCGACGACTGCAAGCGGCTGCCCGGCCTCCACCTTGTCGCCTTCGTTGACATGAAGCGCGACAAGCAGCCCGGGCATCGGGCACAGGAGAAAGCGCGACAAATCCGGCGGGATTTTCTCGATCATGTGCGCAGCAAGGGGCGCAACATGTGCCGGGAGCACCCGAACCTTGTGGCTCGCACCCCTTGTCGTCAGGGCGAATCCTGTCCGGGATTTTGCAATCTTTACGGCAAGAGGTTTGCCGTCGATCTCTGCATCAACGATCCGATCGCCCGGCGTGTATTCCATCGCAAGATCAAGCGTCTCGCCGTCCACTGTGACCTCGTCGCCTGACAAGCTAACGTCGTGCGCAATGCCGCCGATCAGCACCTGCCATGCGGATGGCGGTCTCAAGCGTTTGCCCAGTTGCCCATCGACTCTTCTTGCGCGATCCGCTTCGGCAGTTGCGGCAAAGGCGGCGATCGCTGCCAGGGAACGCAGCAGCTCTGGTGATGCAGGCGCTCCACCAAATCCTTCCGGATATTCTTCGGCAATGAAGCCTGTGGTCAACTCTCCAGACCGGAACCGTTCGTGCTGCATGATTGCAGACAGAAAATCGATATTGTGTCCCAACCCCTGAATTTCGAACTGATCAAGCGCCAGAATTTGCCGATCTATCGCCTCTTCCCGTGTGTCCCCATAGGTGACGAGCTTTGCAATCATCGGATCATAGTAGATCGAAACCTCACCGCCTTCTGCAACGCCATCGTCAACCCGGACACCGTCTCCCTCAACAGGTGGATTATAGCGGACAAGTCGGCCAGTCGACGGCAGAAATCCGCGATAGGGGTCTTCGGCATAGACGCGGTTTTCGATTGCCCATCCCTTAAGAGCTACATCCTCCTGTGTGAATGAGAGCTTTTCGCCATTCGCAACACGGATCATCTGTTCGACCAGATCAATGCCGGTAATGCACTCGGTCACCGGATGCTCAACCTGGAGACGTGTATTCATTTCTAGAAAATAGAAACTCTCGCCCGTCGGATCCGCGCCTGAGACAATCAGTTCGACCGTGCCTGCGCTGAAATAGCCGACGGCACGCGCAAGGGCGACGCATTGTTCCCCCATTGCCTTGCGCATTTTCGGCGTAACAAACGGCGATGGCGCTTCTTCGACAACTTTCTGATGGCGACGCTGAATCGAACATTCCCTCTCGTTGAGATAGAGAATGTTTCCGTGCTGGTCGCCAAGGATCTGAATTTCGATGTGGCGCGGATTGAGGATGAATTTTTCAATGAAAACCCGATCGTCGCCGAAACTGTTTAAGCCTTCGCGCTTGGTTGCTTCAAATCCTTCGCGAACATCCTTCTCGCTATAGGCCAGCCGCATCCCTTTGCCGCCACCGCCGGCAGATGCTTTCATCATCACTGGATAGCCGATTTCTTCAGCAATACGGACCGCATGCTCGGTATCGTCAATCTCGCCGACAAAACCCGGGACCACATTGACGCCCGCTTCCAGCGCCAGCTTCTTGGATTCGATCTTGTCGCCCATGGCGGCAATCGCGCCAGGAGGGGGGCCAATGAATGCGATACCCTCTGCAGCCAGCGCCTCGGCAAAACTGGTGCGCTCCGAGAGAAAGCCATAACCCGGATGGACCGCTTCGGCCCCGGTTTGCTTGCATGCTGCGATGATCTTGTCGGCGAGGAGATAGGATTGGGCCGCTGGCGATGGACCAATATGGACTGCCTCATCCGCCATGAGCACGAATGGGCTGCGCGCATCGGCATCGGAATAGACTGCAACAGTCGCAATGCCCATTTTCTTCGCCGTGCGGATAATGCGGCAAGCAATCTCGCCGCGATTGGCGATCAGGATTTTCTTGAACATGTGATGTGCTTTCCGTGAATCAAATCTGTTCCAGCGCCTGTGCCAGATCCGCAACGATATCGTCGATATGCTCTATCCCGACGGAGACGCGCACAACATCTGCCCCTGCCCCGGCAGCAGCAAGTTCCTCCTCGCCCAACTGGCTGTGCGTCGTCGAGGCCGGGTGGATGATCAGCGAACGGGTGTCGCCGATGTTGGCAAGATGGCTTAACAGCTTGACCGAAGACACAAGCTTCACTCCCGCCTCATAGCCGCCCTTCACGCCGAAGGTGAACACGGCGCCAGCCTTGCCGCCGAGATAGCGCTGGGCAAGCTGGTGGTAGGGATCTTCAGCAAGCCCGGCGTAGCTGACCCACGCAACCTTGGGGTGGTTCTGCAGCCACTTCGCGAGGTGCAACGCATTCGAGCAGTGCCGTTCCATGCGGAGAGCCAATGTTTCCATGCCGGTCAACGCAAGGAACGCGTTCATCGGCGCCATTGACGGGCCAAGGTCTCGCAGCCCGATCACCCGGCATGCAATGATGAACGCGATTGGCCCCACCGCATCAGCAAGCACAGCGCCGTGATAGGAAGGGTTTGGCGCTGTCAATGTCGGGAACTTGTCGCTGGCCTTCCAGTCGAACTTGCCGGAGTCCACAATCAGGCCACCGATCGAATTTCCGTGACCGTTCAGAAACTTGGTTGCTGAATGGACGATAATGTCTGCACCGTGTTCAAACGGGCGACAAAGCATTGGCGTGGCCATTGTGTTGTCGACGACCAGCGGCACCCCAGCGTCGTGAGCAACCTTGGCGATGGCCGCAATGTCCTGCACAACGCCACCTGGATTGGCGAGGCTTTCGATGAACACGGCACGAGTCTTTTCGGTAATTGCAGCCGCAACATTGGCTGGATCGTCTGCATCAACGAACACAGCCTTCCACCCGAACTTGGCAAACGCATGGGCCAACTGGTTCAGCGACCCACCATAGAGTTTCTTGGCCGCGACGATTTCGCATCCAGTCTCCATGAGTGTATGAAAGACGAGCAGTTGGGCTGCATGGCCTGATGCTACTGCAAGCGCGCCAACGCCTCCTTCCAGCGCCGCAATCTTGCCTTCGAGTGCAGCGTTGGTCGGGTTCATGATCCGGGTGTAAATGTTCCCGAATTCCCTGAGGGCAAACAGATTTGCTGCATGTTCCGCACTATCAAAGACATAGCTCGCCGTCTGGTAGATCGGCGTGATCCGCGCGTTGGTGGTCGGATCTGGTTCGCAACCGGCGTGGATGGTGAGCGTTTCAAGTTTTTGCGTCATGCGGCTTTCCCCTCAATTTCAAGTGGCGGCATATTGTGGCCAAGAAGCCGCAAGACATCGCCGGCACATTCGACAACATTTGTTCCCGGCCCATAGATGCCGACAACCCCGGCATTGCGCAGGAATTCATAGTCCTGCGGCGGAATGACACCGCCGGCGAAAACCTTGATGTCACTGCGTCCTGCTTCGCGCAGGAGACGAAGCAATTCCGGAATCAGGGTCTTGTGGCCAGCAGCGAGCGATGAAGCACCAATCGCGTCCACATCCTTCTCAAGCGCGAGCGCCAGCGTCTCTTCCGGCGTCTGGAACAGCGGGCCGGAGATGGTTTCAAAACCCATGTCGGTAAATGCAGACGCGATCACGTTTGCCCCGCGATCATGGCCGTCCTGACCCATCTTTGCGACAAGCAATCTGGGCTTTCGGCCCAGGCGGCGGCTGATGGCATCGACGCCGTCCACCACAAGAGCATAACGGGCATCGTTCGCATAAGCCTTGCCGTAAATCCCCGTGACCGGCGTCGGCGTCGTGGCGTATCGGCCAAAAGCCGACTCCAGCGCGTCCGAAATTTCGCCAAGCGTTGCCCGTGCGCGCGCCGCGTCGACTGCCAGTGCGAGGACGTTCTTCCCCCCGCGGGCGCCGGCTGAAAGAGCTGCGAGCGCTGCTGCGCAGGCTCCAGCATCCCGGGACGCCTTCACCGCTTTGATACGTGCGATCTGGCCTTCGCGAACCTTGGCATTGTCGACTTCGAGGGTGTCGAGATGCTCTTCATTCGCAAGCTTGTACTTGTTGACGCCGACAATGACATCTTCCGCCTTGTCTACACGCGCCTGCCGGGCAGCGGCTGCCTCCTCGATGACTCGCTTTGGCATGCCTGTAGCCACAGCCTTCGTCATTCCGCCAAGGGCATCGATCTCCTGTATGATCGCCCAGGCCCGATCCACGAGCTCGCTGGTCAGAGCCTCGACGTAATAAGACCCGCCCAGGGGATCGACGACTTTGGTGATCCCGCTTTCTTCGGCCAGAACGATTTGCGTGTTGCGTGCAATACGCGCCGAAAAGTCCGTGGGCAGGGCAATGGCTTCGTCCAGAGCATTGGTGTGCAGCGATTGCGTGCCACCCAATGTTGCAGCCATCGCTTCGATCGTGGTGCGAATGACGTTGTTGTAGGGGTCCTGCTCCTGCAGCGACACGCCAGATGTCTGGCAATGGGTGCGCAGCATCTTGGAACGCTCGTCCTTGGCGCCAAGTCCATCCATGACCCGATGCCAAAGTGTGCGCGCAGCGCGAAGCTTCGCAACTTCCATGAAGAAGTTCATTCCGATGCCGAAAAAGAAACTTAGCCGCCCGGCAAAGGCGTCGATATCAAGCCCGCTTGCCATGGCGCGTTGCACATATTCCTTGCCATCGGCAATGGTGAAAGCCAGTTCCTGCACCGCCGTCGCCCCGGCTTCGTGCATGTGATATCCGGAAATGGAAATACTATTGAATTTCGGCATATTATCCGACGTATATGCGATGATATCTGAAACAATCCGCATCGAAGGCTCGGGTGGATAAATATAGGTATTCCGAACCATGAATTCCTTCAGGATATCGTTCTGAATAGTCCCGTCGAGCTGGGCTTGAGCAACACCCTGCTCCTCTCCGGCAACAATGAAGAAGGCAAGGATCGGGATTACCGCTCCATTCATAGTCATGCTGACCGACATCTGGTCGAGCGGTATCCCGTCGAAAAGGATTTTCATGTCTTCAACGGAGTCGATCGCAACCCCGGCCTTGCCCACATCGCCGACAACGCGCGGATGATCGCTGTCATAGCCGCGATGCGTAGCCAGATCGAACGCGACCGACAGCCCCTTTTGCCCGGCAGCAAGGTTTCGCCGGTAAAAGGCGTTGGACTCTTCCGCGGTTGAAAAGCCCGCATATTGACGGATCGTCCAAGGCCGTCCGGCATACATTGAGGCACGAACGCCACGCGTGAACGGCGCAAATCCGGGCAAGCCCGGATCCTGAGCGTCGACTTCGGTATAAAGCGGCTTGACCGCGATCCCTTCCGGCGTGTGCCAGGTCAGGTCCTTGCCTTTGACCTCCTTGGCCGCGGCTGCCGTCCACGCTTCGATGTTTGCCATATCAGTTGCCCTTGAACTCCGGCTTGCGCTTCTGCAGGAAGGACATGCCGCCTTCCCGCGCATCGGCACTTGCGCCCGCGATCTTCTGCCCTTCGGCTTCACGGAGAAGCGCGCTTGCATAATCTCCGTCCAGAGCTGCAGCGATATTCTGCCGCATGATTCCGAGTGCGACGGTCGGCCCCTTGGCGAGCCTTGCGGCCAAAGCCTGTGCCTCTTCAGCCAGCACGGCATCATCGACGCACTTGTAGATCAAACCCCAATCGGCAGCTTGCTCCGCAGAGATTTTTTCGCCCAGCATCATCATCTGCGTGGCGCGCGCCTTGCCCAGCAAGCGAGTCAGCATCCAGCTGGCTCCGCCATCGGGAACCAGTCCGATATTCACGAATGCCTGCAGAAAATAAGCGGATTTCCCAGCGATTGCGAAATCGCTTGCCAATGCAAGACTGCATCCAACGCCGGCTGCAGGGCCATTGACGGCCGTGATAACGGGAACATTCAGCCGCGCGAGTTTCAACATGGTCGGGTTGTAGTGGCGGGTCAGCGCTCCATAGGGACCCCCGCCACCCGCAAGCGCTGAGCCCTCACCGCGCGCTTGCAAGTCTGCTCCCGAGCAAAAGGCACGCCCTTCGCCTGTAATGAGCAAGGCCCGCGCGCCATCGAGATTGTCGAGCGCCTCGGCAATTTCGTCAAACATCTGAGGCGGCGCTGCGTTCAGCCGCTCCGGGCGGTTGAGTGTGATTGTCGCGATTGAATCGGCGATATTGAACTTGATTGTTTCGTAAGCCATCAGTGCGCCTCCTTTGGCGTTTCCATGATTTCGGTCAGCATTCCGCCCATATCCTTGGGATGGACGAAGAAAATCAGTGTGCCATGCGCCCCGATGCGCGGTTCGCCGAGCACTTTTTTGCCCATCGCCTCAAATTCGGCCTTGGCAGCATGAATATCGGGCACCTCGAAGCAGACATGATGCTGCCCGCCCAGCGGGTTCTTCGCGAGGAAGCCGTGGATCGGCGAGCCCGCACCCAATGGCTCGATCAGTTCGATCTGCGTGTTGGGCGTATCGACGAAGCAGACCTTTACACCCTGAGCAGGCATGTCGAACGGCTCATGGATTTTCGTTGCTCCCATCACATCGCGCCAATGCGCGATGCTGTCGGGGATCGACGGCGTTGCCACGCCGATATGGTTCAGACGGCCCAGTTTCATTGCGCGCTCCTAAAGCGGAATATTGTCATGCTTCTTCCAAGGGTTCTCGAGCGACTTGTTCCGCAGCTTCCTCAGCCCCAGAGCAATGCGCCGCCGTGTCGAGTGCGGCATGATGACCTCGTCAATAAACCCCTTGCTCGCAGCAACAAAGGGGTTCGCAAACCTGTCCTCATATTCCTTCGTCCGTTCGGCGATCTTCTCGGGATCACCGATGTCGGAACGGAAGATGATCTCCACCGCGCCCTTTGCGCCCATCACCGCGATTTCGGCGGTCGGCCAGGCATAGTTCAGATCGCCGCGCAGATGCTTTGACGCCATGACGTCATAGGCACCGCCATAGGCCTTGCGGGTAATCACCGTGATCTTGGGAACGGTCGCTTCGGCATAGGCAAAGAGCAGTTTTGCGCCATTCTTGATGATGCCGTTATGCTCCTGGCTGACACCCGGAAGGAAACCCGGCACGTCGACAAAAGTGATGATCGGGATGTCGAACGCGTCGCAGAAACGAACGAAACGCCCCGCCTTTTTCGAAGCTGCAATGTCGAGACAGCCTGCGAGCACCATTGGCTGGTTAGCGACCACGCCAATTGTCCGCCCTTCGATCCGACCGAAGCCAACAATGATATTCCCGGCATGCGCCGGCTGAATTTCAAAGAAATCCCCTTCATCCAGCGTCTTCCGGATGACTTCGTGCATGTCATAGGGCTGGTTGGCGTTGGCCGGGATCAGCGTATCAAGACTGTCTTCCTGACGATCCCATGGGTCGGCGGTTGGCCTCTCCGGGACCGGCATGCGGTTGTTTTCCGGCAGGAAATCGAAGAAGTCACGCGCGGCGAGCAGGGCCTCGATATCGTTTTCGAACGCTACATCAGCGACGCCAGACTTGGTGGTGTGCGTGATCGCACCACCCAGTTCCTCCTGTGTCACGACTTCATTGGTCACGGTCTTCACAACGTCCGGGCCAGTCACGAACATATAGGAAGAGTCCTTCACCATGAAGATGAAGTCAGTCATCGCAGGCGAATAGACTGCTCCGCCAGCGCACGGCCCCATGATCAGGCTGATCTGTGGCACAACCCCCGAAGCCAGCACATTGCGCTGGAAGACCTCGGCATAGCCTCCGAGCGATGCCACGCCTTCCTGAATGCGCGCGCCTCCGGAGTCATTGAGCCCGATCACAGGCGCACCGACCTTCATTGCATTGTCCATGACCTTGCAGATCTTTTGCGCGTGTCGCTCAGACAGCGAGCCACCGAAAACAGTGAAATCCTGGGAAAAGACAAAGACCAGCCGCCCGTTGATAGTTCCCGATCCCGTGACGACTCCGTCACCCATGAATTTCGTATCCTGCATCCCGAAGTCGACGCAATTGTGCTCGACATACATATCGAGTTCTTCGAACGACCCTTCGTCGAGCAGGATTTCGAGCCGCTCGCGCGCCGTCAGACGCCCTTTTGCGTGCTGCGCATCAATCCGCTTCTGGCCACCGCCCATGCGTGCCGCGGCGCGGCGCTTTTCAAGTTCTGCAATATTGGAGGACATAGACTTCCCCTATTTGAAAGGAGCCGTCTTCTGCTGATCCAATGCAAAAGGCAAATGTGAATTTGCAAAGTTGCAAAGTCGCATTTTGCAAATTATCACGGCATCATGAACAAGCGCCGCATCTTCGCCGGGGAACGTCTCAGGAGCTTGCGCGACAGTCGCGATCTCAAGCAAGCCGACATGGCAGCACGGCTTGGCATCAGCGTGTCCTACCTGTCACAACTGGAGCACAACGACCGCCCGTTGACACCCGCCCTACTTGAAGCGCTCTCCCGCGATTTCCCGATCGATTGGGATGCGTTTGAGGAGGATACGGCAACCCGGCGCTTTGCAGCCCTGCGAGAAGCAGCGGCCGACCCGCTTTTTACCACCGCCCTGTCCCCCGAGCAGCTGACGCGCTTTGCCGAGCAGCAGCCAGTGCTCGCCGACCAGTTCATTCAACTGCATGCAGCGTATCGGCGCGCTGGCGAGCGCATCCAGATTGTTGACGAGGCGATGTCGAGCGACAATGTCGGCGGCAGTCGACTGCCCTGGGAAGAGGTCCGCGACTGGTTTCACGATGCCGGAAACTATGTCGATCCCCTGGATCGCGCTGCCGAAGCATTGGCCATGCGGCTCAAGGGTTTCAGCCCCACAACCGCTGCGCTCGAACAATATCTCCGGCAGGATCTTGGCATTTCACTCGTGTACCAATCCGTTGCCGGGCTGCGTGAATTTGACGCGACAATGCGCCACTTGGTGATTGATCAGGGCCAACCGTCTGAAGGCCAGCGGTTTCAACTAGCCCATCAGCTTGCTGCGCTGGCCTTGCGAGAAGAAATATCCGGTGTGGTTGAGAACGCGAAATTGCGCACCGCAGCAGCAAGGCAATTGCTGTTCGTGGGGCTTGCAAATTATGCAGCTGGCGCATTGCTCATGCCCTACACGCGCTTCCGGGACACCGCGCGAACGGTGCGGCATGATATTGACCGACTTCGGCAAAGTTTTGGTGTCAGTTTTGAACAAGCTTGCCACCGCTTGTCGACACTGCAGCGGCCTGCACAGCGCGGGATACCGTTCTTTTTTTGCAGGGTAGACATGGCGGGCAATATCACAAAGCGCCACTCGGCGACGCGACTTCAGTTTGCCCGCTTTGGCGGCGCCTGCCCCCTTTGGGTCGTGCATGAGGCCGTGGCGATTCCAGACAGAATTCTAGTGCAGTTGGCAGAGACGCCCGATGGTGTCCGGTATGTGTCGATGGCCAAGGGCCTGGTCAAACCGTCTGGTCGCTATGACCGCAACCCAAGGCGCTATGCCGTTGCTTTGGGTTGCGAAGCAGACCATGCGCGGGAATTCATCTATGCCGACGGCCTTGACGTTGGGACGGGGCGCGCTGCAACCAAGATCGGGATATCGTGCCGCCTCTGTCCGCGAGACGATTGCGACCAGCGGGCATTCCCGCCTTCAGATCGCGGAATCATTGTCGATCCCGACCGCCGGGAAATTGTTCCTTACCGGATCGGCTAGACTTTCACGAGACCAAGATCGATCAAGCTGTTCGCACAGTCGATGATCGACTCCTCTTCAGGCCGAGTTTTCCAGCCAAGCGTCCTGAGGGCGTGACTTGCGTCCATGTTTCGCGTTTTGCCCAATTCGCCGGTGACTTGCTTCACGGCAGGGTCAAAAAGCGCGAAGAACCGTACAAGAAATGCCGGAAGTCCGCGCACTGGCACCTTCTTCGCCCGCTCTCCGAGCCCGGATTTCAAGACACGTGCAACGTCTATCATCTTGAGAAATCGGCCGGAAGCGATGAAGCGCTCACCGGCCATGTCGGGCGCCGAAAGCGCTTTGACATGCAAGTCTGCAACATCGCGGACATCGACAATGCCAAAGCCGATATCCGGGCAGCCCGGCATCGCGCCTTCAAGGAGCTTCTTCACCCGTTCAATCGAGGTTGACATGTCGCGACCCCAAACAGGACCGATAACTGCCGTCGGGTTTATGGCGCAAAATTCCATGCCATTGCCCTCTGCAGCAACCCAATCCCGAGCAGCCCGCTCTGCTATGGTTTTGGACCGAATGTAGGGGTAGGCATCGGGACTCGTCGCGTCGGTCCAATCCGCTTCGGTGAAGGTGCGAATCCTTTCGGGATGGCCATAAGCAATGGCCGCCGCCGACGATGTCATGACGAAGCGCTTCACCCCTGCCGCTTTCGCCACTCGCAGAACCCGCAATGCGCCGTCACGCGCGGGAATGATCAGTTCATCTTCATGCTTCGGCAATGCTGCCGGAAAGGGCGAAGCCACATGGGCAACATGGCTGCAGCCTGCCGTGGCTTCCGCCCACCCTTGATCAGACCCCAGATCTGCGGCGAAGAACTTCACTTTGGCATTTTCCACCGCAAGCAAATCCCGGACATCCGCTTCCTTCGAAAGATTACGGATCGTAGTTTGAACCGACCATCCTTCTGCAACCAGTTGGCGAATGAGGAATCCGGCGATGTAACCACTGCCGCCAGTGACCAAGACGGTGCCTGTCATTGCGAATATCCCTCCATTTTCCTCTGGTTAGTAGCAGTTCAAAACGCATTCAATCGCTTATCGGGGCTTGCCCTGAACGACGGGTTAGCCAATAGACGCACCGATAGACTTGGAGTGCAGGATGGACGGACAGGACCTTTACCCGGTTCCGGCGGAATGGGCCAAAAAGGCGCGTGTCAACGCTGACAAATATACCCAACTCTATGGCCGAGCATTGGGAGACCCCGGAACTTTCTGGCTGGAGCAGGCCAAGAGGCTCGACTGGATCAAGCGTCCTGAAATTGCAGGCGATTGGTCGTTCGACGCCACGACCTTTCACATTCAATGGTTTTCAGACGGAAAACTCAACGCAACTGCCAATTGCATTGACCGCCACCTTGCAACGCGCGGCGAACAGATCGCCATCATCTGGGAGCCGGACGATCCCAGGGAACAGCCCCGCAAGTTCACCTATCGCCAACTACATGCAGAAGTGTGCCGCTTTGCCAACGTATTGAAGGCCCAAGGCGTACAAAAGGGCGATCGGGTCACCATCTACATGCCGATGATCCCGGAGGCGGCTTTTGCGCTGCTGGCATGTGCGCGCATCGGGGCCATCCACTCGGTCATTTTCGGCGGCTTTTCTCCAGACTCAATCGCTGGTCGTGTGCAGGACTGCGATTCTGCCTATATCGTGACAGCCGACGAAGGCCGCCGGGGCGGAAAGACGGTTCCACTCAAGGCCAATGTCGACGAAGCAGCTCCGCAGTGCCCAAGCCTGAAGCAAGTCATCGTCGTCAAGGCAACTGGCAATCACGTCGTCATGCAGCCCGGGCGAGATATCTGGTACCACGAAGCCGCTGCATCAGTGCCTGACACGTGCCCAATCGAACCGATGGGTGCGGAAGATCCGCTGTTTATTCTCTACACATCGGGGTCAACGGGAAAGCCCAAGGGAGTCCTCCATACCACCGGTGGTTATCTCCTCTGGGCAAGCCTTACTCACGAGCTGGCGTTCGACTACCGGGCTGGAGACATCTGGTGGTGCGCAGCCGATATCGGCTGGGTGACGGGGCACAGTTACATTCTCTATGGGCCACTCGCCAACGGTGCTACAACACTTATGTACGAAGGCGTGCCGAATTGGCCAACGCCTTCACGCATTTGGGAAGTTGTCGACCGACACCAGGTCCATACACTCTATACAGCGCCAACTGCCCTTCGCGCACTCATGCGGGAAGGCGACGAATTCGTTACAAAAACGTCCCGTAAATCTTTGAAGTTATTGGGAACAGTAGGCGAACCGATCAACCCGGAAGCCTGGCGCTGGTATCACAGCGTTGTTGGGGAAGGACGCTGCCCGATCATCGACACGTGGTGGCAGACCGAAACGGGAGCGGCGTTGATAGCACCCATGCCCGGCGCAACGGACCTGAAGCCCGGTTCTGCCACCAAACCGATGCCTGGTATCGAGCCACAGCTTGTCGATGCGGACGGCAAAGTCCTTCATGGCGCGACCAGCGGCAATCTCTGCATCACCCGTAGTTGGCCGGGTCAGATGAGGACTGTCTGGAACGATCACCAGCGCTTTTTCGAAACCTATTTCACCACCTACCCGGGCAAATATTTTACAGGGGACGGCGCGAGGCGTGATGAAGACGGCTATTGGTGGATTACAGGCCGAGTGGATGACGTCATAAATGTCTCTGGCCATCGCATGGGGACGGCTGAAGTCGAAAGCGCGCTTGTGTTGCATCCCAAAGTCGCAGAAGCGGCAGTGGTTGGCTACCCGCACGACATCAAGGGCCAAGGTATCTATGCCTATGTCACGCTCAATTCTGGAGAAACTGCCAGTGAGGCACTCCGGAAGGACTTGAGCAGTTGGGTTCGCAAAGAGATCGGTCCGATCGCGACACCGGATGCAATCCAGTTCGCCCCTGGACTGCCCAAGACACGATCCGGCAAAATCATGCGACGCATTCTGAGGAAAATTGCCGAGGGAGATGTCAGCAATCTCGGCGATACGACCACCCTTGCTGATCCGTCTGTCGTCGATGACCTGGTTGCGAACCGGGTGGCGTGATGCCGGACTGGCAGGGACAATGCCTGTGCGGTGCAGTGCGTTACATACTCTTAGGACCGTTGAGCGAAGTTGCTCTTTGCCATTGCAGCCACTGCCGGAAGAGCAACGGTGGTGCCTTCAATGTGGGCGTCATAGTCAAAACCGAGCAGGTGCAGTTTGAATCCATGAACGGCATCCGGGAATATGAGAGCTCGCCCGGCAAATTCCGAGCCTTTTGCAGCACCTGCGGCTCACCCGTTTACAGCCGAAAGGCGAGCTCACCAAGCGATCTTCGCTTGCGTGGTGGCCTCATTGAAAACCTGCCTCAAGCCAAGAACCTGCATCATATCCACTTTGATGATCGATGGCCGTGGATTGATACTATTGCAGACGCCCCCGATGATTCAGCGGTGAACAGCGCTCAATCCTGACCGACTTAAAACCGGGTGTCGGTGCCACTATATCTTGCCAATGCAAAATTCCATTTCGATACAGCCAAGTCTTTACATTCCGCATGGCGGCGGCCCCTGCTTCTTCATGGACGATCCTTATGGATTGTGGACAAGCATGGAAGCCTATTTACGCGCGGTTCCCGAGACACTGCCCGCTTTGCCCAAAGCAATCCTTGTCATTTCGGCGCATTGGGAAACAGACGGCTTCTCGCTTACCGGGGCCTCGCAACCTTCGCTGGTCTATGACTATTACAATTTTCCCCCGCACACCTACGCGCTGCGCTACGACGCGCCCGGTGCACCGGAATTGGCGCAAGCTGCAGTTTCGCTCCTGTCGGAGGCTGGCTTGCAAGCCAATGTGGATTTCGACCGGGGACTCGATCATGGTGTGTTTGTGCCGCTTAAAGTGGCATTTCCGGAAGCCAACATCCCTGTTGTCGAAATGTCGCTCGACAAGAGCCTTGATCCGGAGCTTCATCTGGCAGCTGGTCGGGCCCTGTCGCCATTGCGATCGGAGGGAATCCTCATCATCGGTTCCGGCATGAGTTTTCACAACATGCGCGCCTACGGAGACAAGCATGCGACTGCTCCATCAAGAGCGTTTGACGAATGGCTAACGGATGCTTCGTTGGCAGAAGCGTCCGGTCGCGCCAAGCAACTCGCACGCTGGTCAGACAGTCCTTTCGGGCGCTTTTCGCACCCGCGCGAAGAGCATCTGCTCCCGCTGATGGCCGCAGCCGGGGCCTCATCATCGCCCGGCGTCCGCCAATTCAGCGATATCGTCCTTGAAACAGCAATCTCCGGGTATTCATTCGCTTGACGCAACTATTTGAGGAGGACGAGTTCCTCCGCCATGCTCGGATGCAGCGCCACCGTATCGTCGAAAGCTGACTTTGTCAGGCCGGCCTTGACTGCAATTGCAGCAGCCTGGAGTATCTCGGAACTGTCAGGTCCTATCAGGTGAAGGCCAACAACTGTTTCCTCGGGGCCCGCTGTAATCATCTTGTAGAGACCCCGCTCCTGACGTCCTGACACGACGTTCTTCATAGGACGAAAATCGCTGCGGTAGACTTTCACCACGTCGCCATGTTCCTTGCGCGCTTGGGTTTCCGTCAGACCAACGCCGGAAATGGGAGGGCTGGCAAACACCGCAGTCGGGATCGAACGATAATCGACCGTCCGCTTGAGGCCGCCAAACACAGTATCGGCAAAGGCATGACCTTCGCGGATCGCGACAGGGGTGAGCTGGACGCGATTGGTCACATCACCAACGGCATAGATACTGTCGACTGAGGACCTGTTGTATTCATCGACAACAACTGCACCGTCCTTGTCGAGCGCAACGCCTGCAGCTTCGAGTCCCAAGCCGCTCGTGTTGGGATTTCGACCCGTTGCCCACAGTACAAGGTCGGTTTCGAACTCCCCTTGCTCGCCGCCATCAACAACCAGGCTGCCATCTTCAGTGCGTGAAATCGATTTGAAGGGAAAATTGAAACGAAGGTCAATTCCCTTCTTGCGCGTCAGATCGACCAGGTGGTCGACAATTTCCTCGTCATATCCTCGCAGCATCCGGTCTCCTCGCGTTACGAGGGTCACATGGACTCCAAACGCATGAAGGATGCCGGCGAACTCATTGGCAATATAGCCAGCCCCCGCAATGATGGCCCTGCGAGGAAGCGTCTCCAGGTGGAATATCTCGTTCGATGTAATGCCCAGTTCCGCTCCGGGCACATCCGGGCGCGCGGGCCATGCGCCTGTCGCAACTAGAATAGTTCGTGCGCTTATTTCCCGCCCACTCGCCAGCCGAACAGAATTCGGTCCGGAAATGGTTGCCCGCTCTTCAAAAATCTCGACGCGATTATTGTCCAGGCCCTGAGTGTAGAGGCCTTCAAGTCGCGAGACATCCTTCTGGACGAGATCCCTGAGGCGTGGCCAATTGAAGCGCGCACCTTCGATATCCCAACCAAAGCTGGCGGCATCATGAAGATCTTCGGCAAAATGCGCGCCGTAAACGAGCATCTTTTTCGGAACGCAGCCGCGAATGACGCAGGTTCCGCCAACGCGATATTCCTCAGCCACAGCAACACGGGCGCCATGCTGGGCAGAAATGCGTGCAGCCCTCACTCCGCCTGAACCAGCACCAATGACAAACAGGTCAAAATCAAAAGTCATGTTCAAACTCCGCTTCGACCTTGGACTTAAGGGTGCCCCCCATGAGCCGCCAATGCCTTTTTGCTATCACAGTGATCGACTTGGCTTTCAACGAGGTTGAAGCCAGAGCTTGCGTCCCGGGAAATCCGTTACAATGATGAAGTGTCGAAGCTGCTTCACACCGACATTGGCGTCGCTTTGGCTGTCTTGATCTTCGATTGCTGCGGGAACCCTCCCAAACGTCTTGCCAGCGATAGAGATGCTTCCAAGTGAGACAATATCGCGGTCTACAGAACCGCCAATACCTCCGCCCTTTTTACGCGTCAAAATCCTGCCCGGCGCACTTATGCCCAAGCGATCTGCAGCCTGACGTCCAATCATCATCTCACTTCCATTGCCAAGATCAAACGCCGCCTGCACTCCTGAATGCCCCTCAATTGCAATGGGAAAGACTTCGATTCCGCGGAACGTGACCAGCGGCAGCATCACGCCCTTTGGTCGCACTGATTGCGACAGTTTCGAAATCTTGCCGCGTTCAATATCCAATTTGAATCGACCGGCATCAAAGAGCTCGCGGCCAAGGATCACCGCGACCTTTGTACCGACCAACCTCTGGGAGAGCTCATCAAGGTCAAGCACAGCGACCGTTAAACCCTTGAGATCAGTTCCCACAGCATGGATATCGACGCCATTTGCGAATTGCGCCTTGTCCTCTCCGCCTGATCCTTTGACAGTTTCATGGCCTTCCTGTTCAACCCCGATGGCTTTTGCAAAGTCATCATCAATCAATGTCAACTCGGCAGCGGAGTCTAGAAGGGCTTCCGTGCTTCGGCCATTCACGGTCACCGGTATGAATATCCGATCACCCCGCACAATGAGCTGCTGTTCACGGTTGGCCGCCACGGCAGGATGCACAAATCCCGCCAAAAAAAGCAGTGCAGCAAGCCTCCCAAGCATCGCTATTGTGCGCAATCTAACCAAACGCTCGCGCCATGAGCGCATTTGTCGATGGGTCGAAGTCCGCAGCATCGCTATCCATTGCCTTTGCCATTTCTTTGCCAAGTTCAACACCAAATTGATCAAACGGGTTGATTCCGAGCAGCACGGCATTTGCAAAAACGCGATGCTCATAAAATGCAATCAGCGCTCCGAGCGTGCGTGAATCCAGTTGGTCGAGCAATATTGTCGTCGACGGACGATCACCGGGGTAGGAACGGGCCCCGTCGGCATTGGCCCTGCCTGCCATCAATGCCGCACCTTGAGCAAAGCAATTGTTCAGCAACTGCCGGTGATGGGCATCATCCAGCTCATGCCCCGGTTCGATGCAGGCAATGAACTCCACCGGCACAAGACGCGTTCCCTGATGCAGCAATTGGAAGACTGCATGCTGGGCATCAGTCCCCACACCTCCCCAGGTGATAGCCGCCGAATTTCTTCCAAGTGGCATGCCTTCGGCCGTCACCGATTTACCGTTTGATTCCATTTCAAGTTGTTGGAGATATGAGGGAAGGAGGCGCAAACGCTCATCATAGGCAAAGACCGCGCGTGTTTCGCATCCCCGACCTTGGGAATAATAAAGGTCAACACATGCGGCAATAAACGGGGCATTCTCGCCAAGCGGAGCGAGACGGAAATGGCGGTCCATCGCTGCTGCGCCCTCAAGCATTTCTTCAAATGCGGCCCAACCAAGGCCGACGGCGGCCGGAAATCCTATACTTGACCACAGAGAATAGCGACCGCCTACAGTCTCACTGAAAGGAAGAATTCTGGTTTCATCGACACCCCAGTCAAAAGCCTTCTGCGGGTTGGCCGTCAGAGCGACGACCCGACCTTGCGCATCCTCGACACCAGCAGCGATCATCCAATTCAGCGCGCTTTCTGCATTGAGCATTGTTTCGGTGGTCGTGAAAGTCTTGGAAGCAATAGCAAGAAGGGTCTTGTGCGGATCAAAACGATCGAAAACCTCTTTGAGTGCCGCACCATCCACGTTTGAGACGATTGCTACGTCGAAACGATCGGCATCGCGCCCAAGCGCATCAACCAGCAGGTCGGGGCCCAGCGCCGAGCCTCCAATACCTATGTGCAGAATGTGCCGGATATCGCCCAGCGCGCCAGCTTCGATAGCATCGATCAGGCTCCGCATGCGGCCATGGAAAGCCTTGGCCCGCTGAACACTCTCAGCAGCGCCTTCGCCTCGCTCAGCCGTATGTTCAGCTGCGCGCCCCTCAGTCGGGTTGACAATCCGACCGCTGAATAGGTCATCGCGCCGGGCAGAAAACTGCCTAGCGGCAGCCAATCGCTCGAAGTTGGCCAGCAAGGGGCCGTCAATGTGAGTCTTGGACCAGTCGAACCAGATGCCACCAACGTCCATCGACCACATCCGAACACGTCCGCCGTCCACCGAGAACAATTCGGAAAGCTTGGAACCCTGCGCGGAATCCAGAAATGCCCAATCACTCGCCGTCATTTCAGCGTAACTCCCTGTTTCATGCGTTCGTCCCGTAAACGGGATGCCCAACGCAAACCAGCCCCGCTTGACGCGGTGCCGACAAAAACGCAGAGCGCAACTTCATGACACAATCGAATTCAGCCAAAAAACCGGAAAGCAGTTTCACGTCATTTCTTGTGAAGCTTGCACTGTTTGTGCTCGTCCTCCGCAGCTTCGTGTTCGCTCCGTTCAGCATTCCATCCGAATCCATGCTCCCCCGCTTGCTGATCGGTGACTATCTGATCGTTGCGAAATGGCCCTATGGCTTCACGCACTATTCCATTCCCTTTTCGCCACCGCTTTGGAGCGGCCGCTTGTTCGGGCGCGATCCGGAACGAGGCGATGTTGTTGTGTTCAAGGCGCCTCCAAATCAGCGCCAGGATTATATCAAGCGAGTCATTGGCCTTCCGGGCGATTTGATCGAAGTGCGCAACGGGCAAGTCATCCTCAACGGTACACCTATTCCACGAAAGCGCATTTCGGATTTCATTGAGCCACTTACCGACAATAGCGCGTGCAAGAAGTCAGATACGATCCAGTTCCGCGAAAAGGCCAGCGATGGAAGCGAAAGGTGCCGCTATCCGCAGTACCAGGAAACCTTGCCCAACGGCAAAACATACGCCGTACTGGATCTCGGCACGACGCCGGCCGATGATACACAAGTGTATTCCGTGCCGGCTGATCACGTTTTCCTTATGGGTGACAATCGCGACCGCAGCGCCGACAGCCGCTTTCCTGCTGTAGAAGGTGCGGGCATTGGAATTGTCCCGACTGAAAACATCATTGGTCGCGCCTGGTTCTCTGTCTTTTCGACGGACGGAAGCGCTGAATGGCTGGAGCCATGGACATGGTTCTCCGCCGCGCGCTGGAAACGTATTGGTGAGGGTTTTTGAGCGATATTTCCGCTTGGCTTCAAGAAGCCCTTGGCGCTGCCCCCAAGGATCAATCCCTTTATGTGCGCGCATTGACTCACGGCAGCCACGGAGGCGAGACATATGAGCGTCTTGAATTTCTGGGCGACCGAGTGCTTGGCCTCGTGATTGCAGATTGGCTTTATGCGACATACGAAAACGACGCCGAAGGAAAGCTATCCTTCCGGCTGAACGCTTTGGTAACACGCGCCAGTTGCGCGCGGGTGGGTCGTGAAATCGGCGTGGTGCCCCACATCAGGCTCGGCAAGCAGGCGCGCGACGACGGAGCCTATGACAGTGATAATGTTATAGGAGACGTCGTAGAGGCGCTTATTGGCGCGTTGTGGTTAGATCACGGGCTGGAACCGGCCCGAAACTTCGTCCGAAAACAGTGGGCGGGAATGATGGAGGGACAGCAAAGCGCGCCGCGCCATCCCAAATCTGAATTGCAGGAATGGGCTGCCTCGCACAATCGCAAGCCCCCCATATACACGATAACCGACCGCTCCGGACCACACCATGCACCCCGGTTCAGAGTTTCGGTGTCATTGGGCTCGGCAGGAGAAGCCTCCGCTGAGGGAAGTTCAAAGCAGGAAGCCGAGACAGCGGCGGCGGCCGCGATGCTGGCGCAGTTGAAATGACACAAAAATGCGGCGTAATTGCTGTCGTTGGCGCTCCCAATGCGGGCAAATCGACGCTGGTCAATTCATTGGTTGGCCAGAAGGTGGCAATCGTGTCGCCGAAAGCACAAACGACCCGCGTCCGGCTCATGGGCATTGCGATTGAAGGCGACTGCCAGATGATGCTCGTCGACACGCCCGGCATTTTCGAGCCAAAGCGGCGGTTGGACCGCGCCATGGTTCAAGCGGCCTGGAGCGGTGCATCCGAAGCAGACCTGATCGCACTTGTGGTTGACGGCAAAGGTGGCCTTGGACCCAAGGTCGAGCCAATTGCAAAGGCATTGCAGGACAGGCCGGAGCCGAAGATATTGATCATCAACAAGGTCGATATCGCCGACAAGGCAAAGTTGCTTGTCCATGCGGAGCGACTCAATCAATGGGCAAAATTTGATGAGACCTGGTTTGTAAGTGCCGCAACGGGAGACGGCATTGCCGAGCTCAAGCAGGCCCTTGCGCGGTCAATGCCTGAAGGGCCCTGGCATTTTCCTGAAGATCAGGTCTCTGACGCCACTGACCGCATGAATGCCGCCGAAATCACGCGAGAGCAGCTTTATCTCCAGCTTCATGCCGAACTGCCCTATGCCAGCAGCGTGGAAACCGAGAAATACAGCGAACGCGATGACGGCTCAGTTGAAATTCACCAGCAAATTCTCGTCGAACGCCCTTCGCAACGCGCGATCATCCTTGGCAAGGGCGGTGCTCGGCTGAAGGAAATTGGCTCAGTTGCCCGAAAGGAAATTGCGAATTCGCTCGGTCGTCGCGTGCACCTTTATCTCCACGTCAAGGTAAACCCAAAATGGGATGATGACCGTGCCCATTATCGCGACATCGGACTCGACTGGGTGGATTAGGCTAGTATTTCCTCAACCCATTGCGGCACGAGATCGCCTGCCTTTCCCATACGGCTCTCATGGAAAAACACGCTCCCCTGGGATGGCTCAAGATTGAGTTCGAGAGTTCGCGCGCCATAGTAGCGCGCCGTCTGCACATAGCCCGCGGCGGGGTAGACTGCGCCTGAAGTTCCGATAGAAACGAAGAGATCGCAACACCTGAGAGCAGCCTCGATCTCATCCATGCGATAAGGCATCTCGCCAAACCAGACGATATCCGGTCGCAGTGCCGGTTGACCGCAATCTGGGCAGGGAGGCCTGTCGAGCAAAGTTGATCGCCATTCATTTCGTGCATCACAGGCCATGCACCAAGCGGAAAGGTGCTCGCCGTGCATATGGATCAATCTCCGCGCACCTGCACGCTCATGCAGATCGTCAACATTCTGGGTGATGATTGTCAGTTCGCCCGGCCAGGTAGCGTCAAGATGAGCAAGCGACCAATGGGCGGCATTGGGCTGAGCCGACTGAATGTTTTCCCGGCGCATGTCATAAAAACGCAGAACCAGATCGGGATTTCGCGCAAACGCTTCAGGAGTGGCCACATCCTCCACCCTGTGCTGTTCCCATAGACCGCCGGCATCACGAAAAGTCCCGATCCCGCTTTCAGCAGAAATCCCGGCCCCTGTGAGGATCACGATATTGCGGATGTCGACCATCTCCCCCATGAAGCACAGGAAGGAAGGATGACGCAACTGATGACAAGCATCGGCATTATCGGAAACGCAGGTCGCATGGGGCACGCGCTCGTGACGGCTGCGGATGAAGCAGGCGTTTTGGTCGGCGGCGGGATCGACAAGGATGGCGATCCAATCGTCTTGGCAAGGACAGTGAGTGTGCTGCTGGACTTTTCCTCGCCGGGGGCGCTCGTTGCCAATCTCGGAGCTGCGGTGGCAGCGAGCAAGCCGATCCTCGTTGGCACAACGGGGCTCGAGGACCATCATCATCAGGCGATCGATGATGCTGCACGGCATGTCGCGGTCCTTCAGACTGGCAACACATCTCTCGGGATAACGCTTCTTGCTCGCTTGGTGAAAGAAGCCGCAACGCGGCTTGGAGATGATTGGGACATTGAGATTGTCGAGGCCCATCACCGCATGAAGGTCGATGCGCCGTCAGGTACGGCCAAAATGCTTGGTGAAGCCGCAGCGGCTGGTCGAGGAATTTCCCTTGCAACCAATAGTGAGCGCGGGCGCGATGGCCTGACAGGCGCGCGCGCAAAAGGCGCGATCGGTTTCTCTTCGTTGAGAGGTGGCACGATCGCCGGAGACCACAGTGTGCTTTTCGCGACCGACAATGAGCGGATCACCTTGTCGCACCACGCAGAAAACCGCAGCATCTTTGCCCGCGGCGCAATTCAGGCCGCGATGTGGCTCGCCAGGCAGCCTGCTGGCCGATATTCAATGGACCAGGTGATTGGCGTCTGAAGTCACTGCGATGAAAAAGTCCGACATATTTGAATTCTATCGCCGGCTGGCGGAGGCCAATCCATCGCCCGAGACTGAACTGCGCTTCAACAACAATTTCCAGCTGCTCGTCGCGGTTGTCCTTTCCGCTCAATCAACCGATGTCGGCGTCAACAAGGCCACAAGGCTGCTGTTCGACGAAGTCAGAACACCAGCCCAAATGCTCGAACTGGGCGAAACAGGACTGAAGGACCACATCAAGACGATCGGACTGTTCAATGCCAAGGCAAAGAACGTCATCGCCCTGTCGGAAATGCTTGTCAAAGATCACGGCGGCGAAGTGCCCGCGGATAGAGACGCGCTTGAAAAGCTTCCGGGCGTTGGCCGCAAGACGGCCAATGTCGTCATGAACTGCGCATTCGGGGCAGAAACTTTTGCGGTCGATACTCACATTTTTCGTGTCGGCAACCGCACGGGCATTGCGCCCGGCAAGACGCCGCTCGCGGTTGAAAAACAGCTCGAAGCAAAAACGCCCGCCCCTTTTAGGGTGGGCGCGCATCATTGGTTGATCTTGCTCGGGCGATACATTTGCAAAGCCCGGACCCCTGAATGCTGGCGTTGCCCGGTCCAAGATCTGTGCTCGTTCAGGCCCAAGTCAGAATTGAAATCGGATAAGAGGAAGACAGTAAATTTAGCAGGAGACTCAGGTGCGCAAGTTGCCTCTTCTAATCGTCGCCTCGCTGCTCGCCAGCAGCGGAGCCGCCCTCGCAAAGCATGAACCCAAGGCACCGCCGGAAGCTCGCGAAACCGGAGCGCCTGTAGATTGCATCTCCATTTCACAAATCCGTGAAAGCCGGGTGCGGAGTGATCAGGTCATCGATTTTCGGACGAGCACCAACAAATGGTACCGCAACACGCTTCCTAACAGTTGTCCCTCGCTGGGCTTTGAAGAACGCTTCCTTTACAAGACATCGCTAAGCCAGCTCTGCTCGGTTGATATTATCACGGTTCTTCACACTGCCGGCGGATCGCTGACACAAGGCGCAAGCTGCGGTCTGGGCAAATTTCAGCCAGTCGAATTGGTCAAGAAGGCCAAGTAACTTTCCGCAATAGGGGGTGGCGCGCCACCCCCGGCCCTGCTAACGGCGCTGCTCTGGCACCCGTAGCTCAGCTGGATAGAGCGCTGCCCTCCGAAGGCAGAGGCCAGAGGTTCGAATCCTCTCGGGTGCGCCAGCTACCCTTATGCGTTGGAACCTTGGGTTGTCTCGCATACTCCCCAATGCTAGCCATGGCTTCTTAGGACCTTATTCAGGGATGCGCGCTTAGTCTCTGCTCTGGTCGGGGGAACGATGAAAAGCAGGCTCACAAAATTATGGCTGCTCGCATCTGGCGCCGCATTTGGGTGGCACGGCAGTTCAGCTCTTGCTCAGTCGGTGCCCAGTGCTCCATCTCGCGAGGAAATCATCCCTACTCCGCCCGTTGCATCGACAGAAGCGATGGCAACGCGCGTAATCGTCGACGGTAACGTTGAGCGCGGCCCCTGTCCGCTTGGTGAGCCCGCCTACGCCGGCATGACCTTCACTCTTTCCGGAGCTGAGTTTTCAAATCTGCAGGGAATATCGGCCGACCTCCTCCGTCCTGCCTATCAAGGACTGGTCGGAAAGACAGTGCCATTGGCAACTGTATGTGACATCCGCGATGCTGCGACTGAGTTGCTTCGTCGCAAGGGCTATCTGGCGGCGATCGAAGTTCCGCCACAGACGATTGCGAACGGAATTGTAAAGTTCGATGTAATCGTCGCAAAAATCGTCGGCTTTCAGGTCAGGGGCAATGCGGGCAAAGCTGAAAAGAGAATTGCAAAATATTTGGCAGTTCTGCGCGCGCAACCGCTCTTCAATGCCCTCGATGCAGAACGAACGCTGCTGCTCATGCGCGATATGGCGGGTTATGATATTCGCCTGATACTGCGCCCGGCCGGATCCGGCCCGGGCGAAATGATTGGCGATGTCCAGATCGATTTCACGCCTGTTCAAGCCGACTTGAACGCCAACAATTTCAACGCCCGCGTCACGGGTCGCATCGGCGCCCTGGGACAGCTTTATTTCAACGGCCTATTTGGAACGGGCGATCGTACGTCGTTTGGAGCCTTCTCCACGTCAGATTTCAAAGAACAGATTGTTGTTTTGGCGGGGGAGGAATTGCAGATCGGGCACAACGGCCTGTCGGTGGGGGCTGATGCGGCCTATGCATGGACAAGGCCCGATTTCGGCCCCGGGAGCGATTTCCTGTATACCACTTTTGTAGCGGGGATTCACGCCCGCTACCCTCTGGTCAGGCAACAAGTGCGGACGATTTCCATGTCGGGGGGGCTCGATTGGATCGAGCAGCGGGGAAACGCCGGTTCGATTCAGTTTTTCCGAGACAAACTTCGCGTTGCCTATGGACGGGTGGATTATGATCAGATCCAGGCTGCGAGTATCGCCAGCGTCGGGGGCTATTCCGCAGCTGAACCACGTTGGCGTATCGGTGGGTCGCTTGAGGTTCGGCAAGGGTTGGGAATTTTGGGCGCTTCAAAGGGTTGTGGCCCGGGATTTGTCCGCTGCTTCAATCCAGGCGTCGTGCCGCCCAGCTTCCTGAACGCCGATTTGACGGCCTTCATTGTGCGCGCGGCAGCCAATTTTGAATTCCGACCAACGCCCGACCTCGCATTTTCGCTTGCACCGCGCGTGCAATACGCCCCTCATGCCTTGCCGTCATATGAGGAATTCGCAGCAGGCACATTTACCGTTGGTCGCGGGTATGACCCAAGCATAGTTTCCGGAGACATTGCTGTGGCCGTGGCAAGCGAAGTCCGCTTTGGAAGTCTTATTCCCGTTTCAAAGAATGACACTGCCTTGCAAGGCTACGTATTTATGGATTCCGCGTGGCTATGGAACAACAATGGGGGTTCGACCGGCAGCGCAGGGCACCTGATGTCAACTGGCGGGGGCGTCCGTGCCGCGATTGGCGATCGCTTCCGGCTGGATACTTCAGTAGCCGTTCCTCTGTCCAAGCTTGCGGCTCTTGGAGGTCGCGGAAATATTCGCATCCTTGTCAACCTGACAATGAACCTGCTGCCATGGAAGCACCGCTAAGATAGATTGGGAATGGTGCGCCCGGCGGGATTCGAACCCACGGCCCCCGGATTAGGAATCCGATGCTCTATCCTGCTGAGCTACGGGCGCGCCGGGTTCCGGTTAGGCCGAGCTACCCTCAGGGTCAATTGCGCTTTTCCGGTGGCACAACTGGCAGCGGCAAAGGCGTTACCGCTATACCATCTTCGATAAGGGCCTTGGCTTCTGCTGCAGTTACCTCACCATGAATTGTGGACCGCTCGACTTCTCCCGCATCCATTGCGCGCGCCTGACTGTCGAAATTGCGTCCCACCCATTGAGATCCTTCGAGAAGTTTCGCCTGGGCCTTGGCCAAGGCGGTAAGAATCTCTTTCGCTTGGTTTTCCTCGCTGATTGTCGCCAGCGAAACGGATCGTTCTGCCAGGCTATTGCCCTTTTTAGGGATAGCCGCAGCCATCACCGCTTTTTGAATATCGGAGGCGCCGCAGATTGGACAGGACAACAGTCCTCTTGATTTCTGATCTTCGAAAGAATCGGAATTCGCAAACCATGCTTCGAAGACATGGCCGTGTGCGCCGCACTTGAGGTCGAATACAATCATGAAACAACCAATGCATCTGACACGGCTCGTCGATGCGCGATAACCGGAATCTGCGTGCGCACTTCATTGCAGCGCTCTTGCTCAAGCTCGGCAAACGCGACCCCCAGTTGTTCGCCCATGTCCAGGACAACTTCGCCCCAAGGATCGACCACGAGGGAATGCCCGTACGTCTTGCGACCATCCTCGTGCGTGCCAACCTGCGCAGCAGATACCACCCAAGCAGCATTTTCAATGGCTCTTGCACGCATCAATGCATGCCAATGAGCCTGCCCTGTAGGCACCGTAAAGGCGGCGGGAATAGACAATATAGTTGCGCCTGCCTCACTCAACACGGCATAAAGAGCCGGGAACCGAAGATCGTAGCAGATACTGAGACCCAGCCGACCAACCGGCGTATCGGCAACTACGGCTTCCTTGCCAGGAGCATAAGCCGCAGACTCGCGCCAGCTCTCACCTGTCGGAAGATCCACGTCAAAGAGGTGAATCTTGTCATACCGAGCGCGCACTGAGCCAGCCGCATCTATGAGAAAGCTGCGGTTGACCAGTCGCCCGTCCGAACCACCCTTTAATGCGAGCGAACCCAGCGAAACCCAAATGCCATATTCAGCTGCTGCCCTGCGCACTTCAGAGAGCACAATGTCTTGGTCTTCGGTCATTATGTGCCCGCTTGCGCGTGCGCGATTGCGATCGAGCAAGCCGGACATTTCGGGCGTAAACACCATGGCTGCGCCGCCTTTTGCAGCAGACCCTATTGCTTGGACAATCGCCACAGCATTCGATTGCGGATCAATGCCGCTTTGCATCTGGGCCAGGGCTATGCGCATCAGGCCGCTGGCTGCCCCAGCAAGGGGTCAAGCCCTCCGCGAGCATCAAGTGCTGCAAGCTCATCCGATCCGCCAATATGCTGACCATTAATAAATATTTGCGGCACAGTCGTTCGGCCATTCGATCGATCCATCATCGTCCGGCGGAGTCCTGCGTCCATAGTGACGTCGATTTCGTGGAAAACGGCGCCCTTTGATTCGAGTAGTGCCTTGGCACGCGTGCAATAGGGGCACAGAAACTTGGTATAAATCTCGATGTCAGCCATTTTCGTCTCCGCCCCCTGAGATGTGTTCGCTTGAGCGATATGTCAATCTGCCGCTGAATCCAAAACGACGCGAGCCCAACACAGTACAATGACTTTTCTGGCACCCGATCGCTTGAGCGTGCGCGCGCAGGCATTCGCGGTCGCTCCACTCGTATAAACGTCATCAACGAGGAAAATTGTCTTTCCGGTCAATTGGGGCAAGAATTTCCGATCGATAGAAAATGCGCCGCGAACGATTTGAGCTCGCTCTCGAGCGCTGGCTCCGCGCAGCATTGCTGTTGAACGGTTGCGGCGCAAGACATCCAGCAACACAGGCAAACCGCTCAGTCGGGAAAGATGTTGAGCAATCAGTGCGGACTGGTTGAAGCCGCGCCCCAAAATCCTCCAGCGGTGTGCGGGGACCGGGATCAAAATTCCTGCTTCGTCAGGTATGCGATGCAGGAGCAGCCGTGCGATCAATTTGGCCAATCCGACCTTGCGACCGTGTTTGAGTTTAAGAGCAATAGTGCGCGCCAATGCTCCATAGGCGGCGACGGCATAGGCTCCGTCATGGTCGGGGGCCGCCTGCAAGCAGGGGGCACAAATGGCAATCTCCACGGGAAGCGGCGTACCACATCGTTCGCAGCCATTCCCGCAGAGCAATTCAAGTGATTGCCAACAATCTGCGCAGAATTGGAAATCGTCGATCGCAATCACGCCGCACCCCGCACATCTCGGTGGAAGAGCAAAGGAAACGACATCCGCGAACACATTACGCATAACTAGTCTTGTTGCGTCGCGGCGACCGATGCACAAGGCCTGATCATGATGCCGCCGGAGATATTCGACCGAATTGCAAGACGTCGCCTGCGGGAACGTGTTTTGCGATATCCAGTTGAGGATCGGTGGATCATTGCGCGGATGGCGCAGGACATCCTTGACCGGCTCGACGCCGTCCTGACTCCCTTTCGCAAAGCGCTCGTGATCGGCGGGAATCCTGCTGGGCTTTGCGATGCACTCTCAGCACGCAAGATATCCTCTGTGCGTGCGGACCTTGCCATAGCTTCGGACAATTCTGCTGCAAGGACAATCTGTGACGAAGACCGCCTGCCGTTTGCAGATAGCACCTTTGACCTGGTGGTGGCAGTTGGAACGCTCGATACGGTTTCCGATCTTCCCGGCGCATTGGTACTTATCCAGCGTATACTGTCCGACAATGGCCTGTTCATTGGCGCCATGATGGGTGCAGGGAGCCTACCTTTCCTGAGGTCTTGCCTGCAGCAACCCAGTGGCGGAGCTCCGGTCGCCGCGCGCTTTCATCCACAAATCGATGTTAGGGGGGCTGGCGACCTTCTTGCGCGTGCCCATTTCTCGTTACCCGTTGCGGAGAGCGAGATGGTGTCAGCCCGGTATCGCACATTTGATCGACTGGTGGACGACCTGCGCGCCAATGGCCTGACAAACTGCCTGGCTCAGCGTGTGCCACTCAAAAAGGCGGATTATGCCCATGTTTCTGCTCAGTTTTCGGAACCCGTGGTTGAGCAGTTTTCCATCGTGACTCTTACTGGATGGGCCCGTCCAAGGAAATAAGCTTTTCAAGCAAATCAATCAAAGGACCGTCTGCCGGCGGCATTTCCAAAGTGCGCAGATCTGGAAAGTCGACCCAGCGTATTTCGGTTGCTTCGCGTGCATGGGCATCGCCAGTCCAATCCCGGCAGATAAACAGAAGCAGCAACAACTGGGCAGGCCCAAGCGGCTCGCTCGCAAAGCAGGCCGGCTTCAACCGCGATGGGTCAACAACAATCCCAAGCTCTTCGTCAAGCTCGCGCGCAAGCGCATGTTCGGGCAATTCTCCGTCATCCACCTTGCCGCCGGGAAACTCCCACAGACCTGCCATGGCCTTTCCCTCAGGCCGTTGTTGGACCAGGATTTTCCCAGCGTCGTCGATCAACGCCGCCGCAACGACCAGAATTGTCCTGCGTTTCAACGCCCTACCCCGATTAGTAATTTCTTAACGTTGGTCGCCTTAACTCATAGCCCCCGACCAGGGAACAGAAGACCGGGAACAAATCATGGCAAAAATTCTGTGCGCAGTCTTGCGCGACAGTAAAGGTGCGACTGCCGTCGAATACGCGCTGATCTTGGCGCTCATCGTCGTTGCAATGATCGGGTCGCTTAACACCTTTGCGACGAAAACCATCGGCATGTGGAACAATGTTGCAACCATCGTGAACAAATCCTGATCCAGGTCTGACTACATATCAACCAAGCGCACATTTGAACCCAGGTGCTTTGCAATCCGGGCGCTGTTGATTGACCAGATTCTCTCTCCTGGTTGATCCGGAAATTCCCGCTGAACCTCGCTACGGCCGCGCGCTCAACCAATTCCCGGAAAAATACCCAATCTTCGCCAACAACTGCAAGAAGTTAAACCGTCTCAAAGAAAATCGACCGGGCGTTAAGAAGTTGGAAACCTCTTGACCGTAAATCCATGATTGTTGCTTCAGAAATTCCTGAAGTAGCCGGGTAGGTGAAATCTGAACTTTGGAGAATGCTATGTCCTTCTTTCGTAATCTAATCAAGAACTCGAAGGGTGCGACCGCCATTGAGTATGGTTTGATAGCGGCACTTATTGCTGTTGCAGCCGTTTCGGCCATGAGTGCTCTTGGAAGCAAGCTTTCGACAACGTTCAACAACGTCAGCACCAACATGTAGTTGAAGTCTGAAATCTTAGGAGACCATTATGTCATTCATTCGCAAATTCGTTAAGAACTCCAAGGGCGCGACTGCCATCGAATATGGCCTGATTGCTGCGCTCATCGCTGTTGCTGCTGTTTCGGCAATGACCACCCTCGGTGGCAAGCTGTCGACGACGTTCAACAACGTCAGCACCAACATGAAGTAATTATTGGCTTGCTCGTCAAGCCAATGAAAGAAGGGCGGCGTAACTTCGGTTTCGCCGCCCTTTCCTTTTGTATTTCTCGTCCGGGGTTCAACCCGGGACGACAATCTTGACTTTCTGTCCGGTCTTCAGGGCGGCACCAGCACTCAGTGCATTGAGCACGCGGAACCTTTCGGTCTTGAAATCGGCATAGGCCATGCGCGCAGCAAGGCTTGATACAGTATCCCCGGATTTTACGGTGACGACGGTCACTTTTTTGGGTCTTATTGCAGCAGCATCCGCATCGGAAAGTCGCCGAACGCTCTCAAAGAGGGAGTTGAAAACACCCTCAGACCCCGAAGGTGTGATAGCGACGATATGATACGCCCTATTTGGCGCAAATTCATAGGCATAGACTGTAACAACGACAGGTCCGGACTGCGTGTTTGCACCGGCAGACGCATAGGCAGCCTTGAGCCCGTTGACCTGCCGCGTCGTAACACTGCCATAATTCAAAACCGTCTGGCCCCCGACGTTCTTGAAAACTGCATCGACATAATTGCCAAGGTTTCCGTCAAACGCTGCCGACGCGAATTGGGCCTGTCCATTTGAACTAGAGACAATGACGGCTTGCGGCGAATTGACCATCGCAAAGCCGGCGGGCGCATCAAATGCCAATTTGAGATCAGGATGCCGAAATGTTCGGGCCTCGATCACGCCTTGATGTGGATCGTCATCATACATAACGCCGTCGATTGCTGCCAGAAATGCTTCGCGATTTCGGGCGGAACCGGTCGACGCTGTCAGCCGCGCCCGATCAGCAGCGCGCGTCACGCGACTGGCCGGATCAGGATGTGTGCTTGCCCATTCAGGCAATGACTTGTCACCCTTTCCCTGCAATTGCGCGTCCAGCGACGTTTGCGCAGCAAGAGATGCCAGCATTGTCGAGGAAGCCATCGGATCATACCCGGCTTTGCCGAGATAAGACACGCCGAGATCATCGGCCTGATATTCCTGCGATCGAGAATATTTGAGGACGTACCGCTGCGCTATCGAGCCCGCAAGCTGTTGCCCAAGTTTCGCGCCGTCGCTGCCCGCTACAACTGCCCCAAGGACAGTTCCGAGAATCATCCCCAAAGTGCCTTTCGTGGCGGCCTTGTTGCGCTGCTGTGCATGGCGGGCCGCAACATGCCCAACTTCGTGCCCCATTACCGACGCGAGTTCGGCCTCATCGTTCATCAAAGCGAGCAATTGACGCGTCACATAGACATAACCACCCGGGATGGCGAAGGCGTTGCTGACAGACGAATTGAGAAGGGAGACTGTGAATGCACTTTGTGTATTCGCCAACCCGGACTGCATCGCAATCTTCTGGCCTACCTTCGTAACATAGGCAGCCTGCGGACCTTCATAAAGGCCGCCGAATTCGGCCAGCAACTGGGGATGTGCCTTGGCTCCGGCAGCCCGGTCTCCCGCTGTCATAGGCTGGGCAACAGGTAGAGGAACTGGCGCGCTCGCTCCAATCGCCAAACAAGCACTCCCGATTAAAAGCAACCTTCGCATGGGATTAAACTCCTCCCGAAACAACAATGCATAACAGACTTTTGCGGTTATGATGCACCCATCGCAAGGAACTTCCTGCGGCGATCGGCACGCAGTGCCTTGCCATCCATGGTTGACAGGTCATCAAGTGCCGAACAGATTGCCTTGCCCAAAGTGTCAATCGCGATCTCTGGCGATCGATGCGCTCCGCCGACTGGCTCGGGCACAACTGTATCGATGATCCCGAGGCGATGGACATCCTCCGCAGTGATACGCATGGCTTCTGCCGCTTCAGGGGCCTTTTCAGCTGTTCGCCACAAAATTGACGCACATCCTTCGGGTGTGATCACGGAATATATGGCGTGTTCGAACATCAGAACACGATTGGCAGCAGCCAAGCCCACGGCACCGCCGGATCCCCCCTCCCCCACAATGGCGGCAACGACTGGAACTGTTAGTTCCAAGGTCGCCTGGGTGGACCGGGCAATTGCCTCTGCTTGCCCTCTCTCTTCAGCTTCGATGCCTGGAAAGGCACCGGCCGTATCGACGATGGTCACAACAGCGATGCCGAACCGGTCGGCCAGCTGCATGAGCCGGACAGCCTTGCGATAGCCTTCAGGTTTTCCCATCCCGAAATTGTGCTTGAGCCGGCTGGCTGTGTCATTGCCCTTCTCATGACCGATGACCATGACACGACGGCCGTTCATGCGCCCAAAACCGCCGATGATGGCCTGATCATCAGAAAAGGCCCTGTCTCCAGACAAGGGCAAGAAGTCATCGACAAGGCGGGCAACATAATCCTTGAAGTGCGGCCGTTGCTGATGGCGCGCAACCTGAGTCTTCTGCCAAGGCGTAAGCTTCCCGTATGTGTCGCGCAAAAGCCGATCGGCTTTCTGTTCGAGTTTGCGAATCTCGGCATCGAGATTGGCAGGTCCGCCATCCGCAGTCTCCCGCAGTTCGGCAATGCGGGTCTGCAATTCTGCAATCGGTTTTTCGAAATCGAGATAGGAAATCATAAGACGGGGTTAGGAGCGGCGTGCCGCTGCGTCAACGAGAGGATGAGCGCGCTCGACAAGTTCCACGAGACGGCGGCTGTCGACATGAGTGTAGATTTCTGTGGTTGCTATATCAGCGTGACCAAGCATCGTCTGCAATGCGCGCAAATCGGCGCCACCTTCAAGCAGATGGGTGGCAAAGGCATGGCGCAATACATGAGGACTGACGCGTTCAGGAGGGATGCCAGCATCGCGCGCCAACTCTTTGATCATCTGAAACAAACGAACGCGGCTCAAATGTGATTTTCCGGAGGGGAAAAGCCAGGAAGTCCCTGTTGGACGCACATCGACCCATCGTGCAACTGAGAAACGCGCGCGGTCCGACACAGGTACCAAACGCTCCTTGCCGCCCTTTCCGCGAAGTATGGCATACGGCCTGTCCGAGACGATGGCACGGACATCCAACGAAACAAGTTCGGTTGCACGCAATCCAGAGCCATAAAGCAATTCAACCAATGCTGAAAGGCGCAAGGGCCTCTTCAAATCCCCTGCCCGCTGCAAGCGAATTTCGATTTCCGCGAACAGCAGATCGATATCGTCACGGCTCAGAATCTTTGGGAGCGCACGGCGAGCCGCTGGCCGAGCAAGTGCGCTGGAAGGATCGTCTTTGCGCATTCCCTCGTCTGCCAGAAAGCCGAAAAAACGGCGCAAGGACGCTGATTTCCGAGCAAGTGTGGAATTCGCAAGATCCGCCCACTCGGACGAAAGCCGACCGAGCTCTTCCGGCTTCGCAGCGCCAAGCCTCCCACCCAAAACTTCCGATGCGGCGATCAGATCACCTTGATAAGCCAGCAATGTGTTCCTTGAAGCACCGGCTTCTGCTGCCATCATTTCGAGGAACCTATCGATCAGCGCGATGTCTGCGGCGTGCGACATGGCTAGCTCCGCGTCAGCGCCTCAGCCGCTATCATTCTGGCTTCGGGCCCAAATCCAACCGAATTGAGTGCTGATACAACATGATAGAGGTGCTCTGGTGAAACAGCCGACCAATCCGGGCCACTGAGGCCAAGCGCACACAGGATCGCCACCGTTCCAGGCTCACGATCAGCAACAGCTCGGGCCAAGGCGCGTGTCCACGCGTCTTCATGTGCAATAGGAATTTCGAGACTTCGTGCCATGGCGGCAGCATCGGCCGGGCCAAGCCGGCCTAGGCCGGCCATTCCAGCAAAGAGGAATTTTCCCTTGAGGCCATTGTCCCCGCCAATCTTGTTTTGGAAGGACTCAATCCGGCCGCTGCTCCAGTCAACGGCACGACCCGGTGCGCCGACAGCGAGCAGGCCCCATGCCATCAAACTGTCAGCGTCGCTCGAATCACCGATTATGCGAGCCCAATCTGATGCCTGCACATCCAGCCCTGCGGACATCATCGCAGCGATGAGCGATCCCAAATTGCCCGACAAAGAGGGATCAGGCGTCAGCCGTGCCGCAGCACGCGCCGTTACAATCAATCTGGCATAGCGATCGAGCGATTCAAGCGATTGTTCATTCCAAAGTGTGCGCATTGCATCGACGCGTTCGGACGGGTCCGCTTCATCATAAGCCTTGCGCAAAAAATCCTGTGGTGTCCCTGAAATTGCAGAGGCATCTGTCACATCTGCAACCTGGCCATAGAAATCAACCAAGGCTGAACTGGAGAAGACTCCCAGAGCAGCAGCAATATCTGCATCATGCATTCGTTTTTCGACAGCGACCAGAGGAGCACGCGCCCGCCACGCGTTCAATCTTGGGCTGGTCCCACTCAACAGCCGCTCTGGAATGTCGACAGCAGTGGCATTTGCAAGGCCAAATCGCCACGCTGTCAGAACGGGCACATCGTCCCATTGGATCACAACTGCGCGGCGCGTATTTATGCCTGCACCCACCACCTTTTCAGCAAGCAAACCGTCAATGCCGGTTGATGACCGCGCTTTTGCCAAGTCAATTTGCGAACTTGCCTCAGCGGAATCACCCGAGAGCGCGGAACACATAGCCTTGGCAAAGGCCCAGGCCGGCTCTTTGCTATGTTGCGATCCCGGTTCCACCATTGCGCACATGCCTGCCGGATCTGCATTGGCCAGAGCGGCCTGCATAGCGACCTGAAACATCTTGGGCGTGTATTGATCGACGTCCACACTCTGGACCAGCAAACGCGCTGAATCGGCCTCGCCCATCCGCAGCAGTAGCCACGCCCGTTCCGCAACCCAGTCTGCACCAGCAACTCCATGCGGCGTATTCGCCTTACTCAAAAGCGCCCGCCTCAGCAGGATCGAAGCCCATCGCGAAGCGATCGGCGCCGGTGTCTTACGCATCAGGTAAGACAAATATTTGCCATTCTGACGTCCAAATGCCAACGCCCCCATATCGCCATCGCCCGCAGCCAAAATGCCGACCTGAGCTGTAGAGCGGTGTCGTCCTGATGGCAGGTCCTGTAACGTCGTCAGATCAATCGGCACATCTTCGCTCTGAGCAAGTGCCGGATCTTCCAATGTGCCATCAGTCGCTGGCACCCCTGCAGTTCCGCCTTCAAGCGATTGAGCAATTCCCGTATCAATGTCTGGTGCCTTGGCCTGGCTTGGAACCGGCGCCTTTTCAGAGTTTTGGTCAGGCTCACCAAATCCCGGCGGCAGGAGAGACTTTGGATCGTCAGCCCCAATGGCGGGAATGGCTGTGGCGAGCGCGACGCCGGAAAGCGCCACCAGGACCCATGCCTTATTTGCTGAGCGCATCGACCGAAACTGCCTTTTCATGCCTTGTCAGGGGTTGTTCGGACACCCGGCCAGCTAGGAACAGCATAGCGCCAACAATCACCACCACCGGCACCAGCCACTTGATCAAATGAGTCATGTCGATTTCAAACACCTTGTTGCATGTAGACACCGCTTTGCCCGAAGGACGGCGCATGTGTATAGCCCTTCGCGCGATGAACAGTGAAGCAAATTTGGCACGTGCGAATGTTGAGCGCCCGATCGTCCTCGTCGGCCTGATGGGTGTTGGAAAATCAACGATCGGTCGACGTTTGGCCCAGCGGCTACAGATACCCTTTGTTGATGCCGATCATGAAATCGAAGACGCGGCAGGACTTTCCATCCCTGAAATATTTGAGCGATTCGGTGAAGGCCACTTTCGTGACGGCGAGCGCAGGGTAATTGCGCGCCTGATCGATGGGCAGGCCAAAGTCATTGCGACTGGTGGCGGCGCATTCATGAACCCCGAAACTCGCGCACTTATCCTTGCTAATGCTGTCTCGGTCTGGATCGACGCAGATCTTGAGGTCATAATCGAACGTGTGGCACGCCGTGATAACCGTCCTCTGTTGAAGGGTAAGAACGCACGCGAGGTCCTGACAGAATTGGCCAAGGTGCGAAATCCGATCTACGCGCTAGCCGATCTGCATGTGCGCAGTCAGAGCACGCCGCATGATGCAACGGTAAATTCGATTTTGGAGAAGCTTGCATGTCTTGCGTGAGGGTCGGACTGGGATCGAACAGCTACGATATTGTGATCGAGTCGGGTGCGATCCGCAATGCCGCTGAACATTTGAAACCATACATCCGAGGCGAACGACTTGTAATCGTGACCGAACGTAATGTCGCCGATGCTGTGCTTCCAAAATTAAGCGCGGGGCTAGCGGGCATCACCCTCGAGACAATTACCCTTGATCCTGGCGAGGGAACGAAGAGTTGGTCGCAGCTAGAAAGGCTCTGTGAGTCACTTTTGAATGCCGGAATTGAGCGAAGCGATGCCATCGTCGCGCTCGGCGGCGGAGTGATCGGCGACCTGACCGGTTTCGCCGCAGCAATCATAAAACGCGGTTGCAAATTCATTCAGGTGCCCACAAGCCTGCTCGCGCAGGTCGATTCATCTGTTGGCGGCAAAACTGCGATTAACAGCCACGCTGGCAAAAATCTGATCGGGGCATTTCATCAACCCGTGCTTGTCCTGATTGACCCTGAAACACTTGATACGCTTCCTGAGCGCGAAATGCGCGCTGGCTACGCTGAAGTTGCCAAATATGGTTTGATTGGCGATTTCGATTTTTTTGAATGGTGCGAGGCCAATGCCGCTTCAATTATCGCGGGCGACCGTGGCTGCCAGATCAAGGCGATTGAAACAAGTGTCCGCGCAAAGGCAACCATTGTCGAGGCAGACGAACGCGAGACGCTCGATACGCGGGCTCTTCTCAATCTTGGTCACACCTTCGGCCATGCGCTGGAAGCCGAAACAGGCTTTTCAGACAAGCTGCTCCATGGAGAAGCTGTTGCGGCGGGCATGGCTCTCGCATTTCGCTTTTCGGCTCGGCAAGGCCTTTGCAGCGCGCAGGATGCGGAGCGAGTTTCAGCACATTTGCGCGCCGTCGGATTGCCCGATGGGCTGGACAGTTCAGGCGTGAAAGCGACTGGTGCGGAGTTGGTCCAGCATATGCTTCATGACAAGAAAATGTCAGGCGGTACCCTGCCCTTCATTCTCGCGCGCGGAATAGGCCAAGCCTATGTCGACAAATCTGTGTCGCTTGCCGAAGTCACGGAATTTCTGGATGTCGAAGCCCGATAAGCCATCCAGAGCCAGCCCAAGATCATTGCGCTGCCGCCTATCGGCGCAACGGCTCCAAGAACGCGAGGCGCGCCGAGTGCGAGTGCATAAAGGCTGAAACTGAAGATGAGGCTTCCCAAGAAAATCGAAAGGGCAGGTCCCGGAAAGCGTCGCCCGAGTGTCAGCACGGCAATTGCATGGATCAGCTGGTAGGAACCACCAGTCTTCAGCCACTCGACTGCCGGTCCGCTTGCGCCATGGGCGCCAAAGGCTCCAGCCGCAATTGCAATTGCTGCAGAGAGGCAAGCCAGAGTTTCGATCCGTCTCGCCATCACGCCGTCGCCTTCTTGACGGGCGGCACATAGAGAGGAGGCGGACCGGCCCGTAAATCTCCGGCTTCCCCTTGAGCATCCAATCTCAACTGGTCCTGTTCGCGGTAGAACTGCTCAGCGCCGAGGATCTCTTGCTCTTCAACGCCCATCGATTGCAGCACATCGATCCCCATCCGTATTGCTGATTCAAATACTTCTCTTACAGTTCCGGCCAGATCAAGGTCTCGAACAGCGAGGAGTTGCCTCCGATCAAAGGCTCGAACAAAAACGGCCGCCTGCGGAAATGCTGAAAGGATTGGACTTAGCTCCCTTTCGCCCATTCCCCGATCATCGGTGCAGAAAACGATTGCCTGTGCCTCATCTGCTCCGGCTCGCCGCAACAAATCGACGCGCCGTCCATCGCCATAATAGACCTTCGCGCCAAATGAGTTGCTGCGCTCGATCTGCTCTGGCTTGATATCGACAAGAGTAACTGAAATGCGCCCTGCCATCAGGATCTGCGTGACCGTCTGGCCAAATCGTCCGAAACCAACCACGATGGCCTTTGACTGCTGCGCAAGTTCCGGGCCTTCGAGCTCTTCTTCACTATGTGGCCTAACATATTCATAGCGCCGCGCAATCATAAGCAGGAAAGGTGTTGTCGCCATTGAGAGCGTCACGATCGCTCCGAACAAACTTGCCGCCTGTGGCTCTATCAAGAGTGCCGCCTGCGCCTGGGCGAACAAGACAAAGCCGAATTCGCCACCTTGGCTAAGCAACAGCCCAAGGCCAAAGGCCGGACGGCTGTCCATACCGAATGCGCGGCTCAGCGCATAGGTTACGGCAGTCTTGATGCCTACAAGGGCGGCGGCCATCCCGATTACAAACATCGGGTTTGCAAGAATCACCGAAACGTCCAGCACCATCCCCACAGCCATGAAGAAAAGCCCAAGGAGGATCGAGCGAAACGGCTCGACATCCGCCTCAATTTCATGCCTGTAGGGTGAGTCCGCAAGCATCACGCCAGCAATGAAGGCCCCAAGAGCGGTCGAAAGGTGGAGCGCCTCCATAACTGCGGCGCTTGCAACGACAGTGAACAGGCCGACGACAACAAATAGCTCGCGCTCTCCCAATCTACCCGTCAACCGGAGCAATGGGCTGATGATAAAGCGCCCGGCAAGGACCAGCCCGATAATGGCAAAGAATGTTGCGAGCGCGAGCTGCCAACCCGGCGGAGTTGCAGGATCAGCTGGCGCGCGCGACAATGCAGCAATGATTGTAATCAAGGGCACAATCGCAAGGTCCTGGAACAGCAGGATTGAAAAAGCCCGCTCGCCAAAAGGCGTGTTGATCCGCCCCGACGACTTGAGGCTGGGAAGGACCTGCGCCGTCGACGACAATGCAAGCGGGAGACCAAGTGCAAGCGCAGCACCCAAAGTGAAATCCGCGACGAGGAAAATCAATGTCGCAAGGGCCAAACCGGCCAGCGCGACCTGAGCAAAACCAAGACCAAAAATGTCCCTCTTCAGTCGCCAGAGACGTGCTGGGTTCAATTCCAGGCCGACGAGAAAGAGCAGCAGCGCAATACCAAGTTCCGCAATGCCGAGTTTTGACTCCCCATCACTGACAAGGGCAAGTCCATAAGGTCCAATTGCGACCCCGGCCAACAGATAGCCAAGGACTGCGCCAAGGCCGAGCCGCCGAAAGGGAATGACAAAAAGCAATCCTGCCCCAAGGAGGAAAACACCTTCGCGAAGGATCGAAGCCGTTTCCATTGTCTAGCGCGCGGCCGCTGTAGCAGCTTCGGCAGCTGCTTCAAAGGCAAGCAGGATTGCGGCGTGCCGGCCTGGATGGCTGCGGGCCGCTGCAAATATTTCAAGGCCGGGCCACTCGCCAGGACTTTCTGCAGTATTGGCAAGATAGGCGCGCAAAGCGTCCCGTGCGGCACCGATTTCTGGGCCAGACCGCCCCTTGGCATGGGCGGCCATCAGGGCTGTCGATGCCTGACCAAGCGCGCAAGCCTGCAACTGCGCGCCAAGATCAGCGATCCTGCCTTGCTCATCGACAACAACGTCTACTCTAACGCGGCTGCCACATGTAGGAGATCGCTTCTCAACAGAAGCTTGCGGTTGGTCAAGCGGACGAAGATCGGCCGTAGATGTTGCAAGCCTCAAGACTTCGAGTGTGTAAAGCTGAGAGGTCACGTCTTCTTCGGGTCCGGATCCCCGGCATTCTGTCGCTGCTCGACAAAATCAACCAAGGCTCGAGATGTCGCGTTGAGAAGCGGATAGGTACGCGAATCCGTCATCCAGTCTGGACGATCAGATTGCCCGCCGTAAAATGTATTGTACACCAACGACGCCAGCAGAAATATCAGCGTCGCACCAATGAGGCCCTTCATGGCGCCAAAACCAAACCCGAGAAGCCTGTCAAAGCCACCCAGAGTAGAAGAACGCGATGCACTCCCCATGCGATTGGCGATCATTCTTCCCGCCAGAAATGTAAGGCCAAAAATGACTGCGAAAGCCAACACAGCTGCGCCGCCTTGCGTGCCGACAGGTTTCGCGAGCGCTGCAGCAACCGGAGCATGCAGCAACTTGACTGCCGCGATTGCGGCAATCCATGCCACGAGCGACATCGCCTCTGCCACAAAGCCACGCATCAAGCCACGCACGCCCACGCCACCAACAAGAATTAGGACAATGATATCGAGGGCCGTCATGACCGCCTCATAAGCGTAGGGTGGCTTGCGTGTCGAGCCTCATCCCCGTCGCAACAGGAAGTCTACCAAGCCTCCCAGTTTCGAAAAGCCGGTAATGGTCAAGCCATCCCGATCCTCTCGTGTCTTGGCAGGCGCAAGCGCCTGTTCAAATCCCAGCTTAGCGGCCTCCTTGAGGCGCAAACCGGCAAGCGAGACGGGCCGAACTTCGCCCGAAAGCGAAATCTCCCCGAAGGCAATGCTTGTTGCAGGCACGGGCTGCTCTGAGAGTGCCGAGACAAGCGCCGCTGCCACAGCCAGATCCGCAGCAGGATCGGAAAGGCGATAACCGCCCGCAACATTGAGATAGACTTCACACGTCGAAAAACTCAAACCGCATCGCGCTTCGAGTACGGCGAGAATCATTGCCAACCGCCCGCTGTCCCAGCCAACTACAGCGCGCCTGGGCGTTGCACCACTCGCCAACCGAACCACGAGCGCCTGAATTTCAACAAGAACCGGTCTCGTCCCTTCCAGTGCCGGAAAGACCACAGTTCCGGCGACGGCCTCGCCACGATCAGTGAGGAACAAAGACGAAGGGTTCGCAACTTCGCTGAGTCCTTGTTCTTCCATGGCGAAAACACCAATTTCGTCCGTCCCTCCGAAGCGATTCTTGATCGCTCGCAAGATCCGAAACTGGTGGCTGCGTTCGCCTTCAAATGAGAGCACAGTATCAACCATATGTTCAAGCACGCGCGGCCCGGCGATGCTGCCGTCTTTCGTTACGTGCCCGACCAGAACGAGCGCCGTCCCGCGCTCCTTTGCAAACCGGATCAATTCCTGCGCTGAAGCCCGAACTTGACTGACAGTTCCGGGTGCCCCTTCAATCAGATCACTGTGCATCGTTTGGATGGAATCAATGACCAGCAAGGCTGGCGGATTGCCCTTGCCAAATGTTGTGAGAATGTCGCGGACCGATGTGGCAGCAGCCAGCTGAACCGGTGCATCGCCCAGCCCCAACCGTCGCGCGCGAAGCCGCACCTGATCAGCTGCCTCTTCTCCGGAAACATAGGCGACGGCGCGACCTGACTTGGCCAGGCGAGCGGCGGCTTGCAGAAGCAACGTCGACTTGCCTATCCCAGGATCGCCGCCGATGAGGGTCGCTGACCCAGCAACAAACCCTCCACCAAGCGCGCGGTCAAACTCTGCAATGGCGCTTTCCATCCGCTCCGGAAGCGGAATATCGGTGTCCAGGCCAACCAACTCAACGGCCTGCCCTCCGCTTTGCAAATCATGCCGCGCCCGAAACGGTGTAACAACGGCCGAAGCATCCTCGACAATTGTGTTCCATTCACTGCAATCGAGGCATTGCCCGGCCCATTTGGAGGAAACCGACCCACAGGACTGACAGACGTAACGCCGCTGCGGCTTCGCCATTATGTGCTCCATCTGAGAACTTATAGTGAACATAAAGGGGGCAAGGATACAGGTCAAGTAATGCAGGGATTCTCCGCCGCTATTTTCTGTTTCACCTGCCGGGCGTTCATTCAATCCGCTTGTATTGTAAATTGATTCCAGCTTCACTTACGTAATCTGTCGCAAGCGCATTGGGGGAAAAGATGCTGGTAAGAGGGCCAATGCGCGACTTGCGCGACTGGACGTCGGATTCCCGCAACTGGACAAATTTCAAACCAAGACCGGGAGACATAGTTGTTGCGACATCGCCAAAGTGCGGAACAACATGGACGCAGAGAATCGTGGGCATGCTATTGCGGCAATCCGCCGCGCCCTTTCCGGTCCAAGACGAGCAGCCATGGATCGATATGCGCGGCCGGCCAATCGACGAAATGCTGGCAACGCTGGACGCCCAAACGGGTAGACGCTGCATAAAGACGCACACGCCGCTCGACGCGATACCACTCTATGACGATATGTTTTACATCCACGTTGCGCGAGATCCTCGCGATGCCTGCATGTCTTGGCAAAATCACGTTTCAAGCTACACGCCATTGGCATTGGCAATGATAAGCCATTTTGGCTTGACCGACGAAACAATTGGTCAGCCCTGGCCAGTACCACCTAACGACCCCCGAGGCTTCTTCCGCTCATTTTTGCGCGTGCCGGAATTCGCGCCGTTCCATGAATTTACGATCGCTGAATATTGCGACCTCGAGAACAGCTATTGGGCCGCACGTCATCAGCCTAATTTCCTGCTGGTACACTACAATGATCTAAAATCCGATCTCGAAGGCGAGATGCGGCGGATTGCTGCATTTTGCCGAATCGAAACACCTGAAGAGTTGTGGCCGCATCTGGTTGCAGCTGCCGAGTTTTCCGCGATGAAGCGCGACGCAGATGCCTTGATGCCATCGGCCTCCCTTATTTGGGAAGGCGGCGCCCAGCGCTTCCTGAACAAAGGAACAAACCAGCGCTGGCGCGAATTTGTAACGCCCGAAGACCTCGATCTTTATGAGGCCGAAACCCGCGCCCGCATGAGCCCATCGCTCAAGGCTTGGTGCGAAGGTGGCCAAGTTATTGCTGGAAACCCCATTCTGTTGCCGGACTGAAGTCGTTCAAAGAGTTGACTGATTCCAAGACCTTCCCAGCCTAGCCCAATGCAACCGCTCTCCGATAAAGGTGCCATGTCGCATGACCAAGCACAGGCAAAACCACCAGTAGCCCGGCAAACAGCGGCAGAAGGGCCATTGCAAGTGCGATCGCAATCAACAGCGCCCAAATGGTCATCACCCGTTTGTTGTTTCCATAGACGCTCAGGCTCGTGATGATGGCCGTTATGAAATCGACTTCCTGGTCAACCAGCATAGGCAGGCTGACGACCGTAATCGAGAAAAGACCGAGTGCGAACAGTCCACCCACAATGCCACCGACAAGCAGCATTGCCAATGGTTCGAAACTGAGCGTCAGGCCCGCCCCATCAAGGCCGATGCCACTTTCCCCCATGAATATCGCAAATACGCCATGCGCAAGAATCATCCAGAAACTGAAAGCGACGAAGATGATACCTCCCATGGTCAATAGCTGATCGTCGTCATGTCCCTTGAGCGCACCCAGAACGGCACTCCAACGTGGATCGGAGCCGTTCTCATGCTGCCTGCTGACAGCATAGAGTCCCACGGCAGAAAACGGCGCAAAAAGGGGAAATCCAGCCATTACCGGGATCAGCCACCACCCCCGTCCAACGCTCATGAGGCCGAAGAGGAGTATCAGGCCACCCGCGACATAGAACGCCGCAAAAAACAGCCCAAAAAACGGATGTGCCAAATAATCACGCCATCCATTGGCCAGCGCGTTGCGAAGGTCGCCAACTGTCAAATCCCGCGCGACCACCACTGGCCGGCTCCGGGCTTTCGCGGCTGTATCCATGATGCTTCTTCCTGCCCTCCTTGGATTGAAGATCAGACATTCTGAAACGTGCGCTCGCTAAAGGATTAACCGTTCAACCGCGCGCGTTGATTATCCCGGCAAGGTCATCAAGCAATGACAAGCGCTGCTTCTTCAGTATCTCAGTCCTCTCGTCCGAGGCTGCATCCGCGCCGATTTCAATCCGGTGGATGACCTGGTTCACACCATCGTAACGATCAGCGAGCCTGGTGAAGTGGGCATCATTCGCCTTCAGTTCCCGAATCTTTTCAATAGCATCGGGAAATTCGTCATGGAGTTCGTGCGTGCGGTGGCTCATGGTCAGTGACATCCTCTGGCTGTTTCAGCCCAAAGGTAAGCCAATCGCACACAGATACTTTGCGCTAGATCAATGCGCTCGCATTCACCGTTCAAAACCAAGAAAGGTAATCTGGTCCCCAAGTGGCACTCGTTCCCGTTCGAACACATTGACTGGCGAAGATGGATCGCGCTTTCCTATTGCCAAGCCGCAAAACAGAAGCGTGTCTTCAGACAGGCCGAGATGCTGTTTTATGGTCCGCCCGTAGAGCCCCATGTACTCTTGCGGGCAGCTGTCGAGCCCTTCGCCGCGGAGCAGAAGCATGATCGTCTGCAGCCACATGCCCACATCGGACCACTGGGGTTCCTTCATCAATTTGGGAAAGTGGCACAGAAGCAGAACTGGCGCGCCGAATGATACGCAATTGGCCTTTGCAAAGTTCGCACGTGTTTCGTCGTCGTCCCGGGTAATGCCCATGGCGCCATACATCGCAGCACCAACTCGGCGTAGCCGGTCCTGATATTTTTCGACTTGGCCGGGGGCACTGAAATCATATTCCAGCGGTTCATCGAATTTGCTCTGAAGCAGCACATCCTGGAGTGCCTTGAGCGGCGTGCCGGTCAGGACTGTTGCCTCCCAGGGTTGAAAGTTGCAGCCGGACGGTGCCCAGCGTGCCGTTTCGAGAACTGCTGTTATAGTATCAAGCGATATGGCTTCGTTCGAAAAAGCCCTGATCGACCTGCGCGACTGCACAGCTTCTTTTACGTTCATTTGGTTCCTTTCACCCTGTCGATCAGCCTCTCAACATTAGAGGCGGAAACTCGCGACGTTTTGCGCAATTGCCCTCGCTTCATCGCGTTTGCAAGGCGCATTTCAGACTTTTGCAGGGTGCGCAATTGCCAGGCCAGGGGGGTGAATGTCACACAATTTGCCACTCTGAGATCGACGCATGTTTTCCTCGCCTGCGAGGCATGAGCTGCCAGCTGAAAAACGGAAGCAAGGACTGACTAGCGCCATTCCTTGCTTCCCAGGGGGCCTATCCGGACTCGAAGCGTTAAAGCCCGATCGCCAGAGTGACGCGCAGAGCAACAGCCGCCCGTCCTTGCTGCTCCTCGGCATTGAACTCGCCGCCCAACATGAAACCTTGCGTGCCACCTGTCATCCGAAGGCCGCCCACCCAGCCATCTGTGCGACGTTCGGGCAGCAGGACAAAATTCTGGCCGTTCGTGAAGTGAGCAGTGGTCGAGCCAATCTGGCCGCCAATAAGCTGTCGACGGCCGCCTTCAATTTCAGCCCGGAACCAGGTCGAGTTCGGATCCTTGCCACCAAATTGGATGCCGCCAACGATTGAACCATTGATGGCCATCTCGTCGCTCGTCCGACTGTTGACGATCAGGTTCACGGCGGTGCCCCCACCCTTTTCGGTGTAGCCGTCTTCTTTCAGATGATAATAGTCGATCGACGCTGAAGGTCGCAGCGAGAACCGTTTGGCGAATTTCAGCTCATAGGACAGGCCAGCGCTTGCACCGAAGAGACGTCCGTCCCAACTCGAAGTCGCTCTTCGCTCGACTGTTTGGCCGGCATTGGAACCAATGAAGGAACGGGATCCCTTCAGTCCAATCTGTGCCGCTGATGCTCGAGCGTGAGCATGGAAAGCGCCCCAGTTTGCACGCCAATAGGCGGCCAGTTCATACTGGTTCGTGTTGACTTCATTTGCTGTATCCCCATCGCCATCGCTGCCCGCAAGATAGGCCAGCGACAGGCCGAAGTTGCCAAGACCACGTGTCTTGACTTCGGCGCCACCAGACGCACCCCAGCCTGTGATGTCGTAGGATGCCGTGTTGCCGAGTCCCTTTGATGTGCCCCAGGCAACCTGCTGCAACCAGAAACCCCACCCGCCCTGGTCACTGAACGGTGCGCGCGGATCGCTCAGGAACCTTGCTGTTGCGCGAGATCCCTGTGTCACGGTCTCAAAAGCCCCGCCCGCATGATCGGGCAGCATTTGCTGGAGCGCCTTTCGGAAACTTGCACCATTTGCGATGTTGAGGAAGGAGCCCGCAACCTGGGCATCATTGTCTAACGCCTTGAATACAGCGTCGTAGGCCAACGATTGCGATCCATTCAGCCCCAGTTCGGTGGCTGATTTGCGGACAATATTGAGCCTCACCTCGCCCAGTGCATCATTCGCGGCTATGTTGCTTTTGAAAAGAAACGGCAGAGAAACTGCGTTTGTGACAAGGTTAGATCCGCCCGTCAGCGTGCCTGCCTTCACAATCAGGTACTGACCTTCGGACTGACTGACATTGGCCAAAGAAACGAGCACTTTCGACCCGGCGGCAAAACTCGCCGCGCCGCTCACCTGATATTGGGTGAACGTGCCTGCCTTGGCGTCAATGTTAACGCCAATCGCGCCTTGACCGGAAACATCGATTGACGACAATGCGACGGCTCCCTTGTTGGCAAGCGCCAATGTGCCTCCGTTTACCGAGAGTGCGAGGCCGCTGCTGCCAACGATTGTCCCCTTGAATTTTGACGTACCTGTCAACGAAAGCGAGTCCGCTCCCCCACCGAAATCGACACTTCCTGACAAGGCAGTCGTTCCAGCCAGCGTCATGACGTCACTGCCGCTTCCGAAGCTGACATCACCCGAATAGGTGGCATCCCCCGTCAATGTCAGACGGTTGGCGCCGCCTCCGAAGCGGGTCGCGCCAGAGACGGAGCCATCGGCAATATCAAGGACATCATTTCCTGCGCCGAACAGGATGTTTCCGGTAATCGTCGGAGCCGCTGCACTGGCCGCGACCAAGGTCTGGCGGACCGTCGCGCCGCTGCCATTGGCAGTGAGGTCGATTGCAACAGCCTTATTGGTTCCCGCATTGGCGCTGGTTGCATTGATCGTGCCGCTATTGGTCACAAGCGAAAGCGTTCCGGAATTATCCGAAATAGCAATCGCAGTCCCGTCAACTGCTGCAGACGCCGAGATTTTTCCACTATTGGTGATCGAGACAAGATTGGCACCTGCATCGATTGCAATTGCCCGCACCACTGATGTAGCGCCGCTCCCTCCGGTTGCTGTGATGTTTCCTGCGTTCTTTATTGTCGGCACGGTGGCACCGGTTCCCAGGCGTATTGCAGTCGCATTTGCGCCGTTCGAACTGGCCGCCACCGATCCATTCACCGTCATGCCGCCAGCAATGCTGACACTGCCGCCAAGGCCGCCGATCACGACGCCATTGCCCTGCACATTCTTGTAGGCACCGTCCCCCAGAATGCTGCCGTTGATAACGATTCCATGCCCGCCGGCACTCGTCCCCGCGACCGGGCCTATGGACGTATTTGCAACTGCCGAGCCTATCTGGACGGCAGCAGCGGAGCCTTTCGTCACGATTACGGCTGTGCCTTCCTTGGCGTCCTCGATCCCGTCATTGTCTTCGTCCTTGTTTGCTGGATCAGTATCCTTCGGTGGAACGTCGAAAATTATTCCGCCAGCAACATTGCCAGACACAATCAAGGCAGAGCCGCCCTGCAGCAGATCATCCGCGTCAAGTTTTGAAACGTCTGAAGGCGGCGTTGTGCTGCGATAACCCGTCGATGATATACCGCCCTGGACCAAAAGCGCCCCGCCGATATCGCCCTGAAGCGCGACACCGACTGAACCCGCACCCTGGACAGCGATATTGCCCATGATCTTGGCATTGCCGGAGATTGCGCCGGCCTGGATTCCATAGCTGTTATCGCCCGTTACCGTGATGGATCCACTATTCGTCAACGCACCTGTAAGCGGTCCGCCCAACGCAATTCCCGCACTATTGTTGCCTTCGACAACAATGGCTCCGCTGTTGAGAATATTGCCGGTCAAGCTGCCAAGCGTCCGTATCCCGAAACGGCGAGCGCCTTGCGCAAATGGGCCATCCTTGTCGCCGTCGTTGTCGGTATCCGTCGGTGTGTAGGTCTCATCAATGGTAATGGAGCCGGAATTCGTGATTGCTCCGTTGCTCCCGGCAATAGCCTGGATGCCCGCTGAATCATTGGCGCCCGTTATCTGTATTGCGCCTTCATTGGTGACTGAATTGGCACTGTTGATTGTGACAGCTATGCCGCTGCTTGGCTTGACCGAGCCAGCCGACGAGATCCTGATATTGTCAGGGGCGCCGCTGTTTGCGGTTGATGTAGAAATCGCCGTCGTGCGCGCTGTGCTTACGACTGTTTCGGCCTGCAACGGGCTCGTCGCGAAGATCAGGGCTACTGGGGTAAGGCAGGTGCAGGCATAAAGTTGACGCATATAGGCTCCACTGATTGAAAAAGGTCGTCCGGCGGCGCCGGCGCTTCCCTATGCTCATGAGGATGACGTGGAGGCGTCGAACCCGTAAAATCGGTGAAAATCTTTTGTCCGCCTAAAAGCGGGCGTCCATACCTACGCGAATGGTGCGCGGACGTTGCGGCGTAATTTGCCCAATATAGGGCAATGTGAAGGGCGACCCGAGTGCAAAACGATTGCCAATCGTATCGAGCAAATTTGTCGCGTTCAGAAAAAAGCCGTACCGCTCACGGCTCAATCGCAGGCCCAAAGAGGTGTCGAGATAATTGCCCTGTGGAACTCCAAGGACGGGCCCTATGCCGAGCCGGGACCGGCCGACATACCGGACCCAGCTCGATAGACTCAATTCAAACCCGCCCGGCAGACTTGCAAAATAGTCAGCACTTAGCCGACCGTTAAAACGTGCCACGTTGGGCAGGTCATTGCTGTCGATCACGGTCACGCCCGGCTTCGGTGTAATACTGGAACCGTTGCGCAGCAAAAGCAGAGTCGGCGCCGGATTGGTAAGCCTGCTGTCCGAGAAAACGCCAGACGCCTCAATCCGCAAGCCCTGTATCGGCCGCCAACCGAGGACTGCATCGATCGACCAAATGCGACCGGTACCGATATTTGATGTTGCAGGGAGCCCCGTGGCATCAATCAAGTCAGCCTGAATATTGCGCCAGCGCGTGCGCGACATGGAGAGCGATCCATCCATACCCGTCTTGTGGCGCCCGCCAAATCGCAAGCCTAGTTCGAACGAAGAGACCTGATCATTTTGGTATCGCTGTATCAGGTCATTTCGCACGACGATCCCGCCGGGACGAAAGCTTTCCTGGTACTTTCCAAAAAAAGTCAGGCTGTCATCCGGAACATAGGTTACCGAAAAGGATGGAAGAAACTCGGCTTCTTTGCGTCTGCCCTGCAAGAGGGCAACGCTTGCAATGATAGCGGCTGGAGCATCGAGTGCCGCGCCAGACAGCCTCACATAAGTCAACCGACCGCCAGCAGTCACGTTGATCCGCGGCGTTACGGCCTTTGTAAATTCACCAAACAAGGTTGCTTCGTCTACGCCATTTGCAACACCGGCGATTGTGGGCGCGAAACTGGCAGCGCCAAACCTGCGATTTAGACGATAACGATTCCGAACCAAGCTGGTACCGACGATCCAGCTCGAGCCGTCGACTAGTGTCTGCGTGAGGCGATTTTCGCTGGAAATCAGCGAAATACGGCTGCGCTGACGAAAGACAGTCGGAAATCCGGTCGGCGGCGTTGCGTCATAAGTTTCAGAGATATCCTGACCAACGATTCCGGTAGCGGAGGTAAAGACAAGGCTGTCCCACTCCTTGCGCGCAATGAACTGACCCAAAACATACTCATTGCTAGATCCCTCAGCGATTGCGCTGCTACGGGTCAGCCTGGGCGCATTCCGGTCGGCGTACTGGCTATCCCGCGACACGATCGACTGGAACGTTCCACCAAGATCAATCGTCCAGCCGTCTCCGGGTTCTGCTCGCACAGCAATACGACCGCCGGCAATTTCTGTCCGGTTTACATCGGATCGATTTCGCAGCGTATCGTCAATATAGCCTCCATCCCGAATGCCGTATCCGACTGCTCTTACTGCAAGCGATCCCTCGATAAGTGGCAGGTTTAGCGTTGCACTGATATCTGCGCTGGGGTCGCCATGAGCTGTAAGGGCAACGGACATCGATGCCGTGGCCTGGAGAGCGTCCAGTTGCGGCTCTGCCGGTCGAAGGCGCAAGATGCCGCCAAGCGATCCCGCGCCGTAAAGGGTCCCCTGCGGGCCTTCGAGTACTTCTATCGAAGAAATGTCATAAAGCCTGAGATCCGGATCAGGTGCATTATAGTTGAGCCTTGTTTCGCCAAGATATTGACCGACAACGGCCTGCGTCGGCCCGTTGAAGCTCGAATCCGCTATACCCCGAATGAAAAGCCGGTTTCGACCTGATCCCAAATGCGTCGATGTCATGCCCGCGACACGCGAAGTCAGAGTGGCCGTTGATCCGCCAATGCTGCCGATCGGCATTTCAGCCATGGACAGCATCGTCGCGCTCCCCGGATACTTTGACAGCGGCGTGTCCTTCTTGCTCGCCGTAACGATGATTTCAGGCTGGACTTCCTCTATTGCGGCAAGTGCAATTCCCTTACGAGAATGGTCGCGGGCGGTTCGAGCCTCTGACGTTCGGCGAATGATACGCCAGCCATTGCCGCCAACATTCATATAGGCTGCCCCAGTGCCTTTGAGCAATCGATCCAACGCCTCTTTGACACCAAAATTTCCCCGCACGCGCTTGACCTGAAGTGCCGACAGTTCGGGATCCGAAATGCCGACACTGACACCTGCTTGCCGACCCAGCGCAATGACAGCCGGGCCCAGCCCTCCAGCCGGCAAATCAACCGGTTGGCGGTTTTCGGCAAGAGCCGGGGTGCCGCATGCCAGGAAGATGGCAGCGCAAATGAAGCGCTTAGTGTTTGGCATTCCCCTCCACCACAAAGCGCCACCCATTTCCGACCCGCAGAGTCTCGACGCCGAGGAGCGCTCCAATATCGCTTATGGCTTTGCTGTCATTTCCGTTGAGCTGGATCACTGCGCTGATCGGGCGTTTGGCCAATTCAGGCGAAACCGAAATCATAACGCCAAGATTGCGTGACAAGTCTGTTGCAACCTTCGCAAAGGGCGCGCCATCATAGATCAGCCTGCCGTCACGCCAACTTGCGACAGAATGGGGATCAACGCTGCGCAAGACAGGCTGTTGTCCGTCGCTCACATGAACCATCCGGCCGGGGGGCAACGCCAGCTTCTCCGATTTGGGATTATAAATCACAAGCCCTTCAGACACTGCGACCTCAGTCACTTTGCCAATGCGGGTTACGTTGAAGGCTGTGCCGGCGTCCATCAACGTTGCGCCGCCAGCTTCGACAACGAAAGCGTTTCCGGCATCATGTACGACGCTGAAATTTGCTTCCCCTGTCTCAAGGCGAGCAAATCGCGCATCGCGACGATCAAGAACTAGCCGCGTGCCTCCGTTGACATCAATGCGGCTTCCATCTTCAAGCCTGATCGACTTGCGTTCACCTGCCACCGTAGCCACGGTATAGGTGGAAGGACCAAACGGCCTGACCGTAAAGCCTACTGCTGCGACAACCACAGCAGCAACAGCCCATCCAAGCACAAGACGCCTCTTACTCTGGAAACCTTGCGGTTCATCGTCATTTGCAGCCTGTCTTTGACCGACAGTTGAGCTCGTTAGTTGCTCTGTGAGGTCGATATCCGCAGCAGCCATCTCCGCATATGTCTGCGCCCTTACGGGGTCCTCCGCCCAAGCAGCGAACAGTTCCCAGTCATCGAATTGCGGGTCGCGAATGCGGATGATCCATCCGATTGCCTCCTCTTCAATGGTCGCACGAAATTCATTCATCAGCAGGGCCTCTCCCTAAGGATGCCACGGAGCCACTCATCCCGCATAATCTTGTCTCCGGAACGCGATCATTGCCTGATAGGCCTTCTGAAGATCCTTCTCGACCGCGCTCAAACTGATGCCCAGCTCTGCTGCAATGTCTCGCTGGCTGCGCCCCTCAATCCTGTATCGCCGGAAGACAGTTGCGGTGCGCTCGCCAAGTGCCAGCAACGCTTCTTCAGCAAGACGAAGCCGTTCTCTGGCTACGAGTATCCGTTCCGCAGACGGATCATCAGAAACTCCGGCAACGGTTTCACTGACGCTATCACTCCAGTCCTGATCGCGGCGCTGTGCTCGCGCTGTCTGCCTGTAGCGCTCCAATGCGAGATTATGTGCGGTTCGATACAAATAGGACAGCGGCTTGGCGATCGGTCCTGTTTCTGCAGTCACAGCCCGCAACCAAAGTTCCTGTAATAGATCTTCGGCGTCATCACCTCTGGCGAGCGAGCGCAGGAACTGCAGCAGCTTGTCCCTGTTAGAAAGGAACACTGCCTCAAGGCCATTCGCAGTCATTTCAGCACTTGCAGTTTGTGGCTTGGAACATAGGCGGCGCGCCATGCAGCGGAAACGTCATCCGTTGCAAGTGCGTTTCGACCAAACCAAAAATCTACAAGAACAGTTACGGGTATCGCTGACTGTCTCCATCATAGTGCATAGGCCCTTACCCCCCAAGGGCTTTCCCGCCTTTGCGTGAGAGGCGGGTGCGGGGAAGGCCGGCAACGGCCTTCCCCGACAAATGCAAAGCGAGGAGAGTAATTAGTGAAGTCGCTCACCTTTGCCATTTTGACCCTACTTTTGACTTCGGGATGCGCAGGCACCGCGAACCGGCTCAATATCGCGGCAGACGCCGAACTGGCACGACTGGTCAGCAATCGCATTGCGGGGAAGCCCGTGCATTGTATCAGCTTGCGACAAATTCGTTCGAGTCATGTCGTAGCTCGCAAGGCTGTTATCTATGAAGTCTCGCATCGTTTATTCTACGTCAATCAGCCGCGATGGGGCGCTGAGGCCCTTTCAAACGACTCCGTACTAATGTCGCGCACAAGTTCATCTAGCCTTTGCGACGGCGAAATAGTTCGCTTGCTTGATCCGAATCTGAACGAACGAGGCGCAATCGCGTTGAGCGAATTCGTGCCTTACCATGGCGAAACAAGAATGCGGCCAACCCGACCAAAACAATAAGATCCGCCTCATGATAATTTTCGGTAGCCTGAATAAATTCATTCATGGCCGCCAGAAGATTGATGTAGCTAGAAATGATGGTCGCGAACCTGGGTTACGGCAGTTCTTCTGTGGTCGGCACAAAAGGCAAGTCATGAGGCTCGCGCGACCCTTCTCTTAACGCCGGAGCCGCGATCTTGTTGGCGGTGCAAACTTTACCGGACGCTGCTTTGGACCGCCTGGATGTGCCATGACGCCAGATCGGCACAGGAGCCACCTCCAGCAAAATTTCAGTCAGGATGGATCAAAAAGGACCGCAGTGGGTTTCCCGTCAAGTCGAAACAGTTCGGCATTCCTGAAGGAATAGTGTGATGGGCGAATTTGTGGACAAGATGAAGGGTTCTGCCAACGACGTAATCGGCCGGTCCAAGTTTTCCGCGGGCAAGAGCACCGATAACCCAACATTGATGGCAAAGGGACTCGTGCAGGAAGTCAAAGGCAAGGCTCAAAAAGCTTTGGGCAAAGTCAAAGGCAAAACAGGCGATCGTATCTGAGGGTCTTACCTTTTGCCCCGTCGTTCTGGAGCTTTCCAAATGTTCAAACTAGCCAATTTGCCTTATACCAATGACGCATTGGAGCCGCACATTTCGGCTGAAACCTTGTCACTGCATCACGGCAAACATCACAAATCTTATGTCGATGCGCTGAACCTTCTGCTTGAAGGTGATGCAATGGCCGATCTACCTCTGGAAGAGGTCATTATGCAGTCGAACGGCCTTGCTGCCCGTCAGACCGTCTTCAACAATGCCGCACAGTGCTGGAACCACGATTTTTACTGGCAATCGATGCGGCCAGGAGGAGGCGGGCCACCGACCGACGATCTGAAAGTCATGATCGAGAAGGATTTTGGAGACACGAGCGCCTTCGCTGAAGCGTTCCGCGCTGCGGCCGTCAAGCATTTCGGATCGGGGTGGGTCTGGTTGGTTGCGACAGATGGCGCCATTGGAATTGTGGCGACCCACGACGCAGACTTGCCATTGGTGCACGGTCGAACAGCCCTCCTGTGCTGCGACCTTTGGGAACATGCATATTATCTGGATTACAAGAATATGCGTGCCGACTTTGTGAGTGCCTTTTTGGACAATCTCGCAAACTGGGATTTTGCCAATGCCAATCTGGCGGCCGCAGCATCGCAAATGAATGAAGAGGCGCCGACCGGACTGGGACCCGTAGAGGCCCCGTTCGTTATCCACGCAAACTGAAGTAGGAGAAAACACGTGAATTTGATCATCATGCTTATCGTCGGCGGCATCCTTGGATGGCTCGCCTCAATTGTCATGCGCACGGACGGGCAGCAGGGGATGTTCCTGAATGTTGTCGTTGGCGTGATCGGCGCAATGCTTGCTGGGTTCCTGCTAACGCCCTTCCTCGGCGGCGCGCCAATTACAACCGGAGCATTCGACATTAAATCGCTTTTTGTGTCCTTTCTGGGAGCGGTTGTTTTGTTGGCAATTGTGAACCTGGTTCGGCGGGGCTCAATTCGCTAACTTTGGCGCCGCACACGGCCAATGCAATCGTGCGCATCTCACAAGGGAATTCACAATGAACAAGACAGGTAGAAATGCCTCAATAGCAAGCGCCGTTTTGGCCCTTGGCCTGCTGGTTACCGGCTGCAACAGCCCAGCCGAAAAGGCAGCGGATAACACAGCTGATTCTATGGAAGACAAAGCCGATGCTGTCCGAGACTTAGGCGACAATGTTGCTGACAAGGTCGAAGACGGCGGCGATGCTGCACAGGAGACAGAAGACAACCGCGCAGATCATGTGCGGGACACAGCGGACAACAGAGCGGATACAATAGAGAACAGGGCAGATGCTGTCCGCGACGCAGCAAAAGACAAATGACACAATTGGCCTGAACTCTCCTTAGGGATGGTTCAGGCCATTTTGAACGCCCCGAGATTGGGCAAATTTGCCCTCGCGCCTGTCCCGCTCGGGCCCGAATGCGATGATACTGCAAGTGACTGCGGCCGATAATTATTCCCGGGTCCATGGGCCCGATGTCAGCTCTCGGCGGTTTTACCTGCACAAAGGAGACTGAGTATGAAGAAGATTGTTCTTTGCCTGCTGCTGGGTGCAGTGGCCATCCCTTCGTTACCAGCAGTCGCTGAAAAGGGCCACGACAGGTCGGACAAGCAGCACAACGATGAAGGGCGCGGAAATAATCAAGAACGCAGAGATCGCTTCGGTGAGCAACAGCGTGATCGAAATAATGATCATGTCTATGCTGATCGCCGCGATCAAAGGCATTGGGATCGCGGTCGACATCGCGGGGAGCGCCAACGGGCTGCTTGGCAAGATTACAATCGTTATGATTATAACCGCTACGATCCTCGTTACGGAAGTTATCAGGCCGACCGATATTATCGCGATGGTCGATATTACACGGATCGCCGGCTGACTGAGCAGGATCGTATCTATCGAGGTTCAAACGGCCAATTTTATTGCCGCCGCAACGACGGTACAACCGGCCTCATCATCGGAGCAATTGGCGGCGGCCTTCTTGGCCGAGCCATTGCCCCAAATGGTTCAAAGACACTTGGAGCGATCCTCGGAGGCACTGGTGGCGCATTGATCGGCCGTTCGATCGGACGTGACGGCGTGCGGTGCAATTAATCTCAATTTCAAAGGAAGAGTCATCATGAAAGCCAAATCCGCTAAAGATCAGTTCTCCGCAATCAAGAAAGCCGCGACGGAAAGATTGGACAAGATCTCCGCGAATGAAAAAATTGCCGGCGCCGCAGCAATGGGGATTGTTGTGGGAGCAGCGGCAGCTGCAATAGGGAACTCGCTTCGAAACGATGCAGAGCCCATGAAGGCAACAAAAGCGGCGAAAAAGCCAACAGCCTGAATCGTCGCAAGAACCGGCCGCGCGTGTCGCTTATGGCATGCGCGGCTATTTCTGTGTTCGGCAGGGTTGAACTAATCCCTTTGCGGCAATGGATAGACCAAAGTAACGTTAGTTCCGGTTCCGACCGAACTGAGGATATGCAATGTACCCCCCAATTGTTGGGCAAAAGCTTCCATAAGTTGTTGCCCCATCGAAGAGGGCGCCTGTGTTGATTGAAAGCCGACCCCGTCGTCCTTGACCCACAGCGTCGCCTGACCGTCTTTGACATCGAAATGGACCATTACCTGCCCTGGCTGGCCCTGAGGAAAACCGTGCCGAAATGCGTTGGTGACCGCCTCAACCGCGAGCAGCGTGAGGGGCACAGCATGATTGATCGGAATCATCTGCGGTTCCACTTCGCAGGAGAGAATGACGCCCCTCTCACGGCCATGCAGGGCGCGAAGTTGTATGCATAGCGCATGGAGCAACTTGGCAATGTCGACATTTTCCTGGTCGCTGTCGTGTCCATCTTCATACAGCAACCGGTGTATCTGCGCCAATGCCCCGATCCGGGCCCGAGTTTGATTCAAGGCTTCCCGCGCGGCGGGATCAGACATTTTTTCGGTTTGGAGATTGAGCAAACTGCTGACGATCTGGAGGTTGTTCTTGACCCTATGGTGTATGTCCTGAGTCATGGCAGTCTTTACGTCGAGCGCCATTTTGAGCTCGCTATCCCGCGCTTCAATGGCATTTGCCATGTTGTGGAGATCGCGGACGAGCAGACCAATTTCGCGCGGAGCTTTCGCAAACTTGTTGCGTTCATCCGAGAAATTTCCCTTTGCGAATTCCGCAGCAAGCGCACGCACGGATTCAAGCCAGCGAAGAACCAATCGAGTGGTGCCGACCCAAATTGAGAGCATTGCGAGAAGCAAGGCAGCAATGGGCAGAATGAGACCAATTTGCTCCTGCTTCAGGGCCGTCGCCATCAACTCTTCTTTCGGCTCGGCATAAGCAACGTACAATTCTCTATCAATGAGCGGCGCGACCGCATACATCCACCCGACCCCATTGCTGGCGATCGCATCCGTCACATGAGCATTGCCTGCCACGACATCAAATTTTGGCAGCGGCCGTGATTCTCGTGACAGGACCACATTTCCGTTGCGGTCGATGATCGCGACAGCCGCATCTTCGGACATTTGAGATTGAGACAATGATCGCTCAAGCCACGATGCATCTATCGCAACCATTATCGCACCGTCATTTGCGCCAGTATCTTTCAGAATTGGCAGGAGGCCTGCAAGAATGCGCTTCTTGGTAATCGGTCCAGTCACGACCGCGCTTAGCGAATATTTCCCAGCTGCGATGGCATGCTGCCACCACGCTGTATTTGCGATGGATAAGGAGCGGTCAAAGGCCAAGGCGGAGCATCTGACCCTCCCCGCCTGGTCAATTCGCGACAGATTGAGAGCTCCAGGGGTATTGGCCAACGCCAACTTGAGGGCAGCGCTGCAACCTTCCCCGCCATTGCGGACGTCCTCATTTTCGCTGAGTCTCAATAATACCTGTTTACCCACAACAATGGGATCGTGACCACGCTCCACCGTCAGCAATGCATTGGTCACGAGGCGAGAAGTGATAAGTGTGCGAGAATAGCTAAGAGCCGACAACGCCTGCACGACACTCAGAATTCCGACAGGAAGGACCGCAGCTACAACGACCAACACCAAACCGTTGCGCAGCGTCCGCGGTCGCGTCGGATTTCTTCTCCTGCCCGTCAACGACCACCCACCGCTAACTTCTTATCCGGCGGCTCGCGAAGAACTTCATTGAAGACTTGAGCTGCATCCTGCCCCTCCCCCTTCTTTGACTTTGGCTTTGGCTCAGAAAATAGGGAATCATCATCTGGACCGTCGATCAGCGCAGCCAGCGCTGTGCGCCCCCTGGCGAGGCGGCTCTTGATGGTTCCCATTGCACAGCCGGTCACTTCAGCTGCCTCTTCGTATGATAGCCCGTTTGCGCCAATCAGCAGCAGGACTTCACGTTGCTCTGCTGGCAGCTTTTGCAGCGCTTTGGCCACATCTTCGACATTGAGGCCATTTTGTTGAGCAGGCGCAACGACAAGAACCCGTTCCGCGACCTCCGGATCGAGGGATGTCATACGAGCGTTCTTGCGGATGGTCGTATAAAACTGGTTGCGCATGATCATGAACATCCAAGCGCGGAAATTCGACCCCTGCAAATAACTCTCGCGTGCCGCCCATGCCCGCATCACCGTATCTTGAGCCAGGTCATCTGCCATTTCGCGATGCCCACACAACCCGCGAGAAAAGGCGCGCAGCGATGGCAAGAGCGCGACAAGCTGGTCTCGGAACAGTTTGTCAGGATCTTTGGTTTCCAGCCCGCCCATCAATGCGCAGCATTTTTAGAGGCAATCTTGGTATCGATCTCGTCAAGTAGCCGCAGAAAATCCTCAGGGAGATCCTCACTCGCCACAACATCATGCATTTGCCTGAGCGCTGCAGCGATTGGATCGCTGTCCATTTCCTCGCCATGATTGCCGGGCCTTTTCGGCTTCGCCATCGCTTTATGCTCCACCAAAGGGTTTTTTGGATGCTGGCCAAACACATTGGGTGATGTATGCAGGTTTGTCACCGAATTCCTCACTTGAAATGGCAAACCTGCCAGCCGTGCTGCGTTAAACTCGATCAACTGGAAAAAAGTTCCACGCGCCGGAACAAAAGTCGATCTGAGCAGTATTCCCTGTCTCGAAGAGGAGCAAAAATGTCACTCAAAGAAGTAGTCGGGCCTGAGCTTCCCTTCTTGCGTCGCTACGCGCGCGCGTTTACCGGCTCCCAAGCTCTTGGTGATGCCGCCGTGCGAGAAGTGCTGGAAGCCTTACTTGATGCGCCCGAGGCCTTCAATGACCGCAAGCCCGCTCGTTTCGAACTGTACCGGGTTTTCCACCAACTTTGGCAACCTGAATCTAGGCCAATGCCCGCCAATGCAAATATTGGAGCCGGGCCGGTCTCCAGCCTGCCGATTCTGAGCCGCCAGGCGTTGTTATTGACCGCTGTTGAAGGTTTCGACATCGCGGAAGCCGCCAGCATTCTCCAATGCAGCATCGACACTGTTACACACGGCATAGACACGGCTCGTAAATCCATTGCGGATGGCCTCAAAGCTTCGGTAATGATAATCGAGGACGAAGCGATTATTGCGCTCCATATCCGATCAATTGTTGAGGGGTTGGGTCACAACGTATCCGGTATCGCGCGCACGCGCACTGAAGCGGTTGCTCTTGCGGAGAAGACTTTACCGGAACTCGTGCTTGCCGATATCAGCCTGGCAGATGGTTCGAGCGGAATCGACGCCGTTAGGGACATACTGAGTGCGATGAATGTCCCCGTTATCTTTATAACTGCATTTCCAGAGCGACTGCTGACAGGCGGTCGACCGGAGCCGACCTATCTCATCACCAAGCCGTTCGAGCCCGAAACTGTCATTGCGACGATTGGTCAAGCCCTCCTCGTCCATCGCGAACGCGTAGCAAAATCGGCGCCCTCGATACGGGTCATGGAGGGTGATGCGCCCGACCCGCGCAAGCATTTTGATACTCCTCAGGCTCTCCTGGATGAGCCGGGGCTGGCGGCTGCTGACAAGGTCGCGCTGCTGACTGATTGGGATTCAGATATGGACGGGCAGCTCAATGCAGAATCCGAGGGCATGAGTGCTTCAGACCCAATAAGCGCGAAGCGCGAAGGACGGCTGGCCAAGGAAGCAGAAAAAGTGAAGACCGCACTGACCTCAATTGTCGAGCAAGGAAAAAATTCCTGAGCCGATCATGCACGTAGGGAATTGCGGCGTAAGAGGCGGCTAGCATTTGTAGCCGCATGATTGGGCAACTCCCAACTTAAATTGCCAGAATATCGATAGGGCCAAGGAACTTCGTGAACGAGTCTTGGTTAACCATTCACATTGTCAAAGGAGACATTTCGTGGCGAACCAAGAACCTGACTATGTGGAGACTTCATCGCTCATTGCGTCGGATATGGTGGAAGGCACCTCCGTCTATGACATTGAGGGACAAAGGGTCGGAAAGATCCTGAACTTCATGGTCAACAAGCACAGTGGTCAGGTCGAATATGCCGTAATGTCCTTTGGCGGCTTTCTCGGGATGGGCGAAGACCATTACCCGCTTCCTTGGAAGAAGCTCAAATACGTTGTCGCGCGTCACGGCTTTGTAGTTGATATCGACAAAGACAGCCTGGCCAATGCTCCAAAGCATGATCGAGGCAATGAGCCCGTTTACGACGCCGCCTTCGGCACGATGATCAGCAGCCATTATGGCGTTGCTTAGATGAAGATAGAAATGCTGGCGCCTCCTGCCCCTGCCAGCGCGCCCCGGCTGCCCCCCCGGCCGGGGCGCATTTCCGTCCCATATTCCTCCGCCCCGGATAACATTCAAATGAGATTGCTGATGGATGCTTTCATGTTTGAAGGGGGCGCAGCAACATTGAAGGAACCCTTGGCCAGCCGCGAAGGGGAATTGCCGCGGATTGCCCTGATTGGGGGCTTCAGCCCTCGAAGATGCGGCATCGCGACATTCACCACCGACACATATGCCTCAATAAAGGCGGCATTTCCGACCGCAGTAATCGATGTCTACGCCATGGCGCCGCTCACGAATGATATCGGTTTTGGAGCGCCAGTGTGCGGCACGATTGTCGAGAATGACCCTGCTAGCTTCATTGCCGCAGCAACCGAGATTGAGACCAGTTGCGCCGACGTCATATGGCTGCAACACGAGTTCGGACTTTTTGGTGGACGTGCTGGCGACAAGATCCTCGAACTCCTTGACCGGGTCGCCGCTCCGCTGATCGTCACTCTCCACACAGTCATGCCAGATCCGGACCCGGATCAATTACGTGTGATGCTGCGCATTGTCGCGCAGGCGTCAAAACTGGTTGTCATGTCAGATCGCGCCGCTCTGTTGCTAGGAAGCGTGTTTGGCGCAGATACCAACCAAATCGTGCTGATCCCCCACGGCGTGCCTGATCGTCCCTTTGGACGAGCCGAACATTTCAAGCGCAAGTTTGGCTTGGAAGGTCGACAGGTTTTGATGACCTTCGGGCTGTTGTCGCCTGGCAAAGGGATTGAAGTGGCTGTCGCAGCACTGCCTGAGATTGCTGCTCGGCATCCGAATGTGATCTATTGCATTGTTGGTGCAACTCACCCCAACCTGCTGGCAACTGAAGGAGAAGCGTACCGACAGCGATTGCAAAGCCTTGCATCGGAACTCGGAGTAGAGAGCCACATCCAATGGGTCGATGAATTCCTCGAAGCAGACACGCTTTTGAACTGGATTGAGGCCGCAGACATTTATCTTACACCATATCTGGGAGCCAATCAGGCGACATCGGGCACCCTTTCCTATGCGCTGGCGCTTGGCAAAGCGATTGTTTCGACGCCCTATGCTCATGCGGTCGAACTTTTGGCCGACGATCACGGTGTACTTGTGGAGTTCAACAATAGTCCCGCATTGGCTGCAGCAATTGATGCGCTGCTTGATAATCCGGATCTGTTGAAGGCCCTTCAGGTCCGCGCATATAATAAGGGCCGGGACATGATCTGGCCGAGTTTCGCGGCACGCTGCCTTGAAGTGATTGATGCCGTTCGGGTTGATTCCTTGGATGATGCATCAGGTGTCCACATTGCTGCGCAAGCTTTGGATGGTTTGCTGCGCATATGCGACGATACGGGTATCATACAGCACTCAATCTTTTCGGTGCCTGACCGCGCCAATGGCTATTGCGTGGATGACAATGCTCGGGCGTTGATGTTGATGAATAGAATGGATTGCAAGGAAACGGCACAAAGAGAGCGCCTAACGTCGATCTTTGCCGCTTTTATTGAAAGCGCCTGGAATGAAGAGTCAGGCGAATTCCGAAACTTCATGGGGTACCGACGGAACTGGCTCGAAGCCGCTGGTTCGGAGGATAGTTGCGGCCGCACGCTTTGGGCACTTGGCGCGACAACGCTCGAAGGCCGAAATCCCCAATTGCGCCGCTGGGCCCGGAAGCTTTATGATCGATCGTCGCCTAGCGCCTGCAACTTTCAATCCCTGCGCGCTCTCGCATTCGCGATGTTGGGCACGGATTATGTACTGGCATCGGATCAGGATGTTGACGGTGCGCGCAACATGTTGGCCAAAAGTGGGACTTTCATCCATTCGCGTCTTTTGGAAACCAGGCGAAAAGACTGGCCCTGGTTTGAAAGTGTCCTCGCGTATGACAATTGCAGGCTGCCCGAGGCCATGCTCCGCGCGGGCCTGCGGCTGGAACGGCCGGAGTTCATTCAATGCGGTTTGGAAACACTGGGTTGGATCATGAGTCTTCAAACCAGTCCATCCGGATGTTTTCGTCCGATTGGTTCAGACAGCTTCGGCAATGAATATGCCCTGCCCCGTCCGTTTGATCAGCAACCTGTCGAAGCCTGGGCAGCAATCGACGGCGCACGTGCTGCCTTTGATGCAACCCATGATCCAGTTTGGTTGGATCACGCCAAGAGGGCATATGCCTGGTTCTCCGGTGCAAATGATCGCGGAGTTGCAGTTGCCGATCTCCTGACAGGCTCGTGTAATGACGGCATTAACCCCCGAGGGCTCAATTTCAACGAAGGCGCAGAATCGGTCCTCGCCTTTCACTTGGCAAGTTGCTCCATCAAAGACTTCGAAGCCAAGACCTAATTGAGCTGAAAGTGGAACCGCGTGGTCGAACTCGCCCAACACGAATTACGCCTGCATGCAGATCCGAGCCGCGTCGTGGTACGGCCCTTTCATCTCGCGTGGCAAGCATCCGGACCGGACATCGAGCGCGTGCGCAAGCTTGTGAGCGACATCACGGACCTCGATGCTCGCACTGTCAGGGCAGAGTTGAGCATGGTGCTCAACGATTTTGCAGATCGACATTGGCAGATCGAGCGCGTCTTTGATGACCGTTATACCCAGATTGAAACGGCTTTGGCGCTTGATGGGCAAAGCCTGAGGCGTCAGACCAAGCGCCTGATTGGCGCCTATTTCTGCCATGAATACAGCTATGCCGCCGCTGCGCTCATGAATCCAAGCGTGGTGCGCCATCCCGATCAAACCGGACTGCAAACCGACAGTGTTCGCATTCTGCTTTCGCTGCGTGCGGTCGGCGAAGGGCATATCTCGACCATAGCCTTTAGAGAGGGCATTGTTTCCTCGGGGCGCCAGATCAGCCTGTTGCCGGAGCCACCCTTTGCCACCGCTGCCATGCTGGGCAAGGCAAAGGGAACGACAGACGATGGCTCGGTTTCCCTTTATCGCCACCGTGAAAGCAGCATTTCCGGCACTGTAATTTTCCCGATGACGGAGGCACAGCGCAATGGTCTTGAAGATTTGCGCCTGGTAGAATTTGGCCAGGAGACTGGCAAACGCGAATGGATCGGCACCTATACTGCTTATAGTGGCCGGGACATTCGCTCCGAACTTATGCAGACCCGCGATTTCCGGGATTTCACACTGACGCCGATCAAGGGCGGAGCCGGTCGCAACAAGGGCATGGCACTTTTCCCCAGGAAAGTTGACGGCCAGTTTCTCATGATTGGTCGGCAGGACGGGAAGAATCTGTATCTTCTCCGCTCAGATACGGTGGATCATTGGGACGGCGGCACATTGCTGCTCGAGCCCCGCTTTCCCTGGGAACTGGTCCAGATCGGAAACTGTGGCGCACCGATCGAACTTGATGCCGGCTGGCTCGTACTTACCCATGGCGTTGGTGCCATGCGCAAATATGCGATTGGTGCCGCGCTGCTCGACAAGGACGATCCATCCAAGGTTATAGGCCGCACGGCGAGCCCCATCCTATCCGCAGCAGATGAGGACAGAGAGGGCTACGTTCCGAATGTGGTTTATACGTGCGGCGCCATTCGCGTGGGCGACGATCTGTTCATGCCCTACGGTGTCGCAGACAGTTCGGTTTGCTTTGCCTTTATAGCAATAGACGAAATTCTTGCGCAGATGGTTTGATATAGCGGTCGGTTTCCCCGCAAGTTTGAGTGAGCAAGTGATTGCTCGCGGCGGACATTCTGACTCCCATTAACAGCAAATATGATGGAATCCCGCAAATGGGTAAAATGGCGGTCGGCTGCTGTCCCAAGTGAGTTAAAAAAACTTTTGGACCGACCGCCATTTTGACTGCTTATGGACTAGCGTTCTCCGGGGGAGGAGCGAAAGCAAGCCCAATGGCAACCGTCCAAGAGTTGAACGAATTCTCGTCAACGCGGGGATAGAATGTGCTGCAGTGTAAACGCGCGCGGAGGCACAATGTTTCATGATATGGTGTTTCTGGCGAACAGGTCCTCAAATCAGTTCATTCGCCACCTTGTCATTAATGCCGCAACTTGAGTGCCCACTCCTTGAGTGCCAAGATTTGGATGCTGATCAGTTTCCTCGTCGCTTCGTCAATCAAAAGCCCACTTGCGTCAAAGCGAGTGTGGGCTGCAACGATGACAATCTCGGGCTGATTGAGAACATGAGCGTCAAGCGAAACGAACACCTTGCGCAAATCATGTTGCGCACGAGAGGTACCGATAGCCCCTACGCTCGCTCCCATTATTGCGATCGACTTGTGACGGAATGGTTGGTCGGGAGCTTTGGATACCCAATCAATGGCATTCTTCAGGGCACCAGGGATCGAATAATTATATTCAGGTGTCGACACGAGTACGGCGTCTGCTGCAGAAATCTGTTCCGCGAGACGCATTGCGCTTTGTGGAAAGCCCTGCTCCCTGACATCGTCATTATAACCAGGGATGGCCGATATGTCTGCGATCGAAATCCTCGTGTTTCCAGGGGACAGGCTTTGAGCAGCGCGCAGGGATGCGCTGTTGTAGGATGCTTTACGCAAACTACCCGAAATGCCCAATATATTGAAATCGCTCACGCCGGCACGTCCCCTGTTTGGCAAAGCGCGAGCGCAATCGCTTCAGCCAGTTCGCTTTCGTGAAAAGGCTTTTCAAGGATGATGGCGTCTGGCTTGAGCAACCTGACCGCGAGAGCGTTTCCGCTAGTGAAAACATGCGGCACAAAACGCGCTGCAAGGATTTTATCAACGGCCGAGATACCGGTCCCGACGAGCAAGCCGGCATCAACGATAAGCAAATCCGGTTGATGCAATGCAGCAGCAGCAACTGCGGCATCCTCGGTTGGCACGACTCCGCAGACTATATGACCCATTCCGGCAAGCACTTCCGACAAAAGCAAGCCAAGGATCGCTTCATCTTCAATGACAAGGATTCGCGCCATGTAACCCTTTCATCTCAATTTGTGGCTGGAACCGAAAAAACCGCTCTCTCGTCATTGCTTGGCTTTGCGTTCGCTGCCTTAGGCGCGAGGTGGGATTCAACAAACCACAGTTGTTGGTCGATTCCACGCGAAATCTCCGTGAACAAGTCTGCTGTTGTGGCATCGCCACTATCGGCAGCTTGGTCAATTGCCTCTCGCACAGACTCTCCAAATCCCGCGAGTGCCCCCGATACGGCCGCCAAATGTTGCAGCTCATCAGCAATGCCGAGCGGGTAGGCGACAAGAAATGAGTGCTCGACGGCGACCTGGATTGTTCCATCTGCAGTCCCGCCCAACCCGCCGGCACGCTCTGCAATCAGGTCAGAATAGCTCTCAACCTCGCTCGAAACACGATCAAAAAGTTCATGAATCGCGATAAACCCCGGACCCCGTACATTCCAATGGGCCTGCTTCATCTGGGCATGGAGATCAATGGCCGACGCAAGATGCTTGTTCAGAAGTTCGACCGACTGGATCCGGATCTGCTCGGAAAGAGTGTTGCGTGTCTTTTGCATTGCGTATGCTCCGGTTGCGGCCGATTTTGACCGTGTCTGATCAAAAATCGCGGCATTGAGACTGGGAAACTATTCAGGAGGCATATCGTTCCCATCCCCTTCTGCGATTGACTTGCCTCGCCAAAGCGCCCCTAATCAGCCAGTCCGCTCACCAGCGCATGAAAATGATGCGAAGTCGGGGTTTGTGGTCCTGCAGGAACCGGAAATCAAAGGACAATGCATCGTGGCTGAAAGATGGCCGAAGCAAAAGAAGGCCCCGCGCGGCCCGTCCGTCGTCGGCTTCACCATTGTTGCCATAGGCGCATCAGCCGGTGGGCTCGATGCCTGCACGAAGCTGATCAGCGCGTTGCCGGTAAGAACGGGAATGGCGTTCATCCTCATCCAGCACCTTGATCCACATCATGAAAGCATGATGGCCGACCTCCTGTCTGGCCACACTTCTATGGCGGTGGAACAGGCGCGAGAGGGGATGATAATCGCGCCAGATCATCTCTATGTCATACCCCCGGGAAGCTATCTGTCTGTTAGCAATGGTGCGCTCCGTTTATCGGAACCGAATGCTCGACACGGTGCTCGCATGCCCTTCGACTTTCTGCTCCAATCCCTGGCCGAAAACTGTGCTAGGCAGACTATAGGCGTCATCCTGTCAGGCACAGGAGCTGACGGGGCTTTGGGGCTCAAGGCGCTTCACGATGCGGGCGGCTTGGTTGTCGCCCAGGATCCCGATGAGGCAGAATATGCCGGAATGCCTGAAGCGGCAATTGCGGCCCAAGCCGTAGACCTGGTTCTGCCGGTTACGAAGATCGCTGCTGCGTTGGTTGATCCGGTGCAGACGACATCAAGATCGATTCAAGCTCCATTGCCAGCGCAATCCTGCCTTCCAGAAATCATAGAGCTCTTGCGCACATTGACCAGTCACGACTTCAGACTCTACAAGACGGGCACGCTCCAACGTCGCATTGAAAGACGCATGGGCCTTGCCGCTATCGGTTCAATGCGACACTATCTCGACAGGCTCCGGAGCGACCCAATAGAGGTCGATCTTCTCGCCAAGGACTTGCTGATCAACGTCACGCAATTCTTCCGTGACGAAGCGGTATTTGAAATGCTCGCGACCAAGATCGTGCCTGACATGATCCGCGATCAAGCCAAAGAGCACCCTCTGCGTATCTGGATCCCCGGATGCAGTACAGGCGAAGAAGCCTATTCTTTCGCTATGCTGTTCCGCGAAGCTGCATTGGAGTGCAAACGGGAAATCAAATTGCAGATTTTTGCCTCCGACGTCGATGCTGACGCGGTCGTAATCGCGCGAGAAGGCTTTTATCCAGATTCAATTTCGGCACAGATTAGCGAAGAACGACTAGCCCGTTTTTTTGTGCGGGAAGATCAAGGTTACCGCGTTTCAGCAGAACTGCGCTCCGCTGTAGTCTTTACGGTGCAAGATGTGCTTGTCGATCCGCCTTTTTCCAAGCTCGATCTCATTTCATGCCGCAACATGCTGATTTATCTGGGTGCGGAAGCACAGGCCAAGATTATTGGGCTGTTCCACTTTGCCTTGCGTAAGAACGGCATTCTTCTGCTCGGAGCAGCCGAGACGATTGGCAGCAATCAGAATCGTTTCGAAGTGATTGCAAAGGCAGAGCGCCTTTATCGACATATTCGCCTTAGCAAGCCTGGCGAAGTCCACTTTCAGCCCGGCCAGGCTGATGGGCCTCGCGAAACAATCCAGACCGGCTCAAGCCCATTACCAAATCAGAGCAAGCTTGCAGAGCTCGAGCAAAGGCTCGTCTTTGAGTGGCATTGTCCGGCCGCGGTGCTGATCAATCGGAAGCACGAGCTCCTGTTTTCAACGGGACCAACCGAGAACTACTTGCGCGTTGCACCTGGGCACCCGAGTCATAATATCCTGGCGATGGCCGCACCTGCGTTGCGGACAAAACTGCGATCGGCAATTCAAAGGGCGATAACTGCGGAAGGGCCGGTCATATCATCGGGAGGATGGCGAGAACAGACTGGCAATTCGGTTTCGTTCGATATTCATGTCAAACCAGTCGAGAACGACGGCGAGGCCCTGTTGCTTATATGCTTTGTCGACGTATCCACTGCGGTGGCGAAATCCTTGCGCCCAGGATCACCCAAAAGCGCGGCGCGCGTGGCAGAGCTTGAGCATGAACTTGAGACCACACGCACCGAGTTACAGGGCGCAATTCATAGCCTTGAGATGGCAGCTGAGGAGCAGCGGGCAGTCAATGAGGAAGCGCTTTCCGTCAACGAGGAATTTCAATCGACAAATGAGGAATTGCTGACGTCCAAGGAGGAACTGCAATCCTTGAATGAAGAACTGACCGCGCTGAACAGCCAACTGCAGGAAACGCTCGACAGACAACGAGTGACAGCAAACGATTTGCAGAATGTCCTCTACAGCACGGACGTCGCAACACTGTTTCTGGACGCAGAACTCAATATTCGCTTCTTTACCCCCGCAACAACAGCACTTTTCAAACTTATTCCGACCGACATCGGCCGCCCTCTGGCAGATCTGCGCTCGCTTTCAGCCGATGAACGGCTGTCAGAGGATGCGCGTGCCGTGCTCAGAAAGCATGAGCCCATTGATCGCGAGATTGAAACGACGGCCGGGCTATTTTTCTTGCGGCGAATTCTTCCATACCGCGCCGACAATGAGAAAGTGGAAGGTGTTGTCATCACGTTCACAGACGTGAGCGAACGCAAGCAAACACGCCAGGTGATGGCAGATGCCCGACAGCAGGCCGATCGTGCCAATATCGCAAAATCACGCTTTTTAGCTGCCGCCAGCCATGATTTGCGTCAGCCGCTCCAGACGCTTTCGCTGCTGCAAGGTCTGCTCGCCAAGACGGTTGAGGGAGATCGGGAAAAAATGTTGGTCAGCCGTATCGATGACACGCTTGGCGCGATGACTGATATGCTCAACGCCTTGCTTGACATCAACCAGATTGAGGCCGGCACGGTTCGCGCAAAGCTTTCTATCTTTCCGGTCGGCCAAATCCTCGAAAGGCTGCGCGACGAATTTTCCTATCTCGCAGATTCAAAGGGACTGTCCCTCAGGCTTGTAGACTGCAGCCTTTCAATCACGAGTGACCCTCGCCTGCTGGAACAGATTCTTCGCAATCTGATTGCGAACGCGATCAAATATACTGTGCGCGGCAAAATCCTGATTGGGTGTCGTCGCCGGAAAGGGCATCTGAGCATCGAAATCTGGGATAGTGGCGTCGGTATCGCTCGTCATGACCTCGATGCAATCTTTGAAGAGTATCATCAAGTTGGCAATCAGGCTCGCGAACGCAGCAGAGGACTTGGGCTTGGCCTGTCGATTGTCAGGCGTTTGGGAAATTTGCTTGGTCACAAGGTTCACGTGCGATCAATAGCTGCAAAGGGTTCGGTTTTTGCGGTTGATGTGCCGGTTGCGCGCCAGCAAGTTGCCGCCGCACTCAAGCATGAAAATGCTCCTGCTGGCCAATCTGGTGGCCGGCTCTTGATCATAGAAGATGATCCGGAAGTTCGCGAATTATTGGTCGCCATGCTAAAGGACGATGGCTATGATGTTTTGTGGGCACAGGACGGTGCCGAAGCATTTCAGCTTGCAAAGCAGACCGCGGCACATCCGGACCTCATCCTGTCAGACTACAACCTTCCCGGCGGCATGAACGGTATCGAGGTGACGGATCAATTGCGCAGGGAGATCGGACGTCCCATTCCCGTTGTCATTCTCACGGGCGATATTTCTCTGGCAGCACTGCGCGATATTTCAGATCATGATTGTGAAAAGCTAAACAAGCCCGTCAAACCCAAAATCCTCTTGCAGACGATCAGGCGACTGCTTGCCTTGCCTTCGGCCTCAACAAGCATGCAAGTGGATCAAGCAGTATGACGACATCCGATGCAAATTTGTCTTGGAAGAACTTCAAGGCGATTTAGCTACTGAACTTGATAATTGTTTCGATCACCCGCTTGGTATCGGCAATGTCGCGAATGGCTATAGTCGCCACGCCCGCATCGCGCACCGGAGCGTCATTCCCACCAGGATAGAGCGCATCACCCACAAATAGCATATCTGCCATGCCTATGTTGCTGATGGTCGCCAGCTTGCGAATGCCATATGCCTTGTCGATGCCGGGCTTGGTTATGTCCACCGAGGTGGAGCCCCCGATGCGTATGGCGAAATCGGGCAGTCGCACAGCGAGCAGCGATTTCAGCTTGTTTCGCTTTTGCAGGTCAGCATCCCAAAGTGCCTTCAATTCGGGCTTTGCTTCCTGGCCAAGGCCCGAAAAGGTGATCTGACTTCCCCTGTCCTCAACCTGATCTCCCCAAACATTCTCGGCGGCAAGCCCTGCTTCGGCCGTAGCAACACCAAGCGCATCCATGACGCGCAGCCGTTCATCGCTGGAGAAATTATCGGCATATACTTGAGACCAGACGCCATCGAAGCGATAGAATTTGGTGCCCGACGTCGGCAGAAGAAAAAGGTCTGGATTTCCGCAGCGCGACGGCAAGTGTTCAAGCAGCTGCCGTTCGAACTGAGGCCAATCCCCGCCCGAAATGACCGCGATCGGGAGGATCTGGAGCAATGCACAAAACAGGTCGGCCATTTCTCGATCGATAGCCTGCTTGCTCGTCGCCAGTGTGCCGTCGAGGTCAAAGACAACAAGACTCTTCATGTTGAGGGATGCTCCAGGTTTCTGCGCAAAACAGATAACGATCCATCTCTCGCTTGGTTCCGACCTTGAATGGTTGCAATCAGCGAATATTGGAGCCGCTGGCATGGGAACATTTCATCTGCTGCCTGGTTATGTGTCTGCCCCCATTATGCGGGCGAAATGGGGCAAATAACAAATGCACAATACCCTCCCCGAGGCACGCCCCGCGATATGGGCGCGCAAGATTGGCTGCGGATCGGCTGGCAATCACAAAACGGAGGCAGCCATTATTCTGCCCTTCCGCGTGACGACCACGCGGTCAAAGATTGTTGCAATTCTGGGCGCTACACTCCTGACCGGTTGCGCCGGTCATTCCTTTCCGCTGTCGAACCGATTCATCATCCCTGATGCGGCTTCAGATACAGCAGAGGTCTTTTCAGATACTAACGGCACTCTCTATCCGTCCGGTTGGCAATCCTACTTCCATCCCAAATTTGACAAGAAACGGCCAGGAGAAGGAAGATGGCGCGCCGGAAACTTGCTGGCCCAATCGGAGCAAAGCCCAAAATTTAGGTCCCTCATTGAGCGAGATGAGGTGCGACAACTGAACGAGCTGCGCGCATTCTCAAACCACCATAAGAGAATTTTCATCCTTGTGCACGGCTACAACACATCGGTTGCCGAAACGACCATCCCCTACTCAATGATCGAGGCGGAATTGGATTTGAAGCCAGGCGACGGCATCATTCGCTTTTATTGGGACGGCCTCATCGGCAAGGGTGCAGGCGCGTTAAAGATTTGGTTCAAGGTCGCAAACGACAGTCAGCTGGTCGGGTCTCGTGGCTTGCGCGCTGTATTGTCGCAGATCTCCGGTCGAGAGGTTTACATTATTGCGCACAGTCGCGGAGCGTCCGTGGTCATGAGCGCACTCGGCAATCCTGTCTATGAATCCGGGTTTTTTGCGAGACTCAACCGGGCAGCGCGAAACTGGGGCAGATCCTACCACTCAATTCTTGCACCAAAGCCTTTGGACGATCAGTCGAACAATATCCACGTTCTGATGCTGGCACCTGCTATCGATCGCATAGATTTCTGCGACAGCTCGCAACAGCCAAGGAGGTCAAAAGATTTTGTGTGCACCAAGCTCCGTCCACTCGGGGGCCAGGTGAAGAGTTTTGACTATACCGTGAATACAGACGATCCCGTACTCGGAAAATTCATTTTCTCGTCGCACGCCTTCAACCCGACAGGCTTGGGCTACAGCCCAAATATTGGGCGCGGACTGAAAGGCGAGAGCTACCCGATCTTGCGCGAATATCTTTTGGAAAAGCCTCAAAGCTTTCACGGGTTCAAGGAATATGCCGCGCACCCCGTTTTTCTCGAAATGCTGCATAATATCGGTATCGGCAAGGTGGCGGCGCAACGACCGATGGAACCTTTGGCAAACTGAGGGGTTATTCAGGCGAGCCCGGTACAAAGGCATGGCGCCTGCGGCTTGCTCTGGAGAAACTCCATGTCCCTCATCAGCCTCGTTGGCGTATTGATCGTCATTGGCGTTTTGCTGTGGCTGATCAACACGTATCTGCCGATGGACGGCAAGATAAAGAGCATCTTGAACGCGGTCGTCGTGATCGCCGTCATAATATGGCTGCTCCAGCTTTTCGGAATTGTAGGTTCGGTAAGCTCACTCGGTTCGATCAAGGTCGGTCGTTGAAACGCCCCTGATTGCGCATGCGGAACTTTCCGTCGCAGCGCACGTTAACTGTCAACATTTTCGGGCGACAGCCCTTTCAAGGAGTCCCACATCATGGGTAAGTATTTTCTCACCGCCTGCATGGCTGCTACCGCGTTAATCCCGGCAAGTGCCCTCGCACAGCAATCCTGCGAACGTCAGCGTTCCAATCGTGTCGTGGCGACCGCAGGCGGCGCGGCTGTTGGTGGCGTAGCCGGCAATGTGATTGCCGGTCACGGCGATAAAACGATTGGCACTGTCATCGGTGCTGTTCTGGGCGGCGTCATCGGCAATCAGGTTGCGAAGCCAAACGCGGACTGCAGCCACGCCTATGGATATTATGATCAAAACAATCGTTGGCATGCGACGGGTGTCAGTGCTTCCGCCGCAACCGGCTATTACAATCGGAACGGCGAGTGGATGAACGGCACACCAAATGGCTATTACAACGAGAGCAATCGCTGGATCCAGAATCCGGGCTCTCAGGAAGACAATGGCTACTACAGCGCCCAGGGTCATTGGGTGCCCGCATCCGCAAGTGGCTATTTCGATCGGAATGACCAATGGATAGCGGGTTCAACCGCCGGATACTATGACGATCGCGGTCGCTGGGTGGCAGGGAACACGACGGGACACTATGATCAAAGTGGCCGTTGGATCGCCGGCGTTGCGAGCGGGCATACAGATTCCAACGGAAACTGGGTCAACGACCCACAAAGTGGATACTATGGCAGTGATGCACGCTGGCACACTGGCAACGCCTCGGGCTATTATGATACGCGCGGTCGTTGGATTTCAGTTGGGGCGACTACTGAAACGAACTCACAGCCTGGGCGACGGAATGATGCTTATGGCTATTATGACGACAAGGGTCGTTGGCATGTCGGCACTGCCGATCGCGATGCTGCCAGAGGATATTATGATCGCAACAACCAATGGGTTGAGGGCACTCCCAATGGTTATTATGATCCCCAAGGTCGTTGGGTTGCTGCAAATACCGACGCCTCAGCTGCCGGCTACTATGATACGCACGGCCATTGGGTGCCAGCTTCGGCCGAGGGCTATTACGATAATGACGGCAATTGGATTGCTGGTGCGGCAGGGGGCCATTATGACAATCGCGGCCGCTGGATCGCAGGCCCCACGGTCGGCCACTATGATTCACGAGGCAATTGGATGGTTGGCGCAGCGAGCGGTCATCGCGACAGCGCAGGTGTCTGGATGTCCGAAGATCAGCCCGGCTACTATGATAATCGCGGCCGTTGGCATGCCGGCGCGACATCGGGCTATTACGACGGACAAGGCCGCTGGATTGCAAGGCCGACAAGCGAAAACGGCCCGGGCTCCGGAATGCCGCGGGAGGTTCGCGCACGCGAAGCATGGCTTGAACGCTACATTCGCTCTGCAAACCGTGAAGGTTCACTAAACCGGTTTGCAACGAACAGGGCCTTGCGGGACCTTGCCAATATCCGACGTAACGAAGGATCGATGAGGCGAAATCGTGAGGGTGCGCTCTCGGTCAGGGATGAGGCTGCAATCAACGTGCGCCTTGATCGCTTGAGCAACTCGCTTCGGATCACGACGTTTGAAGACGATCGCCGTTACTGATTGAAATCCAGAATGGGATGCCGCGCCTCGCCTTCCCCACGCGAGGCGCCGCATCCGAGACTTGGGATCGAAAAGTCAGCACGCCTCCAGGCCAAATAGAATTACATTAATCAAAACCTCATGGGCAGCCAGCGGAACTTAGTCGGGACCCGCAAGTTTAGTTGGCACACCTCACCAGAAAGGCCCTTATTTATGAAGACTCACTTGCTCGCTGCCGCATTGGCCACCTTGGCGTTGCCGACTGCATCATATGCCGCAGCTGACGTGACCATCAATTTTGCAACGACGACAGCGATTCCGGGCTCCAACGATTTCCAGGGAAGTCTGGCCGCACTTGGCCTTACTCGTTATGCCTCGACCGGTGCCTCGCTCTTTCTCAATGGTCCTGCAACGATCATGTTCGAATTTCTTGGCAGCGAAAGTGGTTTCAATGACACATTCAGTACGTCTGGAGGCCTGACGCAGACCGAAAATTCGTCGTATACAAACTTCTTCAGCGCGCCCCTTGTGATCGGTGCACAAAGCTTTTCATTCGGTTCACTGGCAGGGCTATTGAACTTTTCGAGTTCAGGCGGCATTCCGGCAACAGTTGGTGACAACGGGTTTGGCATATTCCTCGACCCAAGCCTCATGAGCGGAAGCCCAGTTACAACTTTCTATTTCGGTTATGACGACGAGTTCACGAACCAAGACGATGATTATGACGACTTTGTGGTACGCGCGACCGTTTTGTCTGCTGTTCCCGAGCCATCAACCTGGGCAATGATGTTCGGCGGCTTCGCGTTGCTGGGGCTCTCGTTGCGCCGCCGGCAAACAAGACAAACTGCCTTTTCTTGAGAACATCCTTGAAATTGAACTACCTAACTGTCGATGTTCCGGGAGTACGGCCGAACAATCCGTAGGAACAAGAGCAAGTGAGCTGGCAACGCCCCGACTGTTGCAACAGCCACTCCATCTAAAACCAGACTTCTTTGCTCAGGCGATCCTCTTCCGGATCGCCTGCACGGTCCCAGAACTTTTCGACCTAAGTCGGGACCAGGGATAGCGGAAGAAGACAGAGTGATTTCACAGATCACATAGCATGATCGAAATCCACCATCCGACAGATTTATTGTACTTATCGTCAATAATTTGAGACGTCCGCTTGAACGCCTGTTGACAGTGCGGCATGACACAGCGTCAAACGGAGGACAATGACAGTGGCGCTCACATCGACGGGATCCGGCCAAGTGGCTGTTTTCATCTCGATCACCCTGATGATTGGCGTTGCCACGTGGCTCAAGGTTCGCAGCTCAACCGGTGAGCATGATGGATCCGGCAAGGACGTGTTTCTGGCCGGCGGCGGCCTGACCTGGCTCTACATTGCGGGCTCAATTACCCTGACCAACCTGTCGACCGAGCAACTGGTCGGCATGAACGGAAATCAAATGCTGCTGCTCTCCTGGTGGGAGATTTGCGGCTTCTTCGGCCTGCTCATCCTCGCCTTTGTTTTTGTGCCGATCTATTATCGGAACAATTGCACCACGGTGACCGAACTGCTCGAACGCAGGTACAATGGCGGCAGCATAAGGACGGTCATTTCCGCAATTTTCCTGCTGGGCAATATCCTGATCTATTTGCCTGCGGCGCTTTATTCGGGCAGCCTTTTTCTCAAGTCGATGTTTGGTGTCAGCTGGCCTCTGGTCACTTTCGCAGCGCCACTGGCGATCATTGCTGCGCTCTACACGATCACCGGAGGCTTAAGGGCGGTCGCGGTCATGGACACGTTTTCTGGTATCGGCGTATTGGCAATTGCCCTGCTGGTCGTGGTTCTCGCGCTTGCGGCGATCGACTTTGACCTGTTCAGCGGCGTGCCGGCAGAGCGAGTTTCGATGATCGGCGCAAGCGATTCGCCGATACCCTTCCACACATTGTTCACGGGAATGTTGTTCATCCAGATCTTCTACTGGTCGACCAATCAGAACATCACCCAAAAAGCGATGACGGCACCAACCGTTCGCGAGGCGCAAAAAGGCGTTCTCGCGGCTGCGGCCGTTAGGATCCTGATTATCCCTGCGATTGTCGTGATCCCCGGAGTGGTCGGCTACAAGCTGTTTGGCCCGATGGGCGATGCCAGTTATGGCAAGGTCGTAGCCCATGTGCTTCCCGAGTGGCTATCAGGCGCGTTTGCGGCCTTGATGGCTGCTGCTGTCATTGCCCACACCAGCGCGATCCTCAACAGCTCGGTTGCGCTCTATTCGATCGACTTTCACGACAAGTTCATCCGGCAAGTGCAAGACCACTGGCGGCTGGCAGCAATTGCGTCGGCGGGGTTCACCATTACCTCGATTTTGCTGGTCCCGGCGTTTGAGGATGCCAAGAGCATCATCAACCTTTTGCAGGAATTGAACGGCCTTTCGTCAATGCCGGTGCTGTCTGCATTTATCGCGGGCCTGTTGTTCGCCAATGTAGATGCGCGTGCCGCTGTCATTGGCCTCATTTACGGCGTGGGTGTCTATGCGCTCCACACCTTTGTTCTGTACAAGCCCGGTGCGGTCTATGCGGGCGAGACCTTTTACGAACATATCGGCCTGCCTTCGCTTCATTATATCGACGTGATGGTGATTGTGCTCGCAACGTCGGTATCCGTCGCGCTCGTTGCCAATCGGCTGATCTTTGGAAACCACGCCCGTTATATCGGCCCTGGAGTCATCCGGCATGTCTGAAACCGAAGCCGTCCACCGCCGCTACAATCCTCTAACTGGGCGTTGGGTACTTGTGTCGCAGCATCGCACCCAACGGCCCTGGCTTGGCCAAGTGGAACCAGCTGCCCTGGCGAGCACCGCCAGTCATGATCCGGCATGCTATCTTTGCCCTGGTAATACCCGGGCGAACGGACAGACAAATCCCGATTATTCCGGACCTTGGGTTTTTGACAATGACTTTCCCGCACTCCTGCCAACGAGCGAAGCGAAGTCGGGCGGCGCGAACTCGGCCAATGAATTGTTTCGGCACGAAGCTGTTGCGGGTGAATGCCGCGTCGTTTGCTTTTCGCAAGACCATGGCAAAACGCTGCCCCAGTTGACGAGCGGCGAAATGCGCGCCGTGATTGATTGCTGGGCGGATCAGGCACGGGACTTGGGGCAACGTTACGCCTGGGTGCAACTCTTTGAAAATAAGGGTGCGGCCATGGGTTGTTCCAACCCGCACCCGCATGGGCAGATCTGGGCAAGCAATCATATCCCGGATGAGCCTGCGGTTGAGGAGAGCACGCAACGGGACTATTTCGCCAGAAACGGTGTTCCCATGTTGCTCGATCTGGCAACACGAGAGGCACAGGGGCCTCGCGTCGTTGTCGAAACCGATTGGTGGATGGCCATTGTTCCCTGGTGGGCAGTATGGCCATTTGAAACTCTGCTTCTGCCTCGTTTCATTGTGCAAAGAATCGAGCAACTGGATGCAAAGCAGCGGGATGATCTTGGTAAAGTGTTGCGCGAACTGACAACGCGCTATGACAATTTATTTTCCTGTTCCTTTCCCTATTCAATGGGATGGCATGGTGCACCCTATGTGCATGAACCTTGCGTTCACTGGCAACTGCACGCGCATTTCTATCCGCCATTGCTGCGCTCGGCGAGCGTACGAAAATTCATGGTCGGTTATGAAATGCTCGCTGAAGCGCAGCGCGACCTGACTCCCGAACAAGCGGCAGCCCACCTGCGGGAAGTTTCAACAGTCCACTACAGCAAGAATACAGCGTCATGACGATAGACCCAATTCTCATAGAACGAACCGTTTCCGCATTTCGCCGGGTTCACGGCCGTGTACCAGATCTCGTTTCCTTCGCACCAGGCCGCGTGAATCTGATTGGTGAGCACACAGACTATAATGACGGCTTGGCCATGCCTTGCGCGCTTGCCGTTGGAACACTTGTTGCTCTTGGACTCAGATCTGACAAACGGATCGAGGCAAATGCACTCGACCTCGGGAATGCATCGGCATCCTTTGGACTCGGCAGCTACATTCCGCGCCAAGAAAATGGCGATTGGGAAAATCATCTGCGTGGTATCGTTGCAGGCATGCCCCGATTTGATTTGCCAATTTCGGGTGCCAATATCGTCCTGTCTGGCAATATCCCGCAAGGGTCTGGCCTCTCTTCTTCCGCATCGCTCGGCGTCGCATTAGCGTTGGGCCTTTCGGCCCTTTCCGGCGAAGCAAGCCCCGATCGGCTGGCGCTGGCCAGAGTCGCACAATGGTCAGAGCATGAGTTTGTCGGCTGCGCTTGCGGGTTGATGGATCAGCTGGCTTCGGTCTTTGGCGAGCAGGATCAAGCACTCCTGCTTGATTGTCGAACGCTGGCAGTGCGCCATGTTCCATTTCCAGCTGATGCCACCATCATGATCGTTCATTCCGGTGTCACGCGGGGGCTTGTTGACAGCGCCTATAATGAACGCCGCTTGCAATGCGCGCATGCTGCTAAACATTATCATTTGGGCGCCTTGCGCGATTTGGACCTTGACGCCTTGCGGGCAGGCCGTGGCGAACTGGACGAGACGGTGTTTCGCCGCGCGCGCCACGTAGTCACTGAAAATGCGCGAGTGCTCGAAGCGGCGCAGGCAATGCGCGAGTCCGATTTGGTGAGCCTCGGTCGGGCAATGTTCGCCTCACATGTCTCGCTGCGCGATGATTTCGAGGTGAGCCTTCCTGCGATCGATACGCTCGTGGAGTGCCTTACTGAGGCAATCGGTATCAATGGAGGCGCGAGGATGACCGGCGGGGGATTTGGAGGCTGCGTCGTTGCCGTCTTGCCGCAAAATCGGGTCAGCACCGTTCAAGAAGCGCTTTCGGCGCATTGGCGCCAGCACGGAATGGAGCAGCAAATGGTAATGGTTGCAACACCAGCGACAGGCGCACACCTAGTCAGCGGGTGGTGAAGCTATACTCCGTGCGGCTGTGAAACCGTCGGCCGGGCCGCAAGATAGTGTCCGGAAATGATGGCTGATTTGGAGAATCCGGAAATTGCTGGGTCTCAAGCGCGACGGCACAATGTCGATAGAGCGTGCTGCCTTCCCTCTTGGCGATCCGGGAATCGAAATGATTGGCGGTATAAACTTGGATACCGGGTTGATCAGTCGCAATCGAGAGAACCCGCCCCGACTGGGGATGGTAAAGTCGCGCAGCCGGCCGAACGCCTGAGCCGTCAACCGCCCAGCAATGATCAAAGCCTCCCGCAATGGCGATCTGCAGTTCATCCGCCTCAAGGCCCTCGTCAATGCGTCGTTCCGACTGAAAATCAAAGGGCGTATCCAGAACTGGAACAAGTTCGCCCGTCGGTATCTTTTCCGCATCGATCGGCAGGAACCTATTAGCGTGCAGCGTCAACAGGTGATCACCAATCGCGCACCTAGACGGCTGCCCCGACAAGTTCCAATATGCGTGCAGCAAGAGATTGATCGGTGTTGGCCGGCTTGTCGTTGCTTCAAAATCGGTGACCAGACGATTGTCTTCGGTCCAGACAAACGACACCGATGCCAGAACCTCTCCAGGAAACCCTTGGTCGCCATCCGGGCTTGTCAACTCCAGGCGAACTCCCTCGCCTTCCGATGTCGCAATGACCGAACCGTGCCAGGTTCGGCAGTCAAACCCGTCTGCTCCACCGTGGAGCGCGTGGCGGCCATCATTGCTGCTCAGTATGTGCCGCTCCCCATCCAGCACAAAGCTCGCCCCGCTCAATCGGTTTGCATAACGTCCAATAACCGAACCCAGAAACTCCCGGCTCGCAAAATAGTCATCCACGCGATCAAATCCGAGCGTGACGTCATCCATCCTTTGGTGTCGATCAGGGACGATGACCGAACAAAGCGTGGCTCCGCGATCCAGCACAGAGACACCCGCGCCGTCGGGATTTCGCAAAACCCAGAGCTTGGCTCTTACGCCATCCGGCAACACATGTTCGACACATGAAATCATGCCCAATGTGGCACCTGCCTAAAGTGCAATGGGAGGAGCACCCGATTATGCACGTGACATTCCAATGGTGCCAAAACAGCGATCGGCGAATTCGAGGAGTGCTGCATTCACCTCGTCCGGCGCCTGCAACATGCACCAGTGACCCACGCCGTCCAGCCGCAATACAGTTGAATCTGAATGCTTTGCAGCGAAATATTCAGGTGCCCGTGGAACAAAAACCTCGTCAGCCTCACCCCAGACTAGAAGGGCGGGAATATCCAATGATGGATCGGCGGGCGGCCACATGCAATCCCGCGGAGATCGCGTTGCGTTGGGCAGATTGGCACGATACCAGAGTGACCCGTTCCAGAGCGCGCGCGGATTCCCGCATGCAAGTTCGAACAATGCCATTTCCTCGGAATCCACAGTGTCGAATGAGGCAAGCTCAGCATAAGCACCGGCAACGATTGAATGCGCCGTGAGTTCTGCCTGCTCCAGCGACATTGCACAAAGTCGTTGCATATAGCTCGAACGACGTTGCTGATCCTTGTCGTTGGCCAAAAGGGCCAGAACCTGGTTGAATGGCAAGCTGGCGATGCCAGCAACTCCTGCAATTCTCTCGGGAAAGGCCTGCGCTACAGCAAAAGCGAGCGCTGCGCCCCAATCATGTCCAACCAGCAGCACTTTCTGTTCCGGTGCAATGATTTGGACGAGGTGATTGATCTGCGTAGCAAGTGCTGAGACGCGGTAGGGCGCCACCGCATTGGCGCATGTCGTCGCGCCTGCGCCCGGCGCGTCAATTGCAACCACGCGATAATGATGGCGCAGCGCCTCAAGCTGTCGGGCCCAACAATACCAAAAAGATGGGAAGCCGTGGATGAACAGAACAACGGAGCCTTCACCGGACGAAACACAATGGATGCGCGCATCAACCGCTTCTACCCAACTGCTCACAAAGGCGGGCTCCGCCGCCGCGGAATTGAGCCGATCCTGCGCCGCCAGCGACGCCGCATGCGCACCTGCACTGAAGTCATATGAGTCCATCCTCAATCCATAAGACAAGTCGTTAGCCAGTTACCATCCATTACTGCATTTTTCGTCAATTAAGACATGCTTTCGCCACCGACAATTGAGCCACGGCGACTAAAGGGAATGCCTTATTCAATTTCCGTGAAATTGTGTTAAGGCTTGCGAGATGGTCAAAAATACAAAGCCTGAGCGTCGTCGCTATAGTCCGGAAAAGCGAAGATCGCTGATCCTCGATCACACCGCCGACATTGTCGCGCGCGAAGGCGTCGCCCAGTTGTCGGTGGAACGCATTGGCAAAGAAGCCGGAATCAGCAAATCGCTGGTCTATGCATACTTCCCGAACCTGACCGAATTGCTCCGCGAACTTTACCAACGCGAGATGCGGCACATTCGCCGGGCCCAGGCAGACGCAGCCAATGGTGCGGCCACATTCGAGGATTTGGTCCGTTCGATTACCCACGCCTATCTATCGTACATGCATGAGCGTGGTCCACTGATCGAGCGTCTCGCTGCGGAGCCCAGTGTATCCGAAATGCGGGACCCGACAGAATTCAGCCGCAACAAGGCAGTCGATTACCTTGCGGAGATCATCACACATCATTTTGATCTTCCACCTGATATCGCAAGGGCAGCTACCGACATTTCGTTTGGGCTGCCTGCATCGGCAGGGTCCTACCTTCATCGTGGCAATCTTGACCTAAAGACGGTCGAGGATTTGACTGTAACGATGATTATAGGAACGATTATCCACCTCAAAGATGAATACTCAGTCCGCCGGCAACCTCTGCGACGGCAGGATTAATCGGCAGCAGTTTCAGCACCTATGAACCCAATCCGCATTCATACGGCGAATGCCGTCGCTGGCTTCATGCTCGGCAAGATACCAATGGAAGCTTCCGAAACAGGCTCGGCTGTGACCCAATCATCAGTCGATTTCCCAAACACTGACACCACCAGGCGCTAGCGTTGCTCCGCCGAGCACAAACTTCCCGGTGAGATCGCACGACAGGGAAAGCGAATTGCTTGCATAGTTGAAAGCAAAACAACGCTCGCCCGCGCGCCTGAGCCTTAGTCCTTCCGGCAGATTTTGGATCTTCAGCCCCGCATCACGCGCTGCAGCGCCCAAAACCGCAGCGGCGAGCTCAGGCTCTGGCCATGCTGCCAAATAACGGAACCTGTCGTGCTTCCAACTGGCGACTGTACCATCTGACGCCACAAACTCGGCGCTGGCCGTACCTTCGACATGTTCAAGCCAGCGAGCAATCGACCAGGTAAGACCCGAGTGGGCAAGTCCAGGCCGCAAGCTCTCAACTTCGGTCACGCGCAACGGCAGAACAGCTTGCAGAGGCCCCGGTGGCAGTTCCTCCGGAATCGCAAAGTCAAGCGAGCGGCTGCCGCTGCGCGGCCCAATCACGACCTGTCCGGCAAATGCGTCAAGGCTGGCAACAAGTGCGTCGGGCACGATCGGCAGGCATGGGATCACACACAGCGCGTAGCCATCCAGCGCTGCATCGGGCGGCACAATGTCAACATCCAGTCCCATGCGGCGCAACGCCGTGTAACAGGCAAAAGCCGCCCAAAGTGCCGACAGTCGGTCACCCTGCGGCTGAATCTGCGTCACCCATTCTGCATCATAGGCAAAGACCAGCGCAACGCTCCTTGGCGGTGCACCAACCGACCCGAGTGTATCGATTTCAAGCGCCGTCTGCTGCATCTCCCCAAAGCCGGGTGCTGGCGAGCTATCAGGACGAAGCAAGCCGGCGTGATGCTGCTCCTGCGCCTTAGGGAATTGGCGCCATCGAAAATAGCTGACCAGTTCCGCCCCGTGCGCCATGGCTTCGAGGGTCCACAGTCTGACCATGCCAGGCAATGGAGCGGGATTGTTTCGAGCCCAATTGACCGGTCCGGGTTGCTGCTCAAGCACCCACCAGCGCCCATTGGGCTTGCACCCGCGATAGAGGTCATGGTGGAATGCGGCGATATCGGGATGGCCCTGCCGCGCATACGCAAGCTTGTCCGCCTCGCTGAACGGAAAGCTGTCGAGAAAGCCCAGCGGATAACTGTCCCAGCCCACAACATCGAGATCGCGCGCCACGGCATGGTGATCGAACTCGGTGAAGAATCCCATGAAGTTGTGAACGACATCCCGCCCGGGAGAATGTGCACGGAGAATTTCAGCCTGGCCGCGATTGAAACTCACCACTTGGTCCGATGAGAACCTGCGGAAAGCGAGCCAGTGCGCCGGATTCGCTTCGGTGACGGTAAGATTGGGTAGGTCAACTTCCTCGAAGCTGCGATACTCCATGCTCCAGAAGACATTGCCCCAAGCCGCGTTGAGGGCAGCTATCGTACCATAGCGCTCTTCAAGCCAGCACAGGAAGCCAGCGCGAGCAGCATCAGAAAAGCTCAAAACACTGTCGTGACAGCCGTATTCATTGTCCGTCTGCCATGCCACAATCGCCGGGTGGCTGCCATAGCGCTCGGCCAACGCCGTTGTGATCCGCAAGGCCTCAACACGATAACCAGAGTGACTGAAGCAATAATGCCGCCGTGAGCCAAAACCGCGCTTGTGCCCATGTTTATCCATTGCCACCATATCCGGCATCGCATCGACCAGCCATTTCGGCGGGGTTGCGGTTGGCGTGCCCAGAATGATGCCTAGCCCGGCGCTATGGAGAACATCAACTGCTTGATCGAGCCAGTCCCATTCAAGCCGTCCCGGATCAGGCTCGATCCGGCTCCAGGCGAATTCGCCGATCCTTACGCGCGTCAGCCCGGCTTCGACCATGCGCTGCGCATCGACCGACCACATGTGCTCGGGCCAATGTTCGGGATAATAGCATACTCCTAACCGCATAACTCGGCCTGCATCCACCTTGAAGGAATTGAACGACTTTACAGTAATGGGACCGGACTTGTTGTCAAATGCCTGAATTTGAACTTCTCAGTTCAGACTATTGACGATAGATACAATAAAGAGCATGACAGGGTCATCGCGATGCTGTTTCGCAAGATGGCAAGGGAGAATTTGGTTTGTTTGATCTGGACGGGCATGTCGCGCTGGTCACCGGAGGAAACGCCGGATTGGGACTTGGGATGGCTACAGGATTGGCAAAGGCCGGCGCAAAACTGGCAATCTGGGGACGCAATCTAGAGCGCAATAAGGCCGCTTGCGCAAGACTTTCTGATATAGGTGCTGAGGCCGTAAGTTTTGCCTGCGACGTCACCTTGCCAGAGCAGGTTGATGCTGCGATGGCTCAGACCCTTGAGCATTTCGGCCGCCTGGACAGCTGCTTTGCAAATGCGGGCGGCAGTGGGATCCGAGGCAGCTTGTCGAGCCTGTCAACCGCAGATTGGCAGAAGACGATGGATCTCAACTTTCACAGCGTCGTAAGCACATTCCGGGTTGCGGCTCGGCACATGGCCGAACGCGGCGAAGGCGGACGATTGATTGCAACATCATCGATTGCCGGGATCATCGGCCTGCCGGGCGGCGGATATTCGCCAAGCAAAGCTGCCGTTTCGGGCTTGGTGCGCCAACTGGCGATCGAATTAGGGGGCGCCGGCATAACAGTGAATGCCATCCTGCCTGGATATATCGAAACGGAAATGTCGCTCGATACGCCGCCAGTCTTCCGCCAGTCATGTGAGCGGCGCACTGTTTCCGGCAAAATCGGTACGCTCGAGGACATGGAAGGCATCGCCGTGTTTCTCGCTTCGCAGCACTCGAGACTGCTGACCGGAGAATCGATTGTCATGGATGGCGGCTTCACCATCTTTCCAATGTAGCCGTCATCGCCAACCTAGGTCATCCAGCGGCGGCGTACCTTGTGCTACTTTCCCGCCTCGAGGCGCGCGCAAACGCCAAGATCAGACAGTGCCGCCAGCGAAACGACGGGATCTCGCGGTTCCACCAATTGGATCATAATGCCGCTGCGGGTCTTTAGAAAATCTGATCGCAGCGACGGCACCTCATCGAGACCTTCTGCCGCGGTGCACCCAAGCGCAAGCAAGCGCGCCGTTTCTCCTTCAAGATCGTCCGTCTCGAAGGCGATATGGCTGTAGCCGGGTTCGGACGGGTCGGCCCGACAAACAGGGCCTTCGTAAGGCGGTGCGTGGAACTGCCAAAATTCAAGCAACATATTGGACGCCTGGAGCCAGGCACCCTCAAGCCGCGCATTGCTCAGTCCGCCCATCCGATCAATTTGCGATGTCGGACCGATCATCTTCCGGCCGTTCGTTGGCACGCGGAGCAATTCGGAAAAGAAGGCCAGTGAGGCATCCATGTTCTCAGTCACAATCGCGACATGGCCAATCCATGTCGGTTGCGCTGCCGGGGCATAGGGCAGTCCCTCGATCTCGATAATGTTGTCTTCCCGATCTCGGGCATAAGCATATTGATTCCCGGTCCCCAAGTCGAGCGGTGGCGCGATCAGGGTTCCTCCCGAATGATAGACAGCCCGCTCAAGCTTGGCGCAATCATGATTTTGGATGCAGAAATGGCGTATTCCTGGGCGGTTGATTGGGCTGGGTTCTGAAATCTTCCTAGCCGATGCCCCCTTTTGCAGAAGCTGGACATACGCGTTGGGAGCGGCCAGCATGCAGGATTCGAAGGCTCCATGGCTGTGATCTTCCGCCAAAGCAGGCCGAGCGCGGCCGATATCAATGCGGCTTAGACCTGCAGCGGTTTCATAGAGCGGCAGCATTGCTTCGATCGAGCGAACTGTCACACCAATATGATGAACGCCCAAAATCATCTGTAACTGTCCTCGCCGGGAAGCGAAGTTGCCACGGCACGACGCGGATGAAAAGCGTCATGAACCGTGGCAGCTCGCTTAAGCGTTCCGATCAGAATTTGCCGCGAAACGTGACCTTCCAGGTGCGTGGATCACCGATATATTGGTTCGTTGTCTGGCCGCCATCAAGCACGCCGTAGGAACTGGGAAAAATGTAATGGACATAGTCTTTGTTGGTCACGTTCTCGACCGAGAACGTGACGCCATACCTGTCGTCCGGCCCGTCAAACCCAACCCGGAGGTTGAGCAAACCATATGAATCAACATTGTAAGCAGGTCTGCCGGCAAGGTCAGTATTCTTGGCAGATTGCCAAGCATATTCTGCTCTTACGAAGCCTTGAAAATTCGAGCTGCCCAGCGATGTGCGATAGTCTCCGATGACGGAATAGAAATCATGGGCATTATCGCGGAAGCGCAACCCGACGAGGGCGGGATTGGCTGCAAACTTCGCGATCTTGATGTCGTTGAGTGTATAGGCACCCGTCAAAGTCAGGCCCGGTAGCACTGCCGGTCTCAGGATGATTTCGGCCTCGATCCCTTTGGATTTCAGCTTATCGATCCCGATGTTGAGCGCCGCACCAACAGCGCTTGGCGTGATCGTCTGCAAATTGCGAAGCTGTTGGCTGTAAAAAGTGACGTTGGTTGTCAGTGCCTTATCGAACAGAGATGTTCTGATACCCGCTTCCCAAAGCGTAGGAATTTCAGGCTTCAGGACAGGAAGACCGCCAGGCGACAAGACGGCGCCAACGTTGACACTTTCTGCGACATCGATCCCTGGCCCCTTGTAACCGCGTGACCAGGAAACATAGGTCATGACATCATCAGTCCACAGGTAGCGAGCAATCACGCGACCCGAGAGATTATCGTTCTTGAAAGACTGGATGCCGGTATAATCGGGCCCGAAAAAGCCGGAGAAGGGCTTCGTCGGATCGATCGCGACAGTCGTGCGCTTGTAGGTCGCGAGCAAGGAATCGTGCGTATAGCGGCCGCCGACGATAATTGAGGCCTTGTCCGACAGATGAAATGTCGCTTCGCCATATGCGGCATAGCTGTCTGTCGAGACCGCGCGGGTGGCATCCGTCCGAGCGTTGAAATAAAAGCCAGGAAATGGCAGCGCCAACTCAATGTCGACGTGCGCATCAGGGACGGCCAGATTCTGATGAAAGAAGAACAGGCCAGCTACAATATCAGCAGCAGATCCGATCTTTGTATTGAGCCGCACCTCCTGCGTGAATTGCTCGGTGTTGACCTTGGTGCCATTTCGGCTGTTGACGTTTGAGTTGGAGACACCATCGGCCTCATTGAATTCGTTGATGCTCCATTTGCGCCAGGACGTAATGGAAGTCAGTGAACTGCTGCCAAAGTCATAGTCGACGTTGAGAGCAAGACCGCGCGGCGATTGTGTCTCGAGCAGGCGATTATAGAGCACCCCGACTTTCCTGTTGCTGGGCCCGGGCACAATTCCATAGGCGGCGAGTGCGGCACGCAATTGCTGAACGCCAGGGTTGGTCGCAAAAGCCAAAAGGCCAATGGCTGGACCAGCCGTCCGGAAAGTCGCAATGCAGCAGTGATTGCTGCTATGACCAATATCGCCTGTCAGGACGACCCTGAGATCGTCGTTTGGCTGGAACAGGAGCTTGCCACGCAACGAATAGCCGTCGCGATCATTCAGATCGCGTTGGCCGGGAATTGCGTTTTCAAGCACGCCATCGCGCGTGTTGTATGTGCCCGTTAATCGGAAAGCGAGCTTGTCACCCACGATCGGTCCCGTCACGGTACCGCGCACCTTGGTTTCGTTGAATCGGCCATAGGTTGCATCGGCACTGCCACCGAATTCGAATTCCGGATCATTCGTCTTTATGTTGATCACGCCCGCGGAGGCGTTCTTGCCGAACAGCGTTCCCTGCGGCCCTTTGATGACTTCAATTGACTGAACGTCCAGAAAGTCTGCAAATCCTTGCGCTTCTCGGCCAAGAACAACGCCATCAACAACAGTCGACACGCTCGATTCAAAGCCGTCACTGAAACTGTATGTGGAAATGCCACGGATCTTGGACCCACTGGCCCGAGTCGTGTTGAGCGGCGAGAGGGCGATGCCTGGAACGAATCGAACGACTTCGCTGACCTGCGAAAATCCGGTGCGATCAAGAAATTCGCCCGTAACCACAGACACGGCAAGTGGCGCGTCTTGAAGCGTTTCCTTCACCTTACGGGCAGTGACGACAATGTCGTTTGGCGACCCCTCGGATTCCGCACTGTCTGCAGTAACGGGCGCATTCTGAGCGTAGGCGGCTGCCGTTGGCAATGCCGCTATGGCGACCGACGACAAAAGCACAAATCTTGAAACCGAGTTCATCCTTACCTCCCTCTTTCATTCTAGCCCGCATTCCCTGACGGATGCAGAATCATGCATAAGTGGATTATTGAATTTTCCGTCAGTAGTCAATTTAATTATATAATACGTCAGTAAAGGTTCATATATCACCGTTTTGCATGCCGAACATGGTCATTTTTTGAATATTGTTGACGGGGTATATATTAAATGGAATGAAGATATCTCATCGGGAGAATGAGCGAATGGCCAGCTTGAAGCTTGAGGGAAAAACAGCGCTGATTACGGGTAGTGCTCAAGGTATCGGGCTTGCATCGGCGGAAGCAATGGCGCGCGCGGGCGCGAATATCATTGGCTTTGACCTGGTTGGAACGGATTGGAGTCAGCTTGAGGCAGCCATCTCAGCCCAGGGTCGCCGTCTGCTGAAGATCGAAGGTGACGTGGCGAGTGAGGCGAGCTGGATTGAGGCAAGAAAGGTGGTCGAAAGCAAATTCGGCGGGCTTGACATCCTTTTCAACAACGCCGGGATTTCAGGACCAAGGGCGCTGCTGCGTGATTGCCCGGTCGACGCCTTTGACGAGGTGATGCGTGTCAATTGCCGAGGCGTTTTTCTTGGCATGCAGGCCGGCGCAGAATTGATGCGAGACCGGGGCGGCTCAATCATCAACATGTCTTCCGTTTCGGGGCTTGGCGGCGGACGTTTTTTGATTTCTTACAATGCGAGCAAACATGCGGTTATCGGTTTGACGAAAGTCGGGGCGGTCGAACTTGCCCCGCTCGGTATCCGCGTCAATGCAATCTGCCCCGCGATGACCGATACTCCAATGATGCGAGACATGGAGAGAGGCAAAAGTCAGGCCGAAATCGCCGAACTGCGCGGCCTTTTCACGGCAATGATCCCCATGGCTCGCTATGCCACCCCTGATGAAGTCGCGGCCGTTGCCCTTTTTTTGGCAAGCACAGACTCTTCGTTTGTCAACGGCGCCGCGTTACCCGTGGATGGCGGCCTAAAGGCGCAATGACGCTCCCCGCCTCGCGATGAGACCTTCCATTCGCAGTCATCTGTCCCGCAATCTATTGACGTATTGTACAACAAATTGGGCGAATGGCCTTTCGCCAAAAACTGCGATGCGTGGATGATAGGCCCTAGCAATAAATCAATGAACGGTAGGACTCAGAAGAGAGGTGGACGATGCGGAAATGGTTGAAAGCGACCCTGGGAGGCATGTCGCTAATTGGCGCCGGAGCCGCAGCATTGACGTATGTCGCATCACCGAAGGTGCATGCAGGTAAGCCAGGCGAAGCTCCTGAACTGGGGCGGAAGGGGCATTTCAGTATCGGCACGCAAATCATCCATATTGCCTTACCGAATCGCCCCAGGATCGGAATTGCGAGCATGCTTGCGGGCTCGATGAGAGACGCCCCTCGCCCTCTTGATGTAAGGGTTTGGTACCCTGTCGAAGTGGGCGCGACGGGCGCGCCCGTCATCTATGAACACGAGCTGCGTTTGCCGAAAAAACCTGCGCTTGCGGTTTCGAGCCAAGGCTACGCAATCGCGTCTGCCAATCCCCTTTCTGGCCAAAAGTTCCCGCTTGTTGTCATGTCCCACGGTTATGGCGGATGGAATACGCAGTTCAGCAATCTTGCGGAACATATCGCATCGCAGGGCTATGTCGTCGCATCGATCGAACACGCAGACATGCAGGCGGACAGCATGACATCGTTTCTCGTGTCGTTCTCAAATGTCCTCTTTGATCGCAGCCTCGACCAAAGAGGTGTGATCGATCGGCTGGTTGCCATGGCGGGCAGCGGAGAAGGAGGATTTGCCAGTTTGATCGACCCTCACAGGATCGGATTGATCGGCTATTCCATGGGCGGGTATGGAGCGCTTGGATCAGCTGGCGCCTCCTATCTCTTTTCCAAGGATCCCCTTTCAAAGCTGCCTTCAAAAGCGCAGGCGATGCTGCACGAGGCGAACCAGAAGAGCGTGCCGATCAAGGCCTTGATCTTGTTCTCACCTTGGGGAGGGCAACCAGACAGCAGGGCCTGGGATGCTGCATCCTTAGCTCGGATCACTGCACCGACGATGATCTTCGTCGGCAGCGAGGATGATGTTGTGAATTATAGTGATGGCGTGAAGTGGCTCTTTGACAGCATGGCGAATACAGATCGCTACATGCTCGTCTATCGAGAGGCCCGGCACAATATTGTCGGTAACCCCTTCAACCTCGGTGAGGGCAAGGATTTTGCCGGCTACGAATTTTTGGCCGAGCCGGTTTGGCGCAACGATCGGCTCAATGCGATCAACCAACATTTCGTGACTGCGTTTCTCGATTTGAACCTCAAGGATGAGGCTGACAAAGCAGACTATCTGAATGTGCCGACGGCAAATTCAGATGCTGCAGAGTGGCCTGTGTCATTTGCGGAGCAGTTGAACGGCGAATGGGCTGGTCCGGAACAAAAAGCCTACTGGCGAGGCTTCCAGCGGAGATGGGCTACCGGGATGGAAATTCGCCACCTGCACAAGGGCGAGAAGGCAAATAGCCGCGACTTGAAGTGACCACCGGCGCACGCTGGATGCCGCCTCTCATCACGCCCATCGCGGCCAATTCAACCAAAACAGCCGATTAAAGTTATTGACTATTAGTACAATAAAGGAGATGATGCCCTGGATCATGACGAGTATCCATCGGAACAGCGCAGCAGAGATCTGGGATTTTATGCAGGTCTGGTCCCTTCAAGCTCACAAGGAGGCCCTTCATGCCAGATAAGCCGGCACGAAACAGAAACTTTTTTGTCACGGAGGCTGAAACACCTGACATCGACTCGTTGCGGGCACATCTCGAAGCCAACAACGGCCTAAAAGGACTGGACATTGTTGAACCAGGAAACATTGCTCGGGCAGTCAAAATTTTTCGCCGTGACGGCTTTGTAGTTATTGCGGACGTCCTGAATGAAGAGCAGACGCAGTTCCTCGCGAACGGATGCAATGAAGTTGCCGCAGAAATCCTCGCACTCGATACACAGCGCAACGGCAATCGCGGTTCCCACCGCTATTCCTTTGGCGGATCGAGTCTGACTCGCAGCCAGCTGCACCGGCCAGAATGGCAAATGATGCTCGATATTCCTGTCGTAAACGAAGTCGTGACTGCAATTTTCGGATCGAGCGATTATGCGTTGCGTGCCGCAAGTGGAGACTTCTGCCTGCCGGGTGCACTGGGTTATCAACCACTTCATTCGGACGTTGGAGACTGGATAAGCAACACCGTGTCTCCTTTCAGCGCATTTCATGATCCACGTGGGCATGTCACCGTCCGAGATCTGCCCTGCCCTTATGTCTGCGTAAATTTTTTGCCGCAGGAAATTACGCGTCTGAACGGGCCAACCCGGCAGATCCCCGGCACCCAACATTCCCGCACGCCAATACCCACACTTGAAGAAGAACCTGAATGGATGCGGTTGAGTACTGTCTGCCCAGCTCCGGCAGGAGCAATTATGGTGCGCGACGTGCGCGCCTGGCACGGCGGCACACCCAATGTTTCGAATGCCATGCGGGCGATCCCCAACCTCGAGTTTTACGCGCCGTGGTTCCGGGAACCTATTGTTCCCGGTATCTCTTATCAGGACCACAGCAAGCTCTCCGCAAGGGCCCAGTACCTCACACGGTTCTGCGTTGCCGATTCCAGCGAAACCTTGCAAACGGGAGCAACACTATGGGCGCCGTGATGCTCGCAATCGGGGAGGCCCAATGAAATATCGCAGACTGGGCCGCTCTGCACTCAAAGTCAGCGAACTTTGTCTCGGTACAATGAATTTCGGACCCCGCACATCCGAAGAGGAAAGCTTTGCAATCCTGAACGAAGCTGTCGCCATGGGTATCAATTTCATCGACACGGCAAACCAATATGGCGGGCACCTGGGTGTCGGCGCGACTGAGAGCATTCTCGGAAAATGGTTCGCGGAAGATCCGGCCCGTCGAGACCGAGTTATCCTGGCAACCAAAGTGTATGAGCCAATGTCAGGCGACATCAATGATCGCGGCTTGTCAGCTCGACACATCCAGATGGCATGCGACGCGAGCCTTCAGCGTCTAAAAGTTGATCATATCGATCTTTATCAAATGCATCACATTGACCGAACCGCACCGATGGAAGAAATCTGGCAGGCAACAGATCGTTTGATTGCCCAAGGCAAGATCACTTACGTCGGTTCCAGCAATTTCCCAGGTTGGAAGATTGCCCAAGCGAACGAAAAAGCGATTGCGCGCCACCGCCTTGGTCTGATTTCGGAGCAGAGCCTGTACAATCTGACCGAGCGCCGCGCCGAACTCGAAGTGATCCCAGCGTGCCACGAATATGGTGTTGGCGTGATCGCCTGGAGCCCATTGGCTGGCGGCCTTCTGGCAGGTCCTTCCGGTGAAGCCGACGGGCGGCGCCATTCGCCAGAGGTCAAGGCCGGAACCGCCGCCAGGTCCGAACAATTGTCTCTTTTTGCTGAACTTTGTATCGAACTGGATGAGACGCCCGGTGCCGTCGCGCTTGCGTGGGCACTACACCAAAGTGGTATCACTGCATCGATTGTCGGGCCTCGAAGCAGGCAACAATTGATCGCGATTGGGCACGTTCCAGAGATTGTTCTGGACGGCGCTGCGCTTGCAAGGCTTGACGCAATCTTTCCGCCGATTGGCCCAGCGCCCGAGGCCTATGCATGGTAATGGATGTCAGCTCATGGGGTTCCGGTGCAGTGGACATCTCAGGTGGCCATCTGGCGTATCACCGCACAGGCGGTAACGGCCCGCAAATGGTTCTGTTGCATGGCCTAACCGACAACGGGCTGTGCTGGAGCCGATTTGCATCGGCATTTGCCAGCGAATTTGACATCATCATGCTGGACGCGCGCGGTCATGGCGCAAGTTCGCGGATTGCTGGACATGTGCACCACGATCCGGCGCAGGACATTGCCGAAGCAATTGACGGGCTCGGCCTGAATTTGCCCATCCTGCTTGGCCATTCTGTAGGCGCGCTCGCAGCTGCGGCCTTTGCCGCCCGGTTTCCGGCGTGTGTTTCCAAATTGATCCTTGAAGACCCTCCCCTCCTCCCCTTAGCCGAGCCGTCCGAGGCCAATGCTCGCAACGAACGATTTCGCAAGCAAATCACCCATCTCCAGTCGCTGACGGATACTGAATTGGCGGCAATGGGCCGGGATCTGTCGCCATCCTGGCACGAAGACGAATTCCCGGCATGGCTGCTTGGAAAGCGGCAGGTCGATCCGCTGGCGATGCCACATTACACGAAACCCTGGCAGAGCATTTTCGCAAGGCTCCCTTCGCCAACCTTGCTAATTTACGGCGAAAGCCAAAGGGGCGGGATGATTACCTCCGCCATCGTAACAGAAGCGTTGCGGATCAATCCTCAAATAGAAGCCGTGCGTATTGAAAACGCGGGACACAACATCCGCCGCGAAAATTTTGCCGGATTTATGGCCGCCGTTCGCGCATTTCTCAATGGACGCACCGAACATGCCGATTGATAGCCCGTTTCGCTGCGGCTCAGCCTTCGCCCAGCAGACTACAATACACTCTGATATTAAGGCATTTCGAGCGCGGAAATCACTGGCACACAAGACTTTTGACAATATGGGGACCTGACTTTGGACAAGATCGACGAACCGGCAGTAACCGCGCCTGCGGCTTCTCCCCTTAAGCCCTCAATCCCGGTCAAGATTGCCTACAGCCTTGGTCAGGCTGCCCAGAATGGCGGATTTGATGCGGCAATTGCCTTCATCTTTTTCTATTATTCCGCAGTGCTGGGTCTATCCGGTACCCTCGTCGGTGCGGCTCTTGCAGTCAGTCTCGCGTTTGATGCGCTTGTTGATCCTCTGGTTGGCTCTTGGTCGGATAACATCAAATCCAGCCTGGGACGCCGACTGCCGCCAATGATCATGGCCATTCCTCTGATCACAATATCGATCGGGCTCTTGTTTTCTCCACCACATGGACTTGGCCAGGGGGGTCTGTTTGCCTGGCTGGCAGTCATGTCCGTTGCGGTTCGAAGCTTCATTTCGCTTTTCAACGTCCCCTACATCGCGCTTGGTGCCGAAATGACGTCCGACTATGCGGAGCGGACTCGAGTAGTGGTTTATCGTGCATTTGCGGGCATTTGTTCCGGCGTGGCGGTTACGGCAATCGGATTTTCGATTTATTTCGCGAATGGCGGGCTACAAAAGGCAGAGGGATACCCGGGCTTCGGGTGGTCAGTTGCCCTGCTCTTGTTTGTCTGCATGACACTATGCTGCCTTGGTGTGAGGCGCTATGCAGCTGCCCTTCCACAACCCGACCAGGCGCCCGGTTCGATGCTCCGCCGACTTCCTGAAGAACTCAAGGAGATATTCGGCAACCGATCTTTCCGGCTTTTGTTCATTTCCGCAGTCGTGATCTTCATAGCGATCGGCGCCAATGCCAGCCTCAACAACCACGCCTTCATCTATGTCTGGCAAATGAAAAGTGAAAAGATCCAGTTCATCAGCTACGCCTATCTCGTCGGAATTCTGCTGGGCGTTTTCGTCCCTCCTCTGCTTCAGCGACGTATCGAGAAGAAGTATGTCGTCATCCTCGGTTTTCTTCTTCTGATTGCAAATTGGGTGGTTCTGCAAGGGGCCAAACTTTTGGGACTTTACGTCCCGCTGGGTGATGCTGCTCTCCTGCCGATGCAGCTCAATTCATTTGTGGCGGGCATTGGCACTGGTTTCGTTTCCGTAGCCTATCCCTCAATGATGGCCGACGCCGCCGATGAGCACGAATATCTGTTTAATCGTAGACGTGAAGGACTGTATTTTGCCGGGCTTGGTTTTGCCGGAAAGGCGGCGACGGGACTTGGCGTGATGGTGGCAGGTCTGGCCCTTGATCTCATTGGCTTTCCCGGTCACGTCAATCAGGCCACCGCGGCCGCATTACCGGAACCCATGCAGTTCCGACTTGTGCTGATCTGGGGCCCTGTTCCAGCCGTAATTGCGCTCGTTTCTCTCCTTATCCTCGCGTCCTACAGTATTACGCGCGTGCGCCACGATGAGATCACGACCGCATTAAGGCGGCGTTGCAGAACTGGAGAAAGCGCGACCCTTGGGTGACAATTTCATGGCCGCTTGAACGGCCCAGATATCGAGACATTGCTTGGGCTTCGGGAACAAAAATGTCGGCGAAACAGTTGATCCAATTAGCACTTTCTTCTGAATATCGCAGAAGTCACCTTGCCTGACATTTATGTTCCCGTGCTCACATTGTAATGGGCAGGAACTAACTTTTGAACCGCGGTACACCCATAAAATCGCGCTTGCCCAGCGGCACACCCTTCATCCGCAAAATGTCGTAAAAGGTGGCCGCATGGAAATAGACGTTTGGTTGGCTAAAGCTGAGCAGGAAATTTTGCCCTGTGAACTCCATCAATCGCTTGCCCCCCAGCACAAATCCAATGCTGCTGTCTGCCACCGCTTCCAATTCTTCAGGTGTGACCTTTCCCAGTCCGTCCAACGTTACGGCGACCTGCGCGCGCATCGCGTCCCAACTGTCCGGGATATCCGAGAAATCGGGCGAAAACTCGCCGCTCGGCAGCAGTCTGATAACATAGGCCGAATGGACCCAGCAACTGCGCACATGCCATGGCAGGTTCCACATATCCTCCGCCAGCCGAGCCCCAATCATTTCTTCGTCAGAAATCCCTTTGTCCTTCGCAAATGCTTCCCCCTTGTCGATCAGGTTGCTGAGGGCACCCACAATTTGTTGGCAATTGGGAACAAAGGCTTCGTAGAGTGAGAGGGACATAGGGCGGTCCTTTTAGTTAAGCAGTTGAGATACAAACTCCAGGAGCAAATTCAATGGCTGATCAGCACGGTGCATTTGCTCTGACCGTGCACTAATTCGCCTTCGCGCTAAAGCCAGCCCCACGCACCAGCTTTCCCGGGCGAGCACCCGTCGATCGGTCGAAACGGCGGATCACTTCACCTGCTACTATCGTCGCGTCATAGCCGGTTGCACGCTGGTGCAGGCGGCGCCCACCGGCTGGTAGATCGCGCACTACCTCTGGCAAGTGCAGCTTGAGGCCATCCAGGTCGACGATATTGAGATCCGCCCGCGCGCCAGGTTTGAGCAGTCCGCGATCATCAAGCCCGACGGCACGCGCCGCCTTGCGGCTCAGCATGTGCACGGCCTCGGCCAGACCCAGCCGCAGCCGGCCTTGGCCTTTTACGAATTGGGTCAAAAGATAAGTTGAGTAGCTGGCATCACAGATGGCCCCATAATGTGCGCCGCCATCACCCAAGCCGGGTACGCAATATGGGTGCCGCAACATTTCGTGCGCGCTCTCAAGCGTCGCATTCTCATAATTGCCGAGCGCAGCGAGGAACAGGCCCCGACCATTTGTAGCCAGGATCCGCTCATAGGCGATCTCCTGCGGGGTGCAGCCTTGAGCCGCGGCTTGCCCGGCCATGCTCAAATGCGCAGGCGGAGCATAGTCAGGTGGATCATCGAGCGGGAACAGCCAGCGCCAGTTGCGCGCGAGTTCGTTGAACGGGTGGCCGGGCGCGAAATCCTCAGTGATGAGGGCGGCGCGCAAAGCCGGATCGCGCATTGCAGCGACCTGCTCGTCAATTGAAAGCTGTGCAATCTTCGCCCAGCTCGGGCACAGCACAAAGGGATGCACTGTCAGTTCCAGACCCGCGATCAGGCCGATCGGGCGCGGCATGACCTGCGCGTGGGCGACTCCGCCGCTGGCATTGGTTTCATCGAGCATTTCAAGCACCCGCCGCCAGCGGGGCGGTGCGTCGTTGCCTGAAGCAAGCGTAAAGGTCGCCGGGCGGCCGCTAGCGGCGATAACCCGCTCGATCACCCGATACTCCTTGTCCCATCCGACAAACGCGTCAAGCACCACTTGAAACGTCCCTGCGCCCGCGTCCGCCATACCGCGGGTGATTGCTTCCAGTTCCGCAATATCGGCCTCGAAGGTCGGGATGGCATTGCCATCGGCAGTCTTGTGAATCGACAAGCGCGAAGTGGCAAAGCCGATCGCGCCGGCGCGCATCGCCTCAGCGGTAAGCCGGCGCATCATCGCGAGATCATCGGCTGTGGCGATTTCGCGCGCAGCGCCACGCTCGCCCATTGCGTAGACCCGAAGGGGCGAATGCGGAAGGTAGGCGGCAACATCGATGTCGCGCTTTCGGGCGGCAACAGTATCCAGATACTCCGGAAATGTCTCCCAGTTCCATGAAAGGCCCTCGGTCATGACCACTCCGGGAATGTCCTCCACGCCCTCCATGACATTGATCAGCATGTCGTGATCCGCCTTGCGGCAAGGCGCGAAGCCCACCCCGCAATTGCCCATCACCGCTGTGGTGACCCCGTGAGAGGAAGAGGGCGAAAGTTCCTCGGCCCATATGCATTGGCCATCGTAGTGAGTGTGTACGTCGATGAAGCCGGGTGTGACGATGCGGCCCTTCGCGTCGATTTCCTGCATGGAACGCCCGCTGACCGAGCCGATGGCTGAAATCCGTCCATTCGCAATGGCGATATCACCCTCGATCAGATCGCCTCCGCTGCCGTCCGCAATAGTGCCGCCGCGGATGATCAGATCATAATCTGCCGTCATCGGCTCACCCTCCGTTCACCAGCCGCACGACCCCGCCAACCAGCGAGCCAAGCACGAAGATATAGATTGGCGGCATAGACAGGTAGAGCGGGATCAGCCGCTTCTCTGGTGCCTTGTGATAGCCCCGCGCATAAAGCACCCGCATGAAGGGCCAGATCGCTCCGATCCCCGCCGCCCACAACGGACTTACGACATATGCGAAAAGCCACATCCCCGGCAGGAACAGCACTAGATGTTCGAGCGTGTTCTGATGCGCGCGGACATAGCGCTCATACTCTGGCGGCCCGCTGTGCGAGGGCACTGCGATCTTGAACCGCCCCCGCGCAAGCCCCGCCATTAGCAGTGTGAAATAATAGGCCAGCAGCGCCAGTGCGCTGACGATCACGACATAAGTGTAATTATCGGTCATGGATCTTCGCGCTCCTCTTCCCCAACATATATGCAGGCTGGGGAAATAGGAGCGACGCGGCAACTCACATTTTTGCGGCTCGCGCCCACAAGCTTGTGCCGATGTAAGGAGCCGACCGGTGGGCCATGTACCTTTGGCGGCGGGCGTTTGCACAGACTGAGGCGAACCTTTGAACCAACTTCAACTGCCGAAATTGCGGCATAGCTGGTTGCCTGCATCGGAGCATCTGGGAATCGAAGCGCCCTACCCCACCCCTGTTATCGGTTGGCGCATCTGATCTGGCCGCTTCCGACCATAGACTGCTTCGAAAAGTGGGGTCGCCATAAGTGTGGTAACAATTGCCATAACAACCAGAATTGCGAACAAGCCAGGTTCAATGATCCCGCGCTGAAGGCCGATGTTGATGATGATAAGTTCCATGAGGCCGCGCGCGTTCATCAGCGCAGCTATGCCCATCGCTGTGCCGCTATCATGTCCGGAAAGCCTCGCTGCTGCATAGCAGGCTCCTCCCTTCGCGAGGATCGAAGCGGCCAGGATCGCGAGCGCTGCTGCCAGCAGATCAAAACTATCAACAACTTGCAATTGCGTATTCAGACCAGAAAAAGTGAAGAACATTGGCAGAAGGAAGACTGTGGCAAAAGGCTCCAGCTTGTCCCGCAGCTCTTCGGCGAAGCGGCCTCGCGGCATTGCAGTGCCTAGGAGGAAGCCGCCAAATACAGCATGAATTCCTGCCGCATCCATCGCAAAACAGGAGAGCAGCAACAAGACAAGCACGGTCCCCAAAAGCCCCCCTCCCATCTCTCCTTGACGCTCATGAATGGCCGCAAGGCGAGACAAAAGGCGTGGCGCGACGAATATCATTGTCAGCGCAAATGCCGTGCCACCTCCCATTGCCTTCCATGCCAATGCTGGCCCATCCCCCAGGCTCGCAAGCACAAGTGCTACCACTATCCACGCTCCGGCATCTCCAATTGCTCCGGACGAAAGAGAAAGGGTGCCCAGTTTGGTATGGGCGATACCACGCTCGTGTATGATCCGAGCGAGCATCGGAAATGCGGTAATAGCAATTGCGGAACCGAGAAATACTGCGGCTTGGGCCGTGCCGAGCTGCGGTGAAAACAAACCCGGAATTGACATCAGCCACGGTGTCATGAGCGCCGCAACAGCAAATGGTGCAGCCATTGAGCCAAACGCAATCGTTGCAGCCGATCTCGCGCTCGCTTTGAATTCCGCCTTGTCGAAGGTGAGGCCGACGATGAACATGTACAGCCCGACACCCAACTGCGCGCCAACGTAAAGAATCTTTTTCGATTCAGCGGGGAAGAGCGCGGCCTCAACCCATGGAAACGCCAGCCCAAGGATGGACGGGCCGAGCAATACGCCCGCGATCATTTCGCCGACGACCTGCGGCTGACCCAGCCAACGCTGTGCCGCAAACCCGACCAGTCGACAGGTGGCGATGATCAGGGCCAGCTGCAGGAAGAAGAGGATTGAGAGTTGCGGAGCAGTCATGATCAGGCCGGGCGTCTTGCATACCAGCCAAAGCAGGCGATGACGCCGTAGCAGAGGGTGGGAAGGACAAGACCAGCTGCAAGACTTCCACTGGCATCTGCAATCATGCCAGTCAGCAGAGGAACGACCGCGCCGCCAAAAATGGCTACGTTTATGAGGCCCGAACCATCTGCCGCTCGCGGACCTAGTTTCTCGCAAGCCAAAGTGAAGATTGTCGGGAACATGATCGAATTCATCAGTCCGATGGCCAACAAGCTGTAACCCGACACAATACCTGTCGTCTGTGTCGAAACGGTAATCAGCGCGACTGCGCCGACAGCGACGGAGGCCAAAACAAGTCCGGGGCTCAACACACGCAGAACTGCCGATCCGATAAATCTCCCTACCATGGCACCGCCCCAGTAGAGCCCAATCAATTTGCCGGCTTCTTGAGCCTCAAGCCCCATGACGTGCGGCTGCATCAAGTAGTTGACGATCAGCGAACCGATTGAAACTTCGGCCCCCACATACAGGAATATGCACAAGGCACCGAAGCCAAACCTGGTGCGTTTCAGAAGATCAAGCCCGGCCAAACCGCTGCTTTCTTCATGCCTTTCGTTCTGCAGGGCATTGCGGAAATACCAGACCGCAGAAGCGACAATTGCCAGTGCAACCGAAAGCCCGAGGTAACCGTGGACGATCGCTTGGCTCTCGGCGGTGCGATATGCATCAAGTGCGGCCCCCGAGAGCCCCTCTGCCGAAACAGACGCCAGCCCGCCGAGGATAAGAATAGACCCGAAATAAGGAAAGATTGTCGTTCCAAGGGAATTGAAAGCCTGCGCAAATGTGAGCCGACTATGTGCCGTCTCAACCTTGCCCAACAGGGAGATCAAAGGATTGGAAACAACCTGTACTATGACAACACCGCTTGCCAGCACAAACAGTGCAAGAAGAAATACGCCATAAGTTGCTGTCTGGCTCGCAGGTATGAACAAGAGGCAACCGACCATCATTGTCAGAAGTCCGGCTACCGCCCCCCTCATATAGCCTATCCGCTTGACCAAACGGGCTCCCGGGATGCCGATGACCGCATAGGCGGTGAAGAAGCAGAACTGCACCAGCATCGCCTGGGTGTAGCTCAACGTGAACAGTTCCTTGAGTTTCGGAATGATAACGTCATTCAGGGAAGTGATTCCGCCAAAGGTAAAAAACAGCCCCATCACAAATAATTGCAACTGTGGCGCATCGACCTGTTCAGATGGCTTCCCTGTTGTCGGGCTATTTGATGAAAATGCCATAATTGTCCCCCCCCCAGATGTTATTCTTGGATCAACATCACAACTGCTGCGTCTTCTATGCTTTCGAAGGGCATGACAGATTCTCGCCAACGGCCTCAACGCGCGCTGCGAGCAACGTCAGGGCAAGACCCTTGTCACCGCTCAAACTGAATGGCTCGTCGACCTGCTTGAGGTTCGCGCCAGCGTCCGCGAAGCAGCGAAGTGGAATCCTGATTGTCCGCACCTGCCCCAGAGGAGATGCGCGCACGAGCGCGCCGACATCAAGTGCGATCTTGCCCAATGAAATTGAAGTCGTTCCGGAAGGCGCAGAATCGATCCGCCAATCGATGCGCAAAGCAAAGCTGTTATTGAGTTGGCGCGTCAAATCAGCACTCGGTCCCGTCAAGTGGAAAGAGGCTATGCCCGTCCAAGTGAAGGCCCTGCCATCCTCCTGAGCAGCCACATCGACAGAGCGCGTTCTGATATGCCCATAACCGCTCTCGAGCGGCGTCGTACCAACTTGTCGCGCGCCCCCCGCATCGACGATCGATAAAGACCAGGGCGACCGTGCGCGCCCGCCCGAAAAGAAATTCTCGACGTTCAAAAGGTCAGCGATGTTCACGCCGGTCTTTTCAGAAAGCTTCGGGACCGACTTCCTTTCTGCATAGGTCAAGCCATAGCCAACCTTGAATTGTGGCTTGATAACTGGCGATCGCGCATCACCGGGCCAGGCAAAGGGAAGTTTGCCTGTAAAATCGCGCATAACTTTGCCGTCCTTGCCGGCCACAAGCACATCGGCAATCCCTTGTCCCTGCGAACCCGGAAGCCAAGCCGCTACAAATGCGTCGGCAGCATTGATTTCAGGATTGGCAAACAAAGGCCTGCCCGAGAGAAAAACTGCAACAACCCGAACTCCAGCCGATTTCAGCTTCTTGAGGGTTGCCAAGGCAGTCGAACCTGTTGGCTGATAATCGAGGGTCGGAACATCGCCCTGAAACTCGGCATATGGGGACTCGCCAAAAACGACGACAGCGACATCAGGCTTTTCCTTATAATCCCCATTTTCGGAAAGGGACGCTGTACCGCCGGCATCTCGCACTGCCGCTCCCATGGCTTCCCAGATTGTTTGACCGTTTGGAAAGTCTGCATGTGTTACATCGGCGCCCTGCCAACTGATTGTCCAGCCACCTGACTGCATCGCCATGTCGTTAGCCCCAGGGCCGGTGATCAAAACTCGCGACCCGGGCTTGATCGGCAAAGCGCCGCCATTATTCTTGAGGAGCACAAGAGACTTTGCAACGGCCTCGCGCGCAATCGCTAGATGCTCCGGTGATCCGACGGTGGCGACATCGCCGCGTTCGACATGTCTCGCGTCAAACAGACCGAGTTTGAACTTGACGCGCAGAATACGCCGCACGGCATCGTTCAGCCTCTCAATGCTGACCCTTCCATCCCTGACTTGTGCAAGAGTGGTTTCGAACAGTCCTTTCCAACTGTCGGGCGCCATAAACATGTCTAGACCAGCCATAATCGATTGAGGACAATCAGTGACATTGCACCCTTCGACCTGACCATGCCCGTTCCAGTCACCGACCACGAAACCCTGAAAGCCCATTTTGCCCTTTAGCGCATCTGTCAGCAGCGACTTGTTGCCGTGATTCTTGACACCATTCCAGCTGGAGAAGCTTGCCATCACAGTCAGCGTGCCAGCGTCGATTGCCGCCGGATATCCTTGCGCATGCGTTGCTATCAGGTCCGTCTCGCTGATCCTTGCGTCGCCTTGATCCTTCCCTCCAAGGGTGCCGCCGTCTGCAAGAAAATGCTTGGCCGTGGCAGCGACATGATGTGCGTCAATCGATTGTTCGACCGCAAGCGGGCCTTGAAGCCCAAGGACCATAGCCTTGGCATAAGCCGCAACGAGTTTGGGATCTGAAGCATAGCCTTCATAGCTTCTGCCCCATCGCAGATCCTGAGGCACAGCCAATGTCGGTGCAAAGGTCCAGTCGATACCTGTTCCCGCCACTTCTGAAGCGGTCGCGCGGCCAATCCGTTCTATCAAATCAACATCACGTGTAGCTCCAAGACCTATATTGTGCGGAAATATCGTCGCGCCTGGAACGTTGGAGTGACCATGTACTGCGTCAATGCCAAACAGGATGGGTATTTTGGCCCCTGAGTTGAGCGATGCGGTTCGGAATTCATTTACAAGCCGCTGCCAGGTGCTGCCATCCGCGCGCTCATTGCCATAAGGCCCAGAATTTCCTCCAGCGAGAATTGAGCCTAGCGGATACTTTGCAAGATCGGCCGGAACGATTGTGCTGATGTCCGCCTGAATCACCTGCCCAACTTTTTGCTCCAAGGTCATCCCCGACAATACTGCCGAGATTGCAGTCTCCGTCGAAGGATCAGTGATCGCGTCAGGACTGCTGGCAATCGGCCACCGATCGGGATGTGCTTGTGCTGAATGTTCGCTTGTGGAATTTGCCTGAGCTGTCGCTGCAAAACATGCCGACAACATTGCGAACAGGAACAAAAACGTTTTCCTGAAAGGCATGTCTTCCCCATGATTTATTTTGTGAACGTTCTCATTCAATCGCAGGGCCTATTGCGAAAGTCAAGTAAAGCGGCTCAGTTCCGACAAAAAGGCTTCCCGAGCATCAAACCTGCCGTCGCAGCAAGTATTGCCAGCAAGATGAATAGAACGGAAAAGCCAAAAAGCGGGACCAACGCCATGACAAACCACGGCATGACCAGTGACGGAATTGTATTGGCAAGATTGAACAGTCCCAGGTCTCGGCCCCGGCGATCTGGCCGAGGAAGGACCCGAAGCGTTTGTGCCGAATGGAGCGCAAGGAAAACCGCACTTGATAAACCAAAAAATGCATACCCCAGAATTGCGCTGACCAAGTCTTTGGCAAAAACCATGACTGCAAGACCACCCGCGGCCACCAACGCGCATGTTTGCAGCGGTCGGATCGGGTGACCGGTAGTGTCAGACCAGCGACCAATGGCCAGGGTGAGAGGAGCCGAAATCAGCATAATTGTGCTGAACAGCCGAGCTGTCTGATTGTCGGTCACGGCAGGATCAATACTGGTTAGCCAAAAGAACAAATATGCGAACAGGGTCGCTTCCGCCACCTGAACTGCAAGCCGTGCGAACCACATGCGAACAACTGGCGAAAACCGGAATGAAACGTGCAGGGCCGCTTGCGAGATAAAAGTGCCATTGGTCACCCTTTGATTGGGCATTGTCGGCGCGGGCAGTATGAGGACCGGCAACACACAGAGTGCAACCAATCCCGCCACGAGCAATAACCTGCTGTCATGCGCTGCCAAACCTGGTTGGGTTACGACAGCCCCAGAGAGCGCACCTAACCCCGGCGCAAATGCCATGAGGCCGCCGAGCAGTCCCTTACGATGGTCTGGCACAATATCGCCTGCCCAAGCTGTTAAGGGCCCTAGCATCATATTCAGCGCAAGCTGCCAGCCCACGATCGCGGCGATCAACTCGCCGAGTCCTCTTGCGTGACCAATTTCGATGAGCATGACGCAGGACAGAACCAGTCCGCCAAATATCCATCCACGCCTGTTGCGCGTCACATCGCTCAGATAACCAAAGACCACGCCCCCGAAGCTAGCGGCGACAGCCCCTGCCAGGGCAATAGTGCCAAGCCAGTCCACACCAAGCTGCTTGCCCGCCAATCCCGCAACCATAACCGGCAACAAAATGGTGAGAAGCGGTGTATAGGCAATCGCTCCACCAGCCCAAGCCAGCGCATAAAGCAGCACAAATCGATCTATCGCCAGATTTTTGTCAGGCACCCGAATTGCCCGGAGGCGGAGCGACAGATTCGCGTTCGGTAATAGTCGCTGAAACCACAGTCAGCTCAGGTGTAACTTGATCGCCTTTTTGGGCCGCAATTATCAGCTCAACTGCCTTTGAAGTTGTTGCCGCAATCGGCTGGTCGACGGCTGTCAACGGCGGTTGCGTGAAATGAACGAGCGGGGTGTTGTCAAAACTAATCAAGGAAAGTTCGTCTGGTACAGCAATCTGCAGCAAACGCGCCACTTCCAAAGTGGCCAACGCCATCTGATCATTGCTTGCGATGATTGCGGTGGGCCGCATGGGCGCTTCCAGCAATTGCCGCGCCGCTGCCTCACCGGAAGCGTAGCTGAAGTCCCCCTCAGCCAGCAAGCCTTCATAATCGAGGCCTGCAGCGGCCATCGCCGCCTTCCAGCCATTCACGCGCCAGCCGCTCAGGGCATAGTCACGAGAGCCCGAAATGAATCCGATTCGACGATGTCCTCGGTCGATCAGGTACTGGGTTGCCTGTGAAGCTGACCCCTCATCATCCATCGATACGGGAATGCCTGCACCGTTCTGGATTGAGCCAATCCGAACGAAGGGAATTCTCTGGTGGTGGAGCAAGGCAACAATTTGCGCATTGTCCGAATGCGGCGGTGTCAGGATTATCCCATCAGGCTGAAGCGCCGCAATTGCCCCCAACAATTCGCGCTCGACATGATCGGAATGTGTATCAACCAGTTCGAAAATCATTCGGTATCCGTGCTCTGCACACTTCAACATCCCGCCAAGCAGCATTTGGTCGACCCAATCCGTGCCCTGACGGGCCCGCCAATCCTCAATCGTGCGATCACGATCATTTATTGCAAGTATCAGATATGAACGCGACCCACTCATGCGCTGTGCAGCGAGGGACGGCACATAACCCAGTTTACGAATAGAATCCTGAACGCGTTCCCTCATTTCGGGGCGCACATTGGCTTCGTTGTTGATAACACGGCTCACCGTCTGCAACGAGACGCCAGCATCAGCTGCCACATGCTTGATCGTGACGGCTTGGCGACGTCTGGCCATTTATTGTCTGCCCCCTTTTTCGACCGTGCCTGCTCGCCCAGCCTCCTTCTGCCAAATGCGCACCCAGTCAACCTCCATCTGCTTGGGGTAGTCGTCAAACCGTACTCCTCCGAGCCCTCGGCTTTCAGCCAGCTTGCCGCCAATCGCGAGGTTGAGGATCAGGTGGAAGGGTTGATCAAAGGGAGCACCCGGTTCGGCTGATCCCGAGGTTGACCAATCCTTCGCTGTGCGCACAGCATAGGTGCGTCCATCAACCTGCCAACTAATTTGATCATGAGTCCACTCAATCGCATAAGTGTGGAATTCCTGATCAAGCACCTGAGGGAAAGAGACTTCCTCACCTTTATGAACGTTCTTCGGCCACTGACCGCCGAAATGAAGAGTGCCAAGAATGGTATTTTCTCGACCTCCTGGGCACTTGGTGCACGCTACGCCAAGGTTGACTGCTTCGAGAATATCGATCTCCCCTGAAGCAGCCCAACTGCCATAGCGCTCTTTCTCTGGCAGCATCCAAATCGCAGGCCAAGTTCCCTGTCCTTGAGGAAGTCTCGCATTGACCTCAACTCGACCATATCGCCATGCCGCCTTGCCGCGGGTTGTGAGACGAGCGGAACTAAATTCCCGCGCAACCACGGCAAGCGGCAAGGGCGAGCTTGTGCGAAGATGAACCGGCAACGCGAGACCTGTTGTCCGTTCATGTCTTGCAGTGATTACGAGTTTGCCATCCTTGATGACAGCATTGCGCGCACTTCGGGTGTAGCACTGGCGCTCTTCATTGCCGCCTCCCCAGCAATCGACATCGAATCCCCACTTCCTGCTGTCGATTTTCTTCCCGTTGAACTCGTCAGACCAGACAAGCATCCAATCCTGAGCGCTCACGGTATTTGCGTTGAACAGCAAAATCACGGCGGCGGCGCACTTGCGGCTACAAGATATCATTCCGCTGCAATGTCCTTCGCTCCGCAGTAACGGGCAACATAGGCATGATGTTCGGGCATCGAAGCGACCGTCTTGGAGACATTGTCGCGCAGGCCGGTCAATAGCTGGTCGAGCTCCTCGCTCGAAAGCTTTGTAGCAACCGGGTGATAGGCGCGCGGCAGTATCCCCTGTCCCATCATGACCTGGACCCAACTGTTCTCTGCGAACAGCTCCTCATTCTTTCGGAAAACACGCCCAGTCTCCCGGAAGAGTTCGATCTTCTGCGTTAGGCTGTCGGGGATTTCCATAGTGGCACATTGCCGCCAAAACGGGCTGTCGCGCCGTTCGGTGGCCTTATAATGAAGAATAAGGAAGTCGCGCACCTGCAGCATATCGGTATGCTGCTGGTCATTGAACTCCGCTACATCGCGCTCACTGACCTCGCCCATCGGCAACATGCGGATAAGCCGCAGCACGGCACGTTGGATGAGGTGGATACTTGTCGATTCGAGCGGCTCCATGAACCCGCTCGAAAGGCCGACGGCGATGCAGTTGCGGTGCCACTGCTTGCGCCGCGCGCCCGTTGTGAAACGTATGAAGTTGGGCTCGGTCAGCCGCTCGCCCTCGACACTTGACAGCAACCGATCGAGCGCAGACTCGCGATCAAGGTAACGGCTGCAATACACGATGCCGTTGCCTTGGCGATGTTGCAGCGGAATGCGCCACTGCCAGCCTGCATCGTGGGCAATTGCGCGCGTATAAGGGATCGGCGGGCGCACGCTAGTGGTCTGAACAGCGATGGCCGCGTCGCACGGTAGGTAGTGGGTCCAGTCATCATAACCGACATGCAGAGCCCCTTCGATCAGTAACGCGCGAAAACCGGTGCAGTCGAGAAACAAGTCACCTTCGATTCGTTGCCCGGATTCGAGCAGCAGTGCGGCAATATGCCCGGTATCGCCGTTTAGCTGGACCTCGGCAATCTTGCCTTCGACCCTCCGCGCGCCATCGGCTTCGGCCAATTTGCGCAGGAAAACCGCATAAAGCGAGGAATCGAGTTGGTAGGCATAATTAACCCTGTTGTCCGGCAGATGTGCGAACCGACTGGCAAAGGCCGCCTTCAATTCAAGACAGTAGTCGTCGTAACTCGCTTTGTGCCCCTTAGTTTGTCCGTGCATCCAAAAGTGCTGGAACCCGGCAGACCAATGATCAAGTCCCGTAAGGCCAAAGGAATGAAAGTACCTTTCGCCCTGAACCTTCCAGTTCTCAAATGCGATCCCGAGCTTGAACGTCGCCTGGGTTGCGCGCATAAAATCGGTTTCGCCAATCCCGAGCAGGCGATTATATGTGGCTAGCGGAGGAATTGTACTTTCGCCAACACCGATTGTGCCGATGGCATCGGATTCGACCAAGGTCAGCTCAATTGCATCCCCTAATGTCCGTGCCAACGCGGCTGCGGCCATCCAGCCCGCAGTTCCACCGCCGGCAATAACGACGCGCTGCTTTTTATATTCGCCCATCATCGGCTAAGAGTCCTCAGTAGAAAAGAACGCAAACGTCCTGCAGATTCAACATCCAGCGGATCGAGAATTCCGCGGGCACCAACTGGAATATGGTTGGTTACCTCTGGCCCATTGTCGAAAACGTAGTGTTCGAACATCGCACGCCAGATCGCTTTGTCTTCGTGCGGAAGGTCACGAATCGAGAGAATTGCATGATTTAGCGCATCCTGTGGCTGTCCGAGGAAGCGCGGCGTGTTCCGCCACCAATAGTTGAGCAGGATGTTGAACGGCGCAAGACCTTCTACATGGTGCCACCACATCGACGGGATGAAGAGCGCATCACCTGGCTCCAGTTCTGCCAGTTGGGCTTGCTTGAGTGCGTCCGCAAAGCCTGGATGCAAATTGAAGTCTGGCGCATGGAAATCGACCATGCTTACCGCGCGGCCAGCAGGGGTATTATCAATTGGCCCGAGGTAGAGATTGCGAATCTGGTCGGGCGGAAAAAGGGTGAAGCGACGTCGGCCTGCAACACAACAAGCCAAGTTATCGGGAAAATCGTTATGTGCCGCGATGCGGGTCGGCGTACCAATCCACAGGCTCTCCAATGGCTCGCGCGTACCAAGTTCGAGACGGTTTTCCTCGTGCACACCAACAAAATGCGTTGGGATGTCGATCGAACCGAGGTAGACGGTCGGCGAATCAGCGCGACCCTCATTGGCGTCAAAGCCACCAAAAATATCGGCCAGCTTGCCGCGTGCGGTGCGGAAATTCATTTCCATCGCACCATCATAAAACATCCGGCCATTGTGACCCGGCGGGCCGATCGAGACGGCAAACGGCACTGATCGAGCGCGCTCAAGCAGATAAGTCCGTGCATCTCGCGCCGAGCGCAGGCTTGCTTGAACCAGCGGCCAGCCGGAAACCAATCCGCGAATGACAAAAGGTGCACGCGCACCCTGCAAAAGTGCATCCAGAGCCGAAGCGTCAACAGCCTCACGCTCCACAACTGCCGGTATGGAGGCAAAAATTGAGGTGTCGACCTCAGCCACCGGCCACCCGAGCGTTCTTGCGCGCAACCAGTTCGGAAAACTGAGCAACAGACGCCAGCGCCATGAAGATCGGCAGCAGATACCCCTGAGCATGAAGCGCGCCCAGCGCTTCACCCTCCAGCGCAGCAAGACGGCGTTCGTCAATCGTTTGGAAGCCGACGAGCGAATGCTTGGAACCGTCATTCAGCGGCACTTCAAGAGTAAACGGTTCCAGCAACTCGTAGCGCTCTAACGCCGCAAAGAAATCTGTACTTTCGCGATAACCTTGATCGAGATCGCCTAGCTTTTCGGCAATAGCTTCGAGATAGGGCGTAGGCATGCCATTTTCATCGAAGACGCGGGTACCTTCACCACTCTGCGAAATGCGAGGATGGCCCATATCCACATGAACCTGCGAATCAGCGCCATCAGTTGCAGAACGACCGATAAGAAAGGGTTGGATGGCAAGTGCCAGAGGCCTATACCTTGCATCCCAGCGATCTCCCTCAAGGAAGAGGTTCTCACCATTTTCGAACCCAAAAAGCGCGAGAGCGGAGAGCTTGTCGCTTTCGAAATCGCGGCGAAACACGATCGGGAAGTGGCCCTGAACCTGAAGAAACTCTGGAGGCACGGTGAGGCAGGCCATTACGTTATCGCCGTACGCCACCCCAATGTCGGTGCGCACCCTGAGATCAAGGTGATCTGAGTTGTTGAGGATCTGGTGCTTTGTCATCGGCTGGCAAATTCTCCATGTGTCGCCCTTGGCTCGGCTTGCGCGGAAGCAGCGACGAAATAGTCCCGGTTCGCCGGCAATGCTGCCGCAAGTGCCCGGCCTCTCTCCCGCACATCGACCAGACGTGCAGCAGCTGCGGGCGTGGCCATTATGCCTTGGCTCGGTGCCGGAAACTTCATGCCATAAAGCACATACTGTTGGCTGGCTGCGGAAAATATCTCGTTGACGCGGGGCAAGTCCCAAATCGTGGGAGGTTGCTCTGCCCACAGAGCAAGGTTTTCAGACAGACGCACAGGTATCGTTTCAGGTGCACGCTGCGCCTGCCAATAAGGTTCATTGCGCCGGCTGAGCACGTAGTGCAGCTTGAGAAACTCAACGATCCGGTCCCAACGATAGCGAAACAGCTCATTGAAGCGCGCGGCATGGATGCTCATGGTCGTGCGACTAGCTGGAAAGTTTTCCGCCAATGCCGTCAGCGACAATTCAATCAGTACGATTGCCGATGCCTCGAGTGGCTCGATGAAGCCTGCTGAAAGCCCAACCGCCAGGCAATTGCGTTCCCAGAATCGGGCGCGATGACCGGTGGAGAAGGAGAGCTTGCGTGGTGACAGCTGGTCAACATCGACCCCAGGCATATTTACGCGCAGGTAGCCCAACAGGATTCGCTCCGAATCCTCGTCCGCCAGAAAACGTGAGCTGTAGACACAGCCGATGCCGCGGCGCGTGGGCAGTGCAATGTCCCATAGCCAACCAGCCTCATGCGCTGTTGCGATGGTCTGGGAGGCCACCGGGCTATCCAATGTCACCGGTACCTGCACAGCCAGCGCGCGGTCGTTGAATGAGACGTCCGAGCGGTCTATCCAGTCGACACCTAACTCCCCGCTAATAAGGATCGCGGCCTGTCCTGAGCAATCGAGGAAGAAATCGCCAACAAGTCTTGAATGGCTTCGAAGTTCCAGCGCGACTATGTCGCCGTTCTCGCCTGTAATTACCCCAGTTACATCATCATAAATTCGCGCAACCCCAAGGCGCTCAGTAGCATGCCTTGCGAGTAGAGCAGCAAACTTGCCCGCGTCCAGATGGTAGCCATAATTTAACGCTCCAGAATAGTCGGGCATTGTGCGCTGACGTGGCGCGAGATTGCGCGCGCAGATTGCATGTTGTGCAGTCATGGCGGCGGCGAATGCAGTGCCTTCTGCTTCTGCCTGCCAGGCAGCAAGGAGCTCGCGCATGTCGCCCTGGGGGGGGTGGGTGAAAGGGTGAAGGTAGCTGTCGGTCGCAGACCCGTCGACCCATCCGTCAAAGCGCGAACCCTGCTTGAATGAAGCATCGCATTCACGGAGGAACTCAGCCTCCGAAATCCCTATTGTTGCCAACGTGTCCCGCATGGTCGGCCAGGTTCCTTCGCCCACGCCGATAGTTGGGATATTGGGCGATTCGACCAAGGTGATCGCCAGTGTAGGGTGCCTGGCTGCGAGGACGCAGGCTGATAGCCAACCTGCCGTACCACCCCCGACAATCGCAACTTTTTGCACTGATCCGTTCATAGGTCTTTCACCGGGAAGCCTACCCGTCTCCACTATGCGGAAAGAGAGCCGCACCGGCAACCAGTGCAACTCTCTTTCTTTGGACCCTACTGGCTCCGGCCATTTGCCTTAAAAAGTAAACCGAACTCCCCCCGAGTATCGGGCATAACCTGGTGCCGCAAAGAAGATGGCGCGATCATTACGTCGCACGCCGGTGCGGTCCGCATTGGTAATGTTGATCCCTTCCACGAAAACGGTCATGCCTTTCCGGAATTCATAGCTCGCACTCACGTCGAACTGACCATAGGACTTGATATAATACGGGTCCTGGTCCTTGCCGGAGAGAAACTTGTCACGCCAGTTGTAGGCAACACGCGCCTGCAAGCCGTTCTTGTCATAAAAGATCACCGCATTGGCACTGTTGCTCGCGCCCGGGACGGCAAATTGTGTCACAGTCCACGGCAAGGTGTTGTTGAAAGCGGTGTCACTCTGCACAACCGTGTAGTTTAGGATTGCACCGAAACCGGTCTCCCAGAAATTGTGCTGGATGGCGAATTCCCAGCCCCATAGCCGCGCCTTCTGATTACTATTGGCTGGCTGGGTATAAGTAAAAATCACGTTGGGGTCGCTGGAACGACCGACAATACCTCCAGCCGTGCCGACTCCTGCAACAAAATCAGCAGGGCGGTTGGCGCTAACCCAAGCTACAATCTGATCGAATGATGCGCCAGCACCCAAAGCTTGGCGCGCCGCGGTCGCAGCCCCACCCTGTGATGGGTCTGGCAAGTTGAACAACGGCGTCTGTATGGTGTTGTTGGCGATGAAGTTGCTGACATCTTTGCTGAAGAAGCCGACAGATACATAGCTCGACTTGTCATAGTACCACTCAGCCGACAGATCGATGTTCTTCGATTTGTATGGCAGAAGCCCCGGGTTGCCCGCGCTGGCCTGACTGCCACCGGCCCCGACCCGCAGCGGCTGGCCCAAAGTGATACCTCCCTGCATGCTGGCATAGTCAGGGCGGGTAATGGTGTGGCTGTAAGACGCGCGCAACTTGACGTTGTCCCAAGGCGACACATCAAAGTCAAAGGCCGGCAGCCAGCTATGGTATTTACCCTTTAGCGTGGTGGTACTGCCGGGCGTGCTGACCAGACTGATTTCGTTCTGGGCAACCCAGATTGTCCCGGTCGGGACATCGGCAAGTGCGGTCGAGGTCACCTTAGTTTCCTCATAACGCAGGCCGAGGCGCAGATTGGCCTCGGCGTCTCCGAGGTTGAATGAATGGAACGTCTGTATCCAGGGAGTAATAGACTTTTCTTCGATGTGACGGTCCGTTGTGTAAGGCGCAAGGCAGGTGTCACCTGGAGCGCGATTACAGATGCCGAGCCGCGAATCGAGCAGTTTGATCAGGCCGACGGTATCGATCAGGAAATAGTTGGGAATGATGCCGGCAGTGCTTGATCCGTTCATCCCGGCCAGATCTTGCGAAAGACCCCGCGAAGTGAACAGGGAGTCGGGCGTCTCTGCTGCAGTAAGCGTGCCACCCCAGGTATCATTCTGGATGACACCGAAGGCTGTGCGCACCTTATTGTCGAGATAGCCGACCCCGAAGTCGAGCGTCTTGATGAAGGATGTATCAAAGTCAAACCCGCCGTGCAGGCTCACCTGGTCGATCGTATCCTTCATGTAGGCGTTACGAAAAGCATTGCCGGCAGGGCGGATATTTCCTGCATTGATCTCGGAACCGGGATACATCGTCACCGAAATCACCGGCATATCTGTGGTAAAATCGACCCGCTGGCTCGCGACGCCGAAGATCGCCGTTCCGACCGCGATGCCGCTACCGTACGGCGAAGTCGGCTTGGATTCTGCCGTCGAATGATGACCGTCGAGCTCAAGCTTCAGGCCAAACGGAGCCTCCCACTTGATATTGCCGCCGATCGAATGGTTGACGTTGCGGTTGTTGCCGACTGCACCTGTAATAGCGAGATCCTTGCCAGGACCAAAAACTTCCGAGTAAAAGTTTGCGCCCGCAGCGGGACCGTTGGTCCAGCTGCTTGAGGTGTCGCCGTGGTTGAACCACACACCAATGCTATTCTGACGGCTGTCAAAGCTATTCTGCGAAAAGATGTAGTCGACCGCCATGTTGAGCGTATCGGTCGGCTTGAACTGAATTACGGCCTGACCGTTGATGCGCTCGCGCGTGAAATCGTAAAAGTCATAAGCAGCATTCTGGGGGACCTGATAGACGTCGGTCGGCCCGGGGCGGTTCTGGATATTGGCATAACGAGGGTCGCCCGCCTGTGCGAGAGTACCCCAGTTATTTTCGGCGCCCGTGTAGCCGGGGCGCCAGTTGCCCACTGTAAACTGCGCTTGGCCCCCGCTACGCTTCTGATACGACCCAGCAACAAGGATACCGATTGTGTCATCGGCAAAGGTAGCACTAACGATACCCGAAATCTCGGGAGTCACATCGGTGCCATAGAGCTGCGAAGTGTCGTAGACCCCCTTCACACCGATACTGCCCTTCAGTCCGGGCCGATCAAGAGGACGCGGCAGCTTGATGTTGATGACCGAGCCAATGCCGCCAGTAGGAAGCGATGCTCGGCCCGACTTGTAAACCTCGACCCCGGCCACACCTTCAGCAGCAAGGTTGCCGAAATCGAAGCTGCGCGAGGACGGCGCAGAGAAGCCGTCACCGAGCGTCGAAGTCGGCATCTGCCGGCCATTGACTACGACAAGATTGAATTCAGGACCGAAACCGCGAACGGTGACCGTCGAGCCTTCCCCGCTTTGCCGGTCGATCGACACGCCGGTGATACGCTGCAACGATTCCGCGAGGTTTGTATCAGGGAACTTGCCAATATCTTCGGCCGATATGGCATCCACCACACCTTGCGCTTCGCGCTTGATTTCCATCGCATCGCGAAGGCTGGCGCGGATCCCAGATACAATGATCTCTTCGCCTTCGTCCTGCACCTTTTCGGCTGCGGGCTGCTCTTGAGCAAAAGCGACACTCGGCAATGAGCAAAATGCAAAAACCGATGCTCCCAGCATCAATTGAGTGGCCATGCGCTCGATGTGAATGCTCATATTCCCCCCTCTAAATGGACCAGAGCTCGACGACGAATCGGCCCGAATTCAAATTGTGAACGTTCACTTCCTGTAATCGCCGATCAATGTCAAGCACAAATAGAACGTTCACAATGACGCTGTCAGCTCGATGTGACCCGGTTTCTGAAAGACGCAAATGACCTCGATCATGCGATCCTTCAGGCTAAGCGGCACCCCACTCAGCCACTGTGGCTCAGCGGAGAACCTAAAATTATTGACGGCTAATGATTGGCGCTTCTAGGTAAGGTGGCCGCGGACTTGGGCATGGACAGCGGCGAATTTCTGTTATGTCCCAATTCGTCGAAGCATTAGCATCGCCCACATGCGCTTTCCAAATCGAAGGTGACCATTTTCAGCACGATTATTGTTCCATCAACCGATCCCGCGACAAACGAGATGACCAAGGTCGCGCTTGGCTGCTGGGCCAGAATCGGAGCCAACGGGTGACTATCCTTTCGGTCCAACCGCGGCGCAGCAGCATGCACTTTATGCATGCAAAAGCGACCGATTTGTTTCGACTTTTGCGACGACGCTCTCGAGTATTTCACATTTGGGATCAACCGCTTGGCGCACATAGCAAATGTCGCTGTTGATCTTCACGTAGCGCTCACAAGGGTGCCAACAATCTGTGCTTCGCCTTTACGCTCCATGGGCAGATGCCAACAGAAGATGTCGGACCAAACCTATTGCACCAAAGCCGCACGGCCTCGCGCTAGAAACTGTGAGTGCTCTGGAATACCCCACTGCGGTCATGAATGTGCGGTCATGAATGCGCAAAATCGCCAAGTAAATTCCGCAGAAAGCAAGAGATTCTCGGATTGAGCAAATTGGCGGGTGGCGCTGTCAGTCTAGCAGCAAATTGGCTCCGATTGGGGCATCTGTCCGAAACGTGCGGATCTCCTGCCCCACCGCTCTTGCCCAATGAAGCATATGTTCTGACGTTGCAGTGATTTTCACTTCCCGGCTATCTCCAAAATAGCCTGCACAAATCCTTTCGGATCATTCTCCTGAATGAAATGGCCGCCCTTGAGCGTGCGGTGTGGTTGCCCCTCCGTGCCGGGAACGCGTCCGATGAACCGGCTTTCGCCGCCTCGGGTCACCGGATCGCCATCGCTGAAGCAGCACAGGAAAGGCTTGTTCCATTTCTCCAAAACCTGCCAAGCGCGCTTCTGGTCTCGAACCGCCACATTATTCTCAAATGGAACGAGGCTAGGAAAGATCCGTGCCCCTGCCTTGTAGCTGCTGTCGGGGAACGGCGCATCATAGGCGGCAATTTCCGCCTCACTGAGCGCGCGCTTGGCCCCGGCGTTGACGATCCTGCCGATCGGGAAGACCGGGCTCCACTTGGAAAAGGCCCGCCAGATTGCAAAGGCGAGCGGCGCCTTGCCGCCCTCAGGCAGACCGCCATTTGACAGTGCCACGCAAGCAAAGCGATCAGGCATTTCTGCAACGAGACGCAGTCCGATAAGCGATCCCCAATCCTGACAGACGAGCGTTATTCGCTCCAGATCAAGCGCCTCGACCCACTGGCGCATCCAGCCAACGTGGCGAGCATAACTGTAGTCCGTCTTTTTGGTCGGCTTGTCAGATTTGCCAAAGCCGATCAGGTCGGGCGCCACAACCCGAAACCCGGCCGCGACGACGGGAGCGATCATGTGCCGGTAAAGATAGCACCAGCTTGGCTCCCCATGCATCATCAGCACAACGGGCTCATCTCGCGGCCCTTCATCGACATAATGAACCCGCAGCTTGGCCCCATGATCCGGATCAGTGATTTCCAGATAATGCGGCGCAAAGCGAAAATCGGCGATCCCGGCAAAGGCCGCATCGGGCGTGCGCAGGACTTTCACGTCGTTCTCCATCGGGTCAGATATGGCACATCAAATGTCATATGATTGACCAGGGGTCAATGCGCAGGTCCCGTGCTTTCCGCAAGCTGAATGGAAATCGAACGCGCATTAATCCAACAAGCTGGATTACCGCCGGCGACCGGCCTAAATCGCGGACCCTATTAACTGGTTTTCGAGGGCGAAGCATGCCAGCCCGCAACCTCTCAAGTGGACCCACTATCAACCGCTCCGTTGCTTTGACGTTGCCGGATCGGCAGCTGATGCGGCAACCGTGTTGCGGGTTCAGTTGAGGCGGAATCCGGCAGCCCATGCCGCATACGTGCCGTCAAGATGACTATCGAGCGCGCCGCTGGTTGTCGGAAAACCGCCTGAAAGCGTATAGCCACCAACAAATATGTTCAATCCATCTGGCGAGATCGCCGAATCCCGAGCGGAATCCTCGGCGGAGCCCCCTAGGAAAGTGAAATAACGAAGCGACGACAAATCCGACGATAGGACTGCAACGAAACCATCCAAACCGCCTCCAAGCCTCGCCTGAGGCACACCTGCCGTCGCCGACAAGTTGCTCGATGATGTTTCTCCGCTGATCACAACAGCATCAGCTGAGCCATTGCGGTGCAACACATTTATGCCCTGGACCATTTCATCCCCGCTACCGCCAAACAAGCTGGACGCAAGCAGGCGCGATCCATCGGCTGACAGTATAGAGACGAAAGTGTCGGACCGTCCACCGAACTGCGGCTGCAGGACGTTAGCGGTGACTGGAAAATTGACCGATTGCGTAGAGCCCGTAACATAAATGCGCCCGACATTGTCGATCGCGAGAACGTGGGTCTCAATATCCTCGTTCTGTGAGCCGCCCAGATAAGACACAAAGCCGATTTGGTCATTGGATGAAAACTTCATCACCACCATGTCGGCGCCGCCTGCGTTGCGCGATTGATAGGATCCGGGTGTTGTCGCGATGCTGAGACCCTTGTCAACTGAGGCAACAGCGACGCCACCATTGGGATCGACACGTATTGATGCGACCCCTGTCGATTGTCCCTGGTAGCCGGGCGACCCACCAAAGTAGGTTCCGTATTCTGCATGCGTCGCGTCTGCACTCAAGCGCACATATGCAGCGTCGCGGCCGTCCTGAATCGTCTTCTGCCAAGCATTGGCTGTAATGAAGGACGTTATCGGCAGGCTGACATTCACAACGGCGAGATAGGCCCTGCCTTGTGCATCAATGTCAATATCGCGCAGAAATGCGTCACCCGCATCGCCAACATAGGTTGACCAGATCAGACGACTGCCATCGGCACTGAGCTTCGCAACGAACCCGTCCTGCTGCCCATATTGTGCGTTTGGCGTGCTATCGCCCGCAAAGTTGGGTTGCACTACGCCTGCGGTGGTTGGAAATCCGGGTCCAGCCCTGCCTCCCACATAGACAGAACCGTCGGTGCCGACGCGGACAGCATAGGCGCGTTCATAATTTGGCCCGCCCAGAAATGTAGACCAAATGATGTGACCATCGGGTGCCATTTTTACCACAAATGCATCGCTGGCGCCTTGCAAGCCAACGGCGCTTCCACCGCCACCAAATGAGCGGTCATAGGCACCCGCTGTGGTCGGAAAATCGGATGCAGTTGTTCCGCCGACCAAGTAAATATTGCCTTGGGCATCAAGTGCAACGCCACGCGTTTCTTCGTATCCGCTGCCCGATGCGCCATCCAGCAAGGTGGAAAACGTCAAACCCGTAAGCGGCGGTGGTGGCGAAGGAGAGGGCGTTGGTGTCGGCGTAGGCCCCGGCGGCGTAGCTTGCGTTCCTCCGCCGCCGCAGCTCGCTAGCGCAAGCGCCAGCGCCGCAGTCAAACCAACACATCTGACCATTAATTATTGCCTTTGGAAACTCGCTGAAATCGGAAAGCGCCTACTATGGCGGACAAGATCAATGCAAATGGAAAGAGATGAACGCACCGATAGAGGCGGCGATGTGCAACGTGGTCATGCTTTGCCATACCGTTTCAGTGCCTTCTTCAGCAACAGAAGTACTGCACCTTTGTCGCGTTTTCTCGAGGTTTAGCTCTCAAGAACCACACCTTCGTGTTCGACCGCGCGCCACATGTAGTTCAGCTTGCCAAAGACGATGGCTTCGCAGCCCTTCGGGTTACGAACGCCTCATCAAGGCGTAACTTCCACTGCGGCAACCCGCTCTTCCTGATCACCAGCAGGCCCCGGAAATCAGCCGCGAACAAAGGTCCAGACCTGTCCCACTTGGGAGGCACAGCTCCAATGACGGAGGCATGGCGAGGGCCGCGAGGCACAATCTCACGGCAATTGTAGGTCCAGAGTTCGAATGGCAGAACTGCCGCATTTCGCCACGACGGCGGAAAGTGCACTTGCATCTTCGCGACCCTGAGGATGATCCCGGTCGACGACTTGCAAGAACGAAACGGGCTGGCTTGTTTGCATGATCTCGGCGCCGCACAGCCCTGCCGTCAACCACTCAACTATCAATCAGGCGCGTTTGCTTTACCGGCACCCGTGCCTGCAGTTCTGATCCGCAAGTGCTGCACGAAATGGAAAGAGACGCGGAGTCATGGCCGACGCAGCGCCCTTTTCTATGGCGTTCACGGTGCAGACATTGCCGCGCCATCGACAAAGATGCCATGACCGCTGATGAAGCCTGCCCCATCCGAAAGTAGGAAGGCAATCGCGCTGGCAATGTCACCCGGCTGCCCGAGCCGCTTCAGCGCCGCTTTGTTACGCCAGAATTCGGCAAAGGCGGGATCAGAACTGAACGCGCCGGCCGTCATCGGAGTCTCGATGGCCCCGGGCTGCACACAATTCACGGTAATGCCATCCACGCCCAATTCGCTTGCCATGGCCTTGGTCATCCCGAGAACCGCGTGCTTTGATGCGGCATACGCAACAAGCCCCGGCGCACCGAAACTCGACATTACCGATCCAATCAACACCACCCTGCCTCGACCGCATTCGCGCAGCGCCGGAACGGCGGCGCGCACCAGCTTGAACGGCGCTGTTACGTTGATCGCAAGCGTGCGATCCCACATCGAGTCTTCGAAGTTTTCGAGCGTATTGCCCTGCACCACCCCAGCGCAGGCGACCACGCTATCGAGCCCGCCCATCGCTGCGATTGCAGCTGCAACAATCTGTTCGCTTGCCCCTGCACCAGTCACATCGATCTGCAGCTCAGCCTCGCCCGCCAGATCGACGCGGAACACCTGCGCGCCTTGCTCGCGGGCAAGCGCCGCTGTCGCTGCGCCGATGCCTGATCCCCCCCCGGTAACGATAATGCGGCGGCCCTCCAGCATCAGCGGGTTCATGCCTTGGCCCTTTCATGCATTGCGAGCGATGCCATCGAGGAGATGGCATTTCCAATCACGCGGCAACAAATCGGATTGTCATAAGTCACTTCATCATCTCCTGGTTACAGATAGCCTGCCCCCGTAACCGAATGGTGCAGTTGCCTTTACAGTGCCCCTTACAGGCTCAATTTTCAATCAGGTGCGTTTGCTTCTACAGGACCTTCCCAATTGTGCGTGTCGAGTGAAATGAGGGGTGCAAAGCCAGCCAAATGCGCCGCATTTACAAGCTGCTCCCTTATCGAAGAACTTTTAGTGGAATTTTTGATGGTGTTATCGGCCGAACTGCAAATTATCTCACACTTGCACAATTGTGCCCTTTATTGTGGTCGCCTAAGACTTTTGGTCATCAATCAGGAACGATCGAAAGCTGCTTTTACTTCAATTGCCCTGTAAAGACCGGAAAGAGGTCGACGCCGCAACGGCAATCATCGCGCTTGGCGAGCCGCGAACAGATGGTCCGTTAACGGTCCCGATTCGTCGTTCGCAACCACATTGTTTGAAAATGATCGCACTAATTCCGAAGCGGGATGTCCGTTAATTGTCGCATGCTGAATAGTCCCCAGCACGGCAAGCGTCTACGGCGCGGCGCCAATCATCCATTTGCCGCGCGAAGCGCACACGACTGCGGGCATAGTTCGCCATGGCGCGTTGGTAGTCTTGAAACCGAGCGGCATATTCGTTGGCCGCTTCACTGCTGGCTAAATGCGCAGCGTGCCAAAGTTGTGCCCTGCGCGCATCGCGCTGACAAACCTTCGCACTTTCCTCGAGGTTGAGTTGGCGGATCATCTCGCGGTCGTGCGCGCGACCTGCGGGATATTTCCACAATCCCAACCTTAGGCCCGATGACTCTTCATCGGGCCATTTCGCATAAATGCGAATAGAAGCGCAAACGTCGGCAATGGGATGGATAGCGAACGTTCCAAAGTCCTCTCGTGGTGCCTTTACAACACCGGACCAAAGTCCTTTCGGTCGCGCCCAAATGTTGCTCAGGATTGCCGAACGGTTCACTGGAAACGCCTGTCGTAAACGCCTAAAAATTCATGAAGGTTGAAAGTCCGAGGAGGTCTGGATGGCGATCACCAACACTGAAAGCGGCACCAATGTCTGCGAGGTGGCGCAAGGCATCTGGCGCATCAATACACCCGTCGCGATTGATGGCGGCAAGGGGTTCTCGTTCAACCAATATTTGGTGCAGGCTGACCGCCCGCTGCTTTTCCACACCGGTCCGCGTCAGCTTTTTCCCATAGTGCGAGAGGCGGTGGACCATGTCATGCCCGCTTCACAACTTCACTATATCGGCTTCTGCCACGTGGAAGCGGACGAATGCGGCGCGCTGAACCAATGGCTGCAAATCGCACCGCACGCTGTTCCGCTTTGCGGCGCAGTGGCTGCCATGACCACCATTGGCGATATTGCCGAAAGGCCACCACGCGTGATGACCGATGGCGAGGTGCTCGATATTGGAGGACGGCAAGTCGAGTGGCTCGCTGCGCCGCACGTACCCCATGGCTGGGACAACGGATTCCTGTTTGAACGGGCGACGGCTACCCTGTTCTGCGGTGATTTGTTCACTCAAGGTGGCGGCGGCGCTGATGCCTTGACCGAGACTGATATCCTCGAACCGAGCGAAGACTTTCGTCGGGCAATGGACTATTATGCTCACAGCCCGGACACCCGGCAAACACTGGCTCGACTGGCTGGCACCAAACCAAGAACTCTTGCTTGCATGCATGGCAGCGCCTGGCGCGGCGACGGGGCTGCGCTGCTTATGCGGCTAGCGGATGCTCTGTGCGCCTGAATGCCCCCCCAAACTTGGACACATCGGAAAGTATGAGCCAAGGTGGCACGCGCATTCCCGCGTGACAGAGCTAAATCTTATCAGCTTGCCTGTCTAAGAGCCAAGGGGAGTTCGTTTTTCCGAACGCGCCTTTTGCGAGGCGTTCCCTGCTCGAAGACTAGTTTGCGGGGTCGGTGACGTTGCTGTCAGTCGGATGCGAACTCGTCTCTCGCAGAGCAGGCACGAACGCCCGGAACATGAACCACGCAAAGGCGAAGACACCGACGCTGAAGACAATATCTCCAGGAACCCGCGCCCAGACCAGCGCCTGCATAATCGGGCTATGGATGAATTCCGCGGAACGTGCATAGGCATAACCATGCTCTACACTGGTATAGGTCTGGAGAATGCCCTGCGGGAGCAGCGATAGGAAAGTCATCATCGCAATGCCAATGTTGAGCGACCAGAAGGCAATCTTGAGCGACTTCTGATGCCACTGCGCCACATCGGTGAGCCCGCGCATGCAATAGAGTGTCAGGCCCAGCCCGAGCATCCCATAAACGCCGAACAGGGCAGCATGACCATGGTTGGCAGTCGTGTTGAGCCCCTGCATGTAATAGAGTGCGATGGGCGGATTGATCAGGAACCCGAACAACCCCGCACCGACCAGATTCCAGAAAAGGACGGCTGAAAAGAACATGAAGGGCCAGTGATACGTCCGCTCCCACTCAGCCTCATGCTCAACCTTGTGGCGCGTGTAGGCCTCAAAGCCGACGACCAGCAGTGGCACGACTTCAAGCGCAGAAGCCATTGCGCCAACGGCGATCACTGAGGTGGGCGTTCCGCTGAAATACAGGTGGTGGAATGTACCAAGCACCCCACCGAACAGAAAGATGATGGTGGCAAAAAGCACCATCACGGTAGCGGTTGACGTCCGCAAAATGCCCATGCGAACGAACAATAGCGAGATAATGGCGGTGGCGAAGACCTCGAAAATGCCCTCCACCCAAAGATGCACAACCCACCAGCGCCAATACTCCATAACTGCAATATTTGTATGCTGACCCCACATAAGCCCGGCACCGTAGAGAAGGCCGATGGCCAGCGCCGATACAAGCACGAGATAGATTAGCGATTTGCTGCCTTTCTCCTGAAGCACGGGCCATAGAGCACGCACCACCAACGCAACCCACAAGAGCAAGCCAATCAGCAAATATATCTGCCAGAACCTGCCGAGATCGACATATTCATAACCCTGATGCCCAAACCAGAAATTGGCCGTCAAGCTGTTGAAGAAGCGGTGAACCGCCGCCCATTGCCCCGCAAACGAACCGATCACGATGATCAGCAGGCTGATGAACAGGAAATTCACACCAAAACGCTGAAACTTGGGGTCTCGACCGGCGAGCATGGGCGCAACGTATAGCCCGGTGGCCAGCCATGCCGTGGCGATCCACAGCACGGCGAGTTGGGTGTGCCAGGTGCGCGTTATTGCATAGGGCAGATATTCGGCAAAAGGCAGGCCATAAAGACCCTGCCCTTCCACTGCATAATGTGCCGTCACAATTCCCAGCAGCACCTGAGTCACGAACAGTCCACAGACTACCCAGAAATACTTTGCGGTCGCTCTCATGGATGGCGTGATGACCGCTGCGGCAAGATTGTCGGACAGGGCCAAACCCTGTTCAGGCAAGATATCACTGCGCCAGACGTCGAACTGCTTGGCATAATAGGCAATCAGCGCGCCTGCGCCCGCCAACAGGAGGATGACCGAGGCGAGGCTCCACAGCAAAGTTCCGGTTGTCGGCACATTGCCGACCAACGGTTCGTGCGGCCAATTGCTGGTATAAGTGATGGTGTCGCCGGGGCGGTTGGTGGTCGCGCCCCAGGCCGTCCAGAAATAGAAGGCCGAAACCTGCCGGGCCTCTTCAGGCGATAGCTGTCCATAGACCGGAAAGGCATAGGCTTCGCGCAGCGCCAATGCCACTCCGTCATTGCCTTGGTATAGGCTCACAAAGTGCGTCTGCACTTTTTTGATTGCCGCGGCGCGGGTGTCGCTGACCGTTATGATCCCGGTCGCCGGATCATAGCTGTTGGTGCGCATTTCCTCACGCAGTGCGGCCTTTTGTACGGCTTGTGCCTGCGCGGCAGTCAGCCCCGGCAGGGGTTTCGCTGAAGACAAGGCAAGGCGCGCTTCTGCTTCCCGGTGCAACCAGTCGGCAGTCCAATCGGGGGCGAGGTAGCTGCCATGACCCCAGATCGAGCCTTGCTCCATACCTCCAATTGACTGCCAGACATTTTGCCCGGCTTCAATGTCAGCGCGTGTGAACAGTGTTTCCCCACTCGCTGATTTGACTGTCTCGGGGATCGGCGGAGCCTGCTGATAAATCTGCTGTCCAAGGAGTAGCATGATGCCAAACATGACGACCATGCCAACAACCAGAATCGTCCAGAGCCGCTTGACGCTGAACGTCGTTTCATAGCTTTCCATGGTAGTTCCCCCCAAGAAGTTCAGAAAAGCCCGTGGCTGCCACCGACAGCGCCGAACACGGTCAAAGCGCCCATAATGCCCAGCACCTGATGCAGCCGCATCATGCGCCCAAAATCAGCTTCCGGCGTAAGGGATTGTGCCATGCGGTGGTGCAGCACCAAGGGCTCCAGCACGAACAGCATGAGCGCCAATATCGCCCATAACGCCACCATCAGATGCATCCACCAGAACCGAAGCTCGCCAAACCGGCTCCACATATCGGCGCGGTAAATCAACCACAGCCCGCTCGCACCGGCCAGCGTGACCCAGATCCGCGCCTGCCATGCAAAGCGGCTCTCAATCTGCTGGAACCGGAACAGGCGATCAGCGGGCTCCTCATTGGCCCTGAGTGCCGGCATGAGAGTCCAGGTGACAAAGCCGACACCGCCGATCCAAAACAGTACCGCGATCACATGGATGGCACGCGCCAGAGCAATGTCATCCATTGGTCGCCCCCTCATTCAGGTCTGGACGTTCGTGAAAGAATTCAACCTGCATGCGCATCGCGCCAGCCGGCACAACATAATGTGTGGCCTGAGGAGGAATGATGGCCGGAGAATCGGGCGTCACGCGATGTTCAATGCGTGGTTCGGTGAAAATCAACCGGACCTCGCCTTCCAGGACGCGCAGCAGCCCCCAAGCACCCGCTTTGGTGCGGTGATCATTCCGCAGCGCAGCGGGCAATGTCTGGTTATCGAATATGGGGGATGCGGCATAGGGTGCAGACATCAGGCAGCCGCCTTGGCAGAAATCGCTGCCGGCCCGCCACGATCAACCTTGATGCCGGTCAGCAGACTTTCGCCAATGCGCCGCGCCGCATCGCGAAACTGGTTCGCGACTTGCTCGTTCGGCGCGATCCTGGTGAGGGTCGCGTCCCACACTGACTGCCAGCGTGCGAAATGCGCTGAATCGAGCCCGCCAATCGCAATGTGCTTCTTCATCGGATTACCGCTGAAGCGGCCCGATTCCAGCAAGACCGAAGCCCAGAAATCCTTCATCCGCGCAAGATGGTACGGCCAGTCGTTAACCTTTGCGCCAAAGATTGGGCCGAGCATCGCATCTAGGCGAACCGCTTCGTAAAATTGCTCCACAAGCTGAGAGATGAAAGCATCGTCGATGCCGCAAGCCAAGGCATCCGCCAACTTGCGGGCGCGTGCCTGGGCGACATGGTCCACCGCATTCATAGTCTCGACTCGATTAAGATGTATTTCATTTGCATCGTTTAGACGGTTGGCGATCAAATGCAATATCTGATATGCATCTTTAATGAGACTCTCGCTGCAAACGGACTATGCCCTCCGCACCCTCATGTATCTGGCAGTGAAGGACGGCCATCATTCGATCGCTGATATCGCCAGAGCTTATGGCATTTCGAAGAACCACCTGATGAAGGTGGCGCAGCGGCTGACCGCGGAAGGCTTTGTTGATAGCGTACGTGGCCGAAGCGGCGGCCTCAAGCTCGCGAAGCCACCTGCGGAACTGAATGTGGGCGCGATTGTCCGTATCATGGAAGACACGGGCGCGTTCGTTGAGTGTTTTGACGCCAGGACCAACACCTGCGTGGTCACACCGGCATGCGGTTTACGCCATGCCCTTGCGGGTGCGCTCGAAGCCTTCGCAAATCATCTCGACGTAATCACTGTAGCCGACCTGATTCCAGATCAAGGAGCGTTCAGGCAGCGGCTCCCGTAGAGCGTCCGCTCCCGAATTGTTAGAACGAAGCCATAGAAACCCGGCATCCGTTGAGACCAAAGCAAGCGGCGTTGAACCGTCTGTCGCCAGCATATCGGTGCTTGCAACACCGAAAGCTCGCCGCCTAACAACAAACCCCAAGCGAGGCCGATATTGTGCTAAACGGCGAAGTGCGCTGCGCCAAATGTCTTGGCGACGGACTCATCCTGATGCTCTGATTTGAAGTACAAGTTTTCGTTCGATTTTGCTCCCTTAAAGGCTCAAACAGCCGGTATTCTCATTTTCAGAATGGGCCACTTGTCAGGGAAAGGCCCAAACCGCCTTCGGCTGAGATTGTCAGTCAACGTCAAGAGCCCGCTGATGCGGCGGGTCACTTTGGCGTATAGGGAAGGGAGGAATGGTGCAGGACGATGCGCAGCTTGCCATCTCCGCCACGCACATAGCCCCACGTCTTGTCGACCTTGGTCATGTTGTTTTTGTCATCCCAGAGCATGAGATTGCCCATTGATATGGCAGTATTTCCGGCAATGACGATGCCTGCATTCTCGAGCTGGAATTTACGCCAATGCTTGAGGGCGAAGCCGCCGTCGTTGGGATAGGCCTTGTCTCCGCCGACGAAGTAGGCGAGCGCGCCATCACGTGTGGTTCGGAAGGTCTGTGGCGCCATTGTCAGGGTTGGTTTGAACAGCACTGGCCCCATGGTGTAGCCATAGGCCGTATCAAGTACCTGCTCAGCCAGACGCTTTGCTGCGGCATGCCCCTTGGTGTCATATTCAGTGGAAATCGCCACCAGAGCTTCGCCCCACGCCTTTTGCGCGGCTTCCACCTCGGCGACGGTGATCGGCGCATAGATTGCGCTTGATGCAACGACTGGCGCTATGGTGCTGGTGTGCGCAAGCGCTGGTGCATAGGCAAGGGCCAGGCCTGCGACAAGCGGAACGAATAGAACAAAGCGTTTCACGGTTTTTCTCCTTTATGGGATTGTGATGGACGAGGATTGGCTTGCAGCTGGGACGTTTCGTGTCTTCCACAGCGACCAGCCGATACCGGCGCCAATAAGAGCGAAAGTGACTGCAAGGCTTGCTGCGGGAGGGAACTTGGCGCCGCCCAGCAAGAAATCGGAGACGAAGATCTTCGAGCCAATAAACACCAGCACGGCTGCCAGCGCATATTTGAGGTAGTGAAAGCGGTCGATCATGGCGGACAGCGCAAAGTAGAGCGCGCGCAACCCGAGGATCGCCATGATGTTCGATGTGTAGACAACAAAGGTGTCGGTGGTGATCGCAAAGATCGCAGGGACAGAGTCTACCGCGAACACCAGATCGGCAAGGTTGATGACCACCAGGGCGAGAAACAGAGGTGTTGCGGCGCGCACCATTTTGCCCGTGCGTTCGTCTGGCACAGAGACGAAAAAGCGTTCGGCATGCAGCTCTTTCGTGACCCGCATATGCCCGGATATCCAGCGGATGGCAAAATTGTTGCTGAGGTCGGGCTGCGAATCGCCTGCAAAGAACATCTTGATGCCGGTCACAAGCAGGAAGGCGGCAAAGATGTAGAGCACCCAATAGGCTTCACTGACCAGCGCAGCTCCGGCAGCGATCATGCCCCCACGCAGCGCGATGACGCCAATGATACCCCACAACAGCGCACGGTACTGATACTTTGCCGGAATGGCGAAATAGGTGAAGATGAGGCTGATGACGAAGATGTTGTCGATCGACAGCGCCTTCTCGATGAAGAAGCCCGTAAAATACTTCATGCCTAGGTCGGCACCCTTTTCGGCCCAGACCCAAGCGCCAAAGGCAAGCGCTATCGTGATGTAGAAAGCGGACAGCTTCAGCGACTCAGCGATTCCCATCGCCCGGTCCTCCTTGTGCAGAAGGCCGAGGTCGAACGCAGTAAGCGCCACTACAATGGCAAGGAACGCCAGCCAGAACCAGACCGGCGTACCCAAAAAGGAAGCCAGCAGAAATTCAATCATGCAGCGGTCCGATCAGGAAAAGAAATTTTGTTTGAGGATGTGGAGCAGCAGCAGTTTAGTCGAACAGCTCTTCGAGAAACGATTTTCGCCGCTTGCCGTAATAAGGTTGATGATGCCCAAAAGGGGCGGACGGCGCGGCAACTGGGGGCGCGGCCGGAACGGCTGCGGCAAGCGAGCGTTCCAGGATCTTGTCGAGTTCCCCTCGATCCAGCCACACGCCGCGACACTTCGGGCAATAATCGATCTCGATTCCCTGCCGGTCACTCATGACAAGCGCGACGCGGCAAGTTGGGCAGGACATTTCATCGTGAGAAGTCATCAGAAACCTTCTTGGCAATAGAGCGGGAAAAGAGAGAGTTTGGGGCGGCGAAGGGATGCGCCGCCCCATAGCGCAGGGCCTTATCGGGGGTTGAGAGACGGGCTGCGCTGTATGCGGGCAATTTCGTCCTTGAGCCTGAGGCGCAGGCGCTTGAGTGTTTTCATATCATTCTGCCGCGCGCCGTTCCGGCAATTGTCGATGAGCCGGTTCAGACGGCGATGTTCTTGTTGCAGACGGACAAAATATCGGTTCACGGCAAATCTCCTTGACAAGAATACTGAGCCAGAAATTGCGATTGCTCAAATTGAATATTTGATATATCCTTGATAGTATATAGCTATCAGGATGATCATGAGCACTCTGCGCCAATTCACCTATCTTGTCGCCATTGCCGATTATAGGAACTTTCGGCGCGCGGCAGATGCCGTGCATGTCTCGCAGCCGACACTGAGTCAGCAATTACGGGCACTGGAAGCCCGGCTTGGCGTGACTCTGGTCGAACGCAATGAAAGTCCGGTTCAGCTGACGCCCATCGGACGTGAAGTCGTCACTCGGGCGCGCAAGCTGCTGCTGGAAGTGAAAGATATCGAGGACATGACGAAGCGCGCGAAGACCGGAATCGGAGGCACGATCCGCTTCGGCGTAACGCCCACACTTGGGCCGTATCTGATGCCGCGCATTGTCGCATCCTTGCACCGCGCCCATCCCGACATGCGCCTGTATGTTCGAGAGGGAATTCCCGATGAACAGGCCCGCGAACTGGCGCGCGGCGAGCTGGACATGATCCTGTCGCCGCTCCCGGTATCGGGAAGCGCGCTACACATCGAACCACTTTTTCGCGAACCGCTCCATATTGTGTGCCCCCCTGATCATCCGGTCGCGAAGGCGGCGCTGGTGCGGAAGCAGGATCTGGCAGGCGCAGGCTTCCTGAGCTTTGACCAGCGCCACCATGCCTACCGCCAGGTCAGGGAAGTGTGCGAGGACTTTGGTGCGTTGGTACTTGAGGACTATCAGGGAACAAGCCTTGATGCGCTTCGCCAGATGTGTGGCTCTGGGCTCGGCTTCGCGATCATTCCCGAATTATACCTGCGCTCGGAGGTCGGTGGCGAAGACATGGTCAAGCGGCTTGACCTGGCGGATTGGAGTGCCAGCCGGTCTATCGCTGCGGTCTGGCGCGATGGCGCTGCATATTCCGACATCTACCGGATCATCGCCGAAGCGATCGCCGGCGAAGCGCGCCGCATTCTCGGCGAGGATTTCCGATAGATACTATCTATCAATTCTCGCCTAATGAATCCATCAATCGCTCCTAGGTCTGCAATGCTTCCTGTATTAGATTGTTCGTACTTTCGGATTTGCAGGAAAAGACCAGATGGAACCGTATTTCGAAGCCTCCGCAAACGCGCGAGCCCAGTCGACATCGAAATTCGACGCAGGGCTCCGGCATCATATGCAGGGCATTTACCGCAACATGGGTATCGCACTCATCGTTAGCGGATCGATAGCTTTTGCGATCAGCGCAACGCCAGCGCTGTATGAGCCGATTTTTGGTACGCCGCTGAAGTGGGTGGCAATGTTCGCACCACTGGCGTTCGCCATGTTCTTCAGCTTCCGGTTCGACCGGATCAGCCTCCAGGGCGCCTACGCCTGTCTTTGGGGCTTCGCGGCGGTGATGGGCATCTCCATGGCGAGCATCTTCCTGGTGTTCACCGGTGCCAGCATCGCCAGCACCCTATTCATCGCGGCCTCGATGTTTCTTGCCGTTAGCCTTTTCGGTTATACCACGAAGTCCGATCTGTCGCGCTGGTCGAGCTTTCTGTTCATGGGACTGATCGGTGTCGTCATCGCATCGCTCGTCAACCTGTTCCTGCAATCGGGCCCCATGCAGCTCGTGATTTCGATCATAGGCGTGATTGTGTTCACAGGGCTGACAGCATGGGATACGCAGCGTGCAAAAGCCGAATATATCGCTTATGGCGCTGGCGCGGCGACAGAGAAGTTGGCTGTAATGAGTGCATTCTCCCTCTATCTCAATTTCGTCAATATCTTCCAGCTCCTGCTTCAGTTGGTCGGTGTTCAGAAATCTGAGTGACGATTGTTCGTATAGCCGTCGCATCAGGGGTGCTGTCAGTCTAACTGCAACCCGTTTGCGATCGGCGGAGTTCTCCCCTTCTCAGCGTCACCTCATAGCATGAGGTTCTGTCACTCGGCCAAGGCGGCCGGGTGACAGGTCTTGTAAGTTTGGCGGTAAACAAGGTGGACATTGGAATGGACCAAGGCGAACATCTGGAGCGAAACGGTTCCACCATGGCCGCACCGTCTCGTGGCAAAGGTCGATCCCGCGTTCGAACAGCAGGTCCTCAGCATTTCGAAGGCTCAACGGAAGGCAAACATACATCATCACGACCAGCCGGATGATCTTGGGTGACGAGTTGAAATAGCGAAATGGGTTGGCTGCTTTGCAACGTCTGGGCATCGCCCGGCCCTAGCCTCACAAGCTCGCTTTGCAATCAAGTGCTCTTGCTTTGACAGTACCTGACCAGCCAGTCCCTTCTGGCCTATGGGCAGGTCTGCTGCGAGACAGACTCCAAACCTTGCCGAGCACGCTGGCTGACCTAGTTGCCACATATCGGCGCGACAGGGAGGAGCTAGGCTGGCTGGCCCATCCTTAAGGCCAACACGCTTGGGGCTTTCTTTTAAAGTGGATCGAAGATCCACGCCCGCTGCTGCACGTACCGCGAATGTCGCCCAGTGGGCAAATCTGCTAATGTCCGCTTTCCGCCCCAAAGTCGTCATTGCGGCTCAACCAATTTCATCCCAAAAGCGGACATTGAAGCCCGGAGGCTTCCAAGAACGAGAGCAAAATGGATCAGGCCGCAAATGGCCCTAGCGCCCGGTTTATTGGGGAGCGTTTATGGGAACGAACGTCACTAGGTTAAAAAAACCTATATAAATCAATATATGGTGGCGGAGCGGGAGGGATTCGAACCCTCGATACGGTTTTGCCGTATACTCACTTTCCAGGCGAGCGCCTTCGACCACTCGGCCACCGCTCCGCATGCTCTGGAAGCGAGGGCCACTATCGACTTGGTCGGACTTTCGCAAGCGAACAGGCTGTGTAAAAAGCACGCATGACAAAATACGTTTTTGCACCATTCGCGCTGCTGGCTATTGCTTCTGCTCCGGAAGCGGCGCCATCTCCTGCCGAGATCGTCTCATCTGCGCCCGCCACGGCTTGGCAAGATATTGCGCAAGAGGATCTCCTTGAGATGACTTTGGCTAATGGGTCCGTTGTCACGATCCAACTCGTGCACGAGTTTGCTCCCGTCCATGTCGCCAATATCCGCAAACTGGTTGCAGCGCATTTCTGGGACGGGACAAGTATCAACCGGGTGCAGGAAAACTATGTCGTGCAATGGGGGGACGCGACGGAAAAAAAGGCACTTCCAGCAGGTCTCGGTACGGCACCGGCCAGTGACTATGTTCGGCCACTGAATGGCCTTGGGTTTCTCCCCCTGCCCTATCCCGATCCCTATGCGCGACGCGTGGGGCATGGGCACGGCTGGCCAATTGCAACGGATGGAAAGCAGGCCTGGCTACCGCATTGTTTCGGGATGATCGGTGTCGGCCGAAACCTGGCGCCAGATACCGGCAATGGTGCTGAGCTTTACGTCGTCAACGGCCACGCGCCGCGTCATCTTGACCGGAACCTTGCGGTGGTTGGTAGAGTGATTGATGGCATTTCGGCCCTGACGACCCTGCCCCGTGGCACGGGTGCGCTGGGCTTTTATGAAAAGCCCGAAGAGCGCACCTTCATAACCAGCATCAAGGCCGGCAGTCGCGACCGCTGGCAGAATTTGCGCATTGAATCGCCGTCTTTTGCTGCATATTCACTGGCACGTGCCAATCGGCACGACGCATTCTTCAACGTTCCGGCTGGCGGTGCAGACATCTGTAATGTCCCGGTGCCAATTCGAAAATTGTCAGTGCAAGCGGGTGGACAGTAAGAATCATACGCTGGCTTCCCAAAGTGGTCCAAATCGATGGATCGTCGAAAAATGTTTCGTTCTGCCGCTGCCTCCGATAGGGCGCATTCACTGGTTGCTCTAAGTTTTCGGAGACTGCATACATGCCTTTCGTCGCAGACAAGCTGATCCTGTTTGGAGCCACCGGCGACCTGTCACAGCGCATGCTTCTCCCGTCATTGTGCGCCCTGAATGCCGATGGGCTTGTTGCCGACGATCTCAAAATCATCGGAACGGCACGGTCGGACCATGACGATGACAGCTTCCGCGCCTTTGCAGCAGACGCACTTGAAAAATACCTCCCGGATGACCGCAAGAGTGCAATCCCGGCCCTGCTCGCACGGCTGAGTTACCAGACGCTTGACGCTTCCAAGCCCGAAGGTTTTTCGGCTCTGGCGGGGAAAGCTGGCAAGGTAGACGACGGGCTTGCCATTTTCCTGTCAACCGCCCCTTCCCTGTTCGAACCCACAATAGCGGGTCTTGCAGCAGCCGGTCTGGCTGGCGAGCGGGTCAGAATCGGGCTTGAAAAGCCCCTTGGCACTGACCTGGAAAGCAGCCGACAGATCAACGATGCCGTATCGGCTGCTTTTACCGAAGACAGGATTTTCAGGATCGACCATTATCTTGGCAAGGAAACCGTCCAGAACCTTCTGGCGCTTCGTTTTGCCAATATCCTTTTTGAGCCACTGTGGAATGCAACGCATATCGAGCATGTTCAGATAACCGTTGCAGAAACTGTGGGGCTTGAAGGTCGCGTGGGGTTTTACGATGAGGCCGGCGCACTGCGCGACATGGTGCAAAACCATATGCTGCAATTGCTTGCGCTCGTCGCAATGGAGCCACCATCGAGTTTCGATTCAACGGCTGTTCGCGACGAAAAGGTCAAGGTGCTGCGTTCGCTTCGATATCTCGGCGAGGGTGACAGCGTGACTGGTCAATACCGTGCCGGGGCGATCGATGGGACGGCGGTCCCGGGCTATGACGAGGAACTCGGAAAACCCTCTGGGACAGAGACGTTTGTAGCCCTGAAGGCGCATATCGACAATTGGCGCTGGAAAGGCGTTCCCTTCTATTTGCGTACCGGCAAACGTTTGCCCCGCCGTGCGACCGAGATAGTTATCCAGTTCCGACGCGTACCCCATTCGATCTTTGCCGGCAAAGGAGCAACCACACAGCCCAACCGCCTGATCATCGGCATTCAGCCGGAGGAAAATATCCGTCTGTCTGTCATGGCAAAGGTCCCTGGTCTTGACCGTGGCGGCCTTCGTCTCAGGGAAGTGCCGCTGGACATTTCAATGCCCAATGCTTTTGCGGGCGTGAAGAAGCGGATTGCATATGAACGCCTGCTGCTTGATCTGATTGAGGGAGACCAGACGCTCTTTGTGCGCCGCGATGAAGTTGAGGCTCAGTGGGACTGGATCGATACAATACGAGCAGGTTGGAGTGAACATGGGATGGTTCCAAAACCCTATACCGCAGGAAGCTGGGGGCCGTCTGCGGCAATTGCGCTCGCAGAGCGTGAAGGAGTGACCTGGCATGAATAGGCTTGACCAGCGCATTGCTGCGGTAACCGAACGCATAGTTCGCCGCTCGGCAGACAGCCGCAAGCGCTATCTGGAAATGATTGCACGGGAAGGAAGCAAGGGCACCAACCGGTCCAACATTTCATGCGGGAATCTTGCTCACGGATTTGCGGCTTCGGGCGAGGACAAGCCGGTTATCCGCGCCGGGAGCGCCATGAATATTGGCATCGTCACCGCCTATAATGACATGTTGTCCGCTCATCAGCCCTACGGACGCTATCCGGAACAAATCAAGCTGTTTGCCCGCGAAGTTGGGGCGACCGCGCAGGTAGCTGGCGGCGTCCCGGCGATGTGCGACGGAGTCACGCAGGGCCAGGCAGGCATGGAACTTTCTTTGTTCAGCCGGGACGTCATTGCGATGGCGACGTCGGTTGGACTGAGCCATGCAATGTTTGAGGGTGCTCTGCTCCTGGGCATATGTGACAAGATCGTTCCCGGACTTCTGATCGGTGCATTGCGCTTCGGGCATCTCCCGATGATCCTCGTACCAGCGGGACCGATGCCGTCGGGGCTGGCCAACAAGGAAAAGGTCCGTGTTCGGCAGCTTTACGCCGAGGGAAAAGTCGGCCGTGCAGAACTCCTGGAGGCGGAGGCTGCGTCCTATCACAGCGCGGGCACGTGCACCTTTTACGGCACGGCCAATTCAAACCAGATGATGATGGAAATCATGGGGCTGCATATGCCCGGGTCCGCGTTCATAAACCCTGGCACAAAACTGCGCACCGCGCTGACAAGGGCCGCAACCCATCGATTGGCCGATATTGGGCAACACGGGAGCGATTATCGACCGCTTGGTCACTGCATCGACGAAAAGGCCATCGTCAATGCCTGCATCGGTCTTCTCGCGACCGGCGGTTCAACGAACCATGCCATCCATATTCCGGCAATTGCGCGCGCTGCGGGAATTGTGATCGACTGGGAGGATCTCGACGCACTTTCGGCTGCAGTGCCACTGATCGCAAACGTATACCCAAGCGGGCCCGGCGACGTGAACCAGTTTCAGGCAGCAGGCGGAATGGGTTTCGTGATCCGCGAGCTCTTGGCGGCAGGCCTCCTCCACCAAGATATCATGACCGTCGCCGGCCGGGATTTGAGCGATTATGCTCGTGAGCCGGTGATGGACGGGGACGAAATCGTCTGGCGCGATCTGCCAGCTGAGTCCGGAGACTTGTCAATGCTGCGAACGCCAGCGAACCCATTCTGTCCGGATGGGGGGATGCGCCTCGTGGCAGGAAACCTTGGCCGAGCAACATTCAAGACAAGCGCCGTCAATCCAAGTCTCTGGACCGTTGAAGCACCAGCCCGAGTGTTTCATTCCCAAGAGGATGTGCAGGCGGCCTTTAAAGCCGGTGAGCTGGACAGGGATGTGGTGATCGTCGTGCGATTCCAGGGACCACGCGCAAATGGCATGCCGGAACTCCACAAGCTGACGCCTGCGTTGGGCGTTTTGCAGGACAAGGGATACAAGGTTGCGCTCGTGACAGATGGGCGCATGTCAGGGGCATCTGGCAAGGTGCCGGCTGCAATTCATTGCACCCCGGAAGCGCTGAATGGGGGAGCAATTGGGCTTATCCAGGATGGGGACGTTATTCGCTTGTGTGCACATGACGGCCGTCTCGATGTCCTGGCGGATTTGCAAGGGCGAATGCCAGCGTCGCCACCACCAGTGCATGATGGCGTGGGGCGCGAACTTTTTGCCATGATGCGTTCAGGCGCTGACGGCGCTGAACAGGGAGCTTCTGCCATGCTGGCAGCCGCAGGCCTGTGAGAGAAATTGTTGCGGTCGATATCGGCGGAACGCACGCGCGCTTTGCGCTTGCACGCGTCGATGACGGTCGCGTTATGGAATTGGCAGAAGCAGCAACGCTGAAGACCGCAGACCACGCCAGCTTCCAGACTGCGTGGGAGGATTTTGGCCGCTTCATCGGCCGCCCTCTGCCAACAGCGACAGCAATTGCCATTGCCGCGCAGGTGCAAGGCGAAATCATCCGCTTCACGAACAACCCATGGATCATTCGCCCGGCGCTCATCTGCGAGAAACTCGGTGTTGAGACCTTTAGCCTGGTGAATGATTTCGAGGCCGTCGGCCATGCTGTGGCTCAAGTCGGAGACGACAGCTTCCAGCACCTTTGCGGACCCAATGTGGCCTTGCCGGAGACGGGCACAATCAGTGTTATCGGGCCCGGAACAGGACTTGGCGTGGCTCATGTCTTCAGAGACGGCAATCTCTACCGGGTGCAGGCAACTGAAGGCGGTCACATAGACTTTGCACCGCTCGACACGATCGAAGACCAGATCCTCGCCCATCTTCGGAAAAGCTATCGTCGCGTGTCTGTCGAACGCGTTGTGTCCGGTCCCGGCTTGGTAGAAATTTTCGAGGCTCTTGCAGCCATTGAGGGCCAGGCCATCCAGCGTTTTGACGACAAGGCGCTTTGGCAACTTGGCTTGTCGGGCGAAGACAGTTTGGCTGCAGCTGCGGTTGATCGTTTTTGCCTCTCTCTTGGAAGCGTTTCCGGCGACATAGCGCTCGCACAGGGCGGAAGCGGTGTCGTCATTGCAGGTGGGCTGGGCTTGCGGATCAAGGACGCGTTGTTGCGTTCCGGGTTCGCAGAGCGCTTCTGCGCAAAGGGGCGGTTTGAAGCCATGATGTCTCAGATACCCGTCAAACTCATCACACATCCCCAGCCAGGCCTTTTTGGCGCTGCCGCAGCCTTTGCAATGGAGCATCCCGAATGAAGCAGATCGAAATCATCATGCGGACTGCGCCAGTCATCCCCGTCCTTGTTATCGAAGATGCTGCTTTTGCCCGGCCTATTGCAGAAGCTTTGGTTGCAGGCGGACTCGCGGTGCTTGAGGTTACTCTCCGGACGCCCGCAGCGCTCGAAACGATTGCGGAGATGAAGGCGGTGGCCGGTGCAATTGTTGGCGCTGGAACCGTGTTGAATGAGGCAGATCTGCGGGCCAGCATTGATGCCGGAGCCGGGTTTATTGTCTCTCCAGGATTAACTGAGCCCCTTGGGAAAGCCGCCATTGCAAGCGGCATTCCCTTCCTGCCCGGCGTGGCCAATGCGGGTGATATCATGCGCGGGCTCGACATGGGATTGAGCCATTTCAAATTCTTTCCCGCCGAATCGAGCGGCGGAATTTCTGCACTCAGGGCACTTGCGGCCCCCTTCCATCAATGCCGTTTCTGTCCGACCGGCGGCATCACCGCTGCAACCGCACAGAACTGGCTGTCACTCGCGCCGGTTCTTTGCGTAGGAGGCAGCTGGGTCGTGGATAAGGGGGTGCCAGATCGCTCCGTGATCGAGTCCAAGGCGCGAGAAGCGGCCCTTTTGCGATAACGAAAGCAGGTCAGCCTTCGAAATTGTCGGCAACGAATCGATTGAGCAACCGAACGCCATATCCGGTCGCGCCCTTGTCCCAGACTGCGCCAGGCTTCGATGCCCAGACCATGCCGGCAATATCCAGATGTGCCCATTTGACGCCGTCATCGACAAAGCGCTGAAGGAATTGCGCTGCGGTGATTGATCCAGCTTCGCGTGGTCCGACATTCTTGATATCAGCGATCGGGCTGTCGATGAGTTTGTCGTAGGCAGGCGACAAAGGGAAACGCCAAAGCGGATCGCCAGCAGCCTTGCCTGCCTTGATCAGCGACTCAGCAAGGTCATCGTCATTCGAGAAGATGCCGGCATGCTCAAAGCCAAGCGAAATGATCATGGCACCAGTCAGTGTTGCAAGGTCCACCATGACCTTGGGCGAATATTTCTTCTGAACCCACGTCATGGCATCGCACAGGACCAATCGTCCTTCGGCGTCAGTGTTGATAACTTCGATCGTCTGCCCGGACATGGATGTCACCACGTCGCCTGGCCTCTGCGCATTTCCATCCGGCATGTTCTCGACAAGCGCGCAGACACCGACAACATGGGCATTGGCCTTGCGCGTCGCGAGGGCCAGCATCGTGCCGGCTACCGCGCCTGCCCCGCCCATGTCCCATTTCATGTCTTCCATGCCGGCGGGCGGCTTCAGCGAAATACCGCCTGTGTCGAACGTCACGCCCTTTCCGACCAGGACAACCGGCGGAGACTTTTTGCCGCCAGTTCCATCCCAGCGCATGACGAGCAGCTGGGGCTCTCGAACTGATCCTTGCGACACACCAAGCAGCGCGCCCATGCCGGCAGCCTCCATCTCGCTGCGCCCCAGAACTTCGATTTCCACACCTAGATCCGCAAGCTTCCGGCAGCGCTCGACAAAACTCACGGGAAAAACAATATTTGCGGGCTCTGTCACCAGTTCGCGCGTAAATGCCACGCCCTCAACAACACCGCGCGCTGCATCCCAGGCCGATGCGCTGCCGTCCGGCGCGCCGCAAATGCTTACAGACTGCAATGTGGGCTTCTGCTTTTCAGGGAGCTTTGTCCGATAGACATCATAGCGCCAGCCGCGCAGCGCGATGCCGGAGGCCAACCGGGCAACAGCCTCCGCGGATGGTTTGATCGCCAATCCAGAAAGATCAATGACGGCCTCGGTTTCGCCGGATGTCAAAAGTCGCGCGACGACTGCTGCACCAAGCTTTTCGAAATCCTCAACTGTGCCCTTGCCTGCCCCCCCAAGGATGACGCGTCGAGTGCCACCATCATGCACGACAAATGCATCGCTGACGCTGCCTGCATCGCCTTCAAAGCGCTGCGCTGCACCGGCAGAGCGCAAGAGAGCCACGTTTTCGGGAGACAGTCCGGGAAGTGTCGCTGCACTCAGTCCATCTTTTACGACCGGAAGGATGAGCGTTCCAGTCGTGGGGCTGGCTGTCACAAGCGAAATGGCGATCATATGCGTTCCTTGAATTCATGGGTGCCGCACGCGCGGCGAATCGTCGAAACAAGCTGTTAGCCTGCCAATCGCAAGGCCGCAAAACTGCGAAGCCCGATTGCGGCAAGAGCCATCCGGTGCGATAGGCGAGAAAATGATAATCATGCGTGGATTCTTGTGATTTATAATCGTCAAACGGGACTGGCTGCTGCGGCAACGATTCTGGCCATGTCGTCCGTGCAGGCACTTGCACAGGTGCCAGCAGAGTCAGCGCAACCCACTGAGGCTGCTGACGAAGCGGCTGTCGATTTTGCGGCCAATGGTCTCGAATATGACAATGAGGCCGATGTCGTTACAGCAAAGGGCGATGTGATCATGACGCGTGAAGGCAACCGCCTTCGCGCCGATCAGGTCTCCTGGGATCGAAAGTCTGGGCGAGTCATTGCTTCTGGCAACGTTTCGGTGACCAACCCCGGCGGTGACATCGCCTATGGAGACTCGATCGAGCTCACGGATACGCTCAAGGACGGCGCGGTCGAAAACCTGCTGATTGTGATGACAGATGGGGGTCGGCTGGCCGCCGCGCGAGGGACGCGCAAGAACGGCACAAGCGAACTCGATCGGGCTGTCTATAGTCCGTGTTCAGTTGAGGACTCCGATGGCTGCCCAAAGAATCCCTCCTGGAAAATAACAGCTGCGCGTGTCGTTCACGACCCGGTCAAGAATCGCATACGATACAAGAATGCCCGCCTGGATATTTTTGGCCTCCCCGTCATCGCGCTTCCGGGCTTTTCGCACCCGGCCGACAATCGTGGTGGCTCGGGCTTGCTCGTTCCCGACGTGCAATATTCGCGGAACAATGGATTCGAAATATCCGCTCCTGTATTCTTCAAGATTGCCCCAAATCGCGATCTGACGCTGACCCCTCATATTTACACTGACGTGCTGCCAGCGCTGCAAGCCAACTTTCGCGCGCTCACGACACATGGAGCCTTCCAGATTGGTGGCTTTGCGACCTATGGGAGCCGTATCCCCACGTCTTCCACAACGTTGCAGCAAGCACGCGAATTCCGTGGCTACATTGATGCAAACGGGCGCTTTCAGCTGAATCGGCGCTGGAGTGTCTCAGGCTCGCTACGTCTGGCGACCGATCGGACGTTCCTGCGTCGCTATGATATTTCCCGCGATGACCGTTTGCGTTCGACGATCGATCTCCAGCGGCTGACAAGAACCAGCTTCTTCTCCTTGTCCGGTTGGGGGTTGCAGACGTTGCGCTCGGGCGATTCTCAGGGACAAATACCAATTGCCGTCCCCCTCGTTGACTATCGCAAGCGCTTCAACGATCCGGTCGTCGGCGGGAATGTGGAACTTCAGCTTAACAGTCTGGCGCTCGCGAGAACGAGTGGCCAAGATACGCAGCGAAGCTTTGCGAGTGCCCGCTGGGATTTGCGCCGATTTACCAATCTCGGTCAGGAATTGCAGCTGACGGGATTTGCCCGCGGAGATGTATACCATACAGACGAAGCCGGTCGGACTCTGACGGCCCTCTATCGCGGCAGCAATGGCTGGCACAGTCGATTCATTGGTGCGGTGGCCGCCGAAATTCGCTGGCCTTTTTTTGGTCCGGCTTTTGGTGGAACCCAGCGTCTGACCCCACGGCTTCAAATTGTCGCGTCGCCCAGTACGCCGAACCTCTCCTTGCCCAATGAGGACGCCAGATCGGTAGACTTGGAAGACAGCAACCTGTTCGCGCTCAATCGCTTTCCCGGTTATGACAGATGGGAAGATGGTGCGCGTGTAACCTATGGTTTGGACTGGGCCCTCGATCTTGCCGGTTTTTCGCTCCAGGCAAATATCGGCCAGAGTTACCGTCTTTCGAGCCAGCCCGTCATTTTCCCGAATGGAACCGGCCTGACCGATCGGACGTCCGACATCGTAGGGCGCACAACGCTCAAGTTCAGGCGCTTCGTCAGCATTACGCACAGGTACAGGCTCGACAAGGACAGCCTCGCGGTCCGCAGGAACGAAATTGACGCCACGATCGGTTCGGAAAAGACCTATGCGGTTATTGGGTACCTTCGCCTGAATCGCGATGTCGACCCCCTGATCGAGGATTTGCGAGATCGCGAAGAAATCAGGCTTGGTGGACGCATCCAGTTCGCGCGCTACTGGTCAATCTTCGGTTCTGCCATTGTCGATCTGACCGACAAGAATGAAGACGCGCAATCGCTGTCCGATGGATATGAGCCCGTCCGGCATCGCCTGGGCATTGCCTATGAAGATGATTGCATCAAGCTCGGCGTGACATGGCGGCGAGACTATGATCGCAGTGGGGATGCGCGCAGGGGAAATACCTATCAATTGACGCTATCCTTACGCAATCTTGGTCGCTAAACGCGGCTTTCCACGAGAGGGGTGTCAGCATCCGTTCAGCCGCACACGGTTATCGGGTTGCTTGACCGAATAGATATGTCAGGGCTTGCTCCAAGATGATCCCGTTTTTTCGTTATGGCTTTCCGCTAGCTCTTGCGGCGGCTTTGTCTTCAATTGCCAACGCTCAAGCCGTTGGCGAAGACGAACCTGTAGCTCAGTCGGGCCTGAACCTGCCTTCGACGTTGACTACCTTTGGCAAGGTCGAACCGACACTTCGCAAGGCAACGGCAATCGTCAATGGCGAAATCATCACGGGAACGGATGTTGAGCAGCGGCTGGCCCTGATAATTCTTGCGAATGGCGGGAAAGTTCCGGATGAGGAACGCGACAGGCTGCGGGTTCAGGTTCTTCGAAACCTGATCGACGAAGTGCTCCAGATTCAGGAAGCCAAGGCAAACAAGATTGAAGTCACTGAAGATGACATCAACCGCACCTATGCCCGGGTGTCGCAGAATTTCAAACGTACGCCCGAAAAAATGTCGGAGTATCTCCGCGAAGTCGGGTCCTCTGATCGGTCCATTCGTCGCCAGATTCAGGCGGAGGCGGCCTGGAGCCGGCTGCTTCGGCGGAAGGTGGAAGTGAACATCAGTGATGCCGAAGTGAACGGGATCATCGATCGACTCAAAGCTGCACGCGGCACGAGCGAATATAGAGTCGGAGAGATTTTTCTCTCCGCTACGCCTGAGAACAGCCAGGAAATTTTTGCAAACGGCCGCAAGATCATCGACCAGGTGCGGCAGGGCGGCTCATTCGCAGCCTATGCTCGGCAATTTTCGGAAGCCTCCACTGCGGTTCAGGGCGGTGATCTAGGCTGGGTCCGCGCAGCACAATTGCCCGATGAGCTGGCAAAGGCCGTGCAGGAAATTCAGGTCGGCCAGATTGTTGGCCCGATAGCGGTGCCAGGCGGCTTTTCGATTCTTTATCTGACCGATTCCCGAAAGGTCCTGACAGCTGATCCGCGTGATGCTGTCCTTGCGCTTCGCCAGATGGGTATGACATTCAAGGACGGAATGACTGCCGCGGAGGCGCAAGCGAAAGCCACCGCTTTTGCCCAGGCGACGCAGAATATGGGTGGTTGCGGCAAGGTAGAAGAAACGGCTGCAAAAATTGGTGCCGAAGTTGTCGACAATGATCAGGTTCGCGTGCGTGATTTGCCACCACCACTTCAGGAGATGCTTCTGAAGTTGCAGATTGGCCAGGCGACGCCGCCGTTCGGCTCCCAAAAAGAAGGCGTTCGTGTGCTGGTTCTGTGTGGTCGTGACGATCCACAAGTTTCAAGCGATCCGTCATTTGACCAGATCATGGCCCAACTGGAAGAGGAGCGCGTTGGTCGAAGGGCGCAACGTTACCTCCGCGATTTGCGCCGGGATGCGGTGATTGACTATCGCTAAGACGATTGCGCCGCTGGCCGTTGCGCTTGGCGACCCTTCGGGCATTGGTCCCGAAGTCACTGCAAAAGCCTGGATGGCGCGAGACATAGCCAGACTCCACACCTTTTTTGCAGTGGGAGATGCACGATCCATTGAAGCCGTATGGAGGGGCCCTGTCGCTCGTATATCCGATCCAAGCCATGCAGCCGACGTGTTTCAAACAGCCTTGCCCGTCATAGAAGTCGAAGATGCGGGCTTGATCTCTCCTGGCCAGCCAAATCAGGAAGGCGCAAGATGCGCCCTTGCGTCGCTCGAAATGGCTGTCGGACTGGCCCGATCAGACTCGGTAAGTGCGCTGGTGACTGGACCTGTTTCCAAGATCAATCTTTACGAAATTGGCTTCACACACCCCGGCCAGACCGAATTCGTTGCTGAAAGATGTGGAATCGCTTCCGCAAATGCGGTCATGATGCTCGCTGGGCCCACCCTGCGCGTCGTTCCAATGACAACGCACCTCCCCTTGGGGGTCGTCAAGGATCGATTGAGCATAGACCTGCTCGTTTCAAAGGGACGCGCAACGGCGAAAGGTCTTGCCCGTAACTTCGGAATTGAAAAGCCTCGTCTGGCCTTTGCGGGTTTCAACCCCCATGCTGGCGAAATGGGCGCATTGGGGCGCGAAGAGATCGAAATCATTGCGCCTGCCGTTGCCCAACTGTGCTCAGAAGGGATCGATGCTGTTGGCCCAATGGCAAGCGATGCGATGTTCCATCCACGCGCGCGCGCAACCTATGACGCTGCGATGTGTTGCTATCATGACCAAGCTCTCATTCCCTTGAAGACGCTGCATTTCGATGATGGCGTCAATATCACTCTCGGCCTTCCCATTGTCCGGACCTCGCCTGATCATGGAACGGCATTCGACATTGCCGGGCAAGACAAGGCTGAACCCGGAGCAATGATTGCTGCCATTCAGATGGCAGCAAGCGCTGCGCATTGGCGTACCCTCTGTCAGTGACGGTAAAACTTCCGCCACTTCGTGACGTGATTGCCCGTTATGGGCTGCAAGCGGAAAAATCGCTCGGCCAGAATTTTCTTCTCGACGGGCAGTTGCTTGACAGGATTGCAGCGATACCGGGTCGCCTTCAAGACACGCCGGTCTATGAAGTCGGGCCCGGGCCCGGGGGATTGACCCGGGCACTGCTCAAGGCTGGTGCACTCGTTACCGTTGTCGAGCGCGACCGCAGGTGCATTCCTGCACTCAATGAGCTTGAAGCTGCGCATCCGGGCCAACTCAGGATTATTGAAGGAGATGCCCTGTCTATTCCTTTGGAAGACATTCTGCCCGACGGAGGGGCCATTGTCTCAAACTTGCCATATAATGTCGGTTCCGCCTTGCTTGTTAAGTGGCTTACTGAGCAAAGCTGGCCTCCACGCTGGTCAAGCCTGACCTTGATGTTTCAGCGCGAAGTGGCCGACCGTATCGTTGCCGGGGCTGGAACCGATGCATTCGGGCGTTTGTCGGTCCTCGCCCAATGGCGCGCCAAGGCTCGTATTGCCCTGGCGGTGCATCGCTCTGCATTCACGCCGCCGCCAAAGGTCATGTCGGCAGTGGTGAACATCGTTCCCACCGAACAGCCTGAGGGGGTAAATATTGCCGGATTGGAAGCGATCACGGCCGCAGCCTTTGGCCAGCGGCGCAAGATGCTGAGGCAAAGCCTGAAATCGCTGCCGCGCGCACTCGAAGCCCTTGAAGCGGCAGGCATTGCTGCAGACCGGCGACCAGAAACTCTCGCAATCGAGGAATTTGTTGCGCTGGCGCGCGCCTATTGCTGTTTGACGGGTTCCGTTACGACTGGCTTGGGCTGAACGGCCTGCGCGGACATGACGGGGGCCGCGCTGCCTTTTTCAATTGCGACCGCCAGTTGCTGTTGTTCGGGACAGGCCGCAATGCAAAGTTGCTTGATACGGGCAAGATTTTCCTTGGCCTTGGTGATTGCACCCTTGGCGACCATGGCCTCACCCTGGCCGGCCAGAGCCGCAATGTCGTTCGGTTCAATAAGGAGCGCCTCGCGATAGAAGCGAATTGCCTTTCCCGGTAAGCCCTGCTTTTCGGCAACACGAGCAAGGGCTACAAATGCTCCACGATTCCGTGGGTCCACGGCCAGCGCGGTTTCGAGCAAGCCAGCCGCCTCATCAAATTTGCCAGCGGCTGAAAGCTGGTTTGCCTGAGCCATGAGAGCGAGGGACTGTGGAAGAATCTTGGAATCAGGGCGCTGCCCATGGCCGACACTGGCGACAGTCAACAACGCAAGCGACAGGGCAAGAACAGGCGGCGAAAAACGCATGATAAACTCCAAGCGAACAGACTTCCCCATAATTAGCAGTGTCTTGCCAGTCTTGCGATGAAAAAACCATCCGTGCCGTCATGGGCCGGCGAAAGACGCTTTCCTTGCCCCACTGCTTGGCCGGGCAGTGAACTCAGATCATGGGCCTCCCAGTTCTGCCGGTTCTGAAGAAATGCATCAATCTGTGCAGCGCCCTCTGCTTCGATCAAAGAACAGACAGCATAAACAAGCGTGCCTCCGGGCTTTACCAGATGGGCACCAAGTTCAAGGACGTGCGCCTGTAGCGCCGTAAGCCGATCAAGCCGCTCCTGTGTCAATCGCCATCGCGCCTCAGGATTTCGCCGTAACGTGCCGCTTCCCGAACAGGGAGCGTCGATCAGAACATGATCGGCCTGCCCTACCAGATCGGCTAGCCTTTGCATTTCCTCGCCGGGATTGAGCAACCTGGTTTCAATTCCCGTGACACCGGCCCGTTCCGCCCGTGGAGCCAGCCGCTGCAGCCTGTCGCGATTGGTGTCGCAAGCAACGAGGTGCCCTTCTCCGCCCGTGGCCGCGGCAAGCGCAAGTGTCTTCCCACCAGCGCCAGCGCACAAATCGACGACCGTCATCCCTGGAGCAACCGCGCTGGCTGCCACAACCCACTGGCTACCTGCATCCTGAACTTCAATTCCGCCCTCGGTCCAGGCAGCGTAATCGTCTATGCGGATATTCTCGCACAGCCGGATTGCATCGGGCAGGCCAACGATAGGCTGTGCACTTGGCAATTCGACCAGAATGGTCTCAAATTTCGCCTTGGCCCTGTTGACCCGCAAATCCATCGGCGCACGCGAGAGCAGTGCCTCATGGTCTTCTTCCGGGATCAGGCTTCCAAGCCAGGCGGGCAATAGCGACCGCGTGGCAGTCAGCTCTCCATCTTCAATTGGCGCCGGACCGTAGGGTGAACCATCGAACAGATCGACATCCTTGCCGAGAAGGCCAAGCATTGCAGCACGACCACTCTCCGGCATTTCGCCAAAGGCCCTGATCGCCGCATAAACATGCTCTCGGATCGCGCGCTTGTCCTTTGATCCCGCATATCGATGGCCCCGGATCCAATCACCAATGATGGTATCGGCTGCCGGGCCATTTCGCCGGGCAGATTCGATCACGCGGTCGAGAATCTCTATAGCGGCCTGGACGCGCGCCGCTGGCCTCATGGCTCAGCGTGTCGGATAGTTCGGGGCTTCACGCGTGATGGTCACGTCATGGACGTGGCTTTCGCTCAAGCCGGCATTGGTGATCTGGATGAACTGCGCGCGCTTCTGCAAGTCCGCGATTGTGGCTGCACCAGTATAGCCCATGGCCGCCTTCACACCGCCTACCAATTGATGAATCACGTCGCGTGCAGGGCCTTTGTATGCGACTTGACCTTCCACGCCTTCCGGCACGAGCTTCAGCTGGTCCTTGATGTCCTGCTGGAAATAGCGATCTGCTGAACCCCGCGCCATTGCGCTCACGGAGCCCATGCCGCGATAGGACTTGTACGCTCGTCCCTGATAGAGAAATGTTTCGCCTGGCGCTTCCGCCGTTCCGGCAAGCAGGGATCCGACCATCACGCATGACGCGCCGGCCGCAAGCGCCTTTGCGATATCGCCTGATGTCCGCAGTCCACCGTCGGCAATAACCGGGATGCCCGACTTGGCCGCTTCCGCCGCCGAATCCATTACAGCAGTCAATTGCGGCACGCCGACACCCGCAACCACGCGTGTCGTGCAGATCGAGCCCGGACCGATCCCGACCTTGATGCCGTCGGCTCCCGCGTCGATCAGCGCTCGCGTTGCCTCCGCCGTCGCGACATTGCCGGCAACAATCTGGAGCGAATTGGAAATCTTGCGAATGCGTTCGACGGCCTGGGCAACCATTTTCGAATGGCCATGCGCAGTATCGAGGACAATCAGATCGCATTCCGCGTCGATCAGCGCCTCGGTGCGCGCAAAACCTGCGTCGCCCACCGTTGTTGCTGCGGCAACCCGCAGCCGTCCGGTCGCATCCTTGGTGGCGTCAGGATAATTGACTGCCTTCTCGATATCCTTGACAGTGATAAGGCCCACACAGCGGAAATCATCATCGACAACCAGCAACTTTTCGATCCGCCGGTGATGCAAAAGCCGCTGCGCCTCGGATTGGTCTACCCCAGATTTCACCGTTGCCAGGTTTTCGTGCGTCATCAGTTCGCTGACCGGCTGGTTCGGGTTTTCGGCAAAGCGGACGTCGCGGTTGGTGAGAATGCCCACAAGTTTGCCCGAGGATTCAACTACCGGAATGCCCGAAATCTTGTTTGCGGCCATGATCGCCTTTGCATCGGCGAGCGTCGCAGTCGGTTCGATCGTGATCGGATTGACAACCATACCCGATTCAAACCGCTTGACCTGCCGGACTGCCGCGGCCTGCTCATCAATGTCCATATTGCGGTGAAGCACGCCAATGCCGCCGAGTTGCGCCATGACAATCGCCATGTCCGCTTCAGTCACAGTATCCATGGCAGACGAAAGGATCGGAATATTGAGCGTGATATCGCGCGTGAGCCGCGTCGACGTATTGGCTTGGCTGGGCAAGAGTTCGGACGCGCCCGGCTGGAGCAGCACGTCGTCAAATGTCAGTCCCAATCGGATATCCATGGCCAGCAATCGTCTTTCAAGAATCGAATCGTGGCGGCCCATGTAACCAGTGATTGGGTGAGTGGCTAGAGCGCCCCTGCACGCACGAGCAACCGTCGCGCCATCTCCACGTGCATTGTCTCGATCATGCGGTCCCGAAACCGCTCTGCTCCGCCAGAAGCCGCTGCAATCAGTGCGCGTGCATCCTCAATTTCTGCCGCGCTCGGCGAAAAGCTTCTATTGGCAATGTCGATCTGGTTCGGGTGGATGAGAGTCTTCCCGTCGAACCCCAGAGACCGACCGTGCGCACAGTGCGCGGCAAGAGCATCCGGATCAGCAAGATCATTGAACACACCATCGAACGCCCAGATACCGGAGGCACGCGCCGCAAGCACGATAAGCTGGAGTGAAAGGCTCATGCCGTCCCGATTGCCGGCGTCCGGCAGGTGCAGCGTATTGGCCAAATCATTGGTCCCCGCAATAAGCCCGGCGACACCATTCGCAGCGCCAATCTCCGGAGCACGGAGCACGCCCAGCGGCGTTTCGATCATTGCCAGCAGCGGTTTCCCGATCCGCGTCGAAATCGTAGCAGCCGCATTGGCATCTTCGACCTTTGGCACAACGAACAGGTCGCTCGCGGAGGCAGACACTGCTGCCACGTCATCTTCATGCCAAGGCGTTTCAGAGCCGTTGATACGGATCGCTGTCAATTTTCCAGGGAAGCCGGCACTGACTGCTTCAAAGGCGGCCTTGCGCGCGGCATCCTTGTCCTCGGGTCTTACAGCATCTTCAAGATCGAGAATGACGAGGTCTTCGGCCAGTCCCCGCGCCTTTTCGATCGCCCGCGGATTCGATGCAGGCAAATAGAGCGCAGATCGCGGCGGCAGGAAATCGGAGAGGTTCATCCGATTATGCTTGGCGCATCGCGCGGCAGACGGCAATATCTACCGCAATTACTCGGGAGGGAAATTCATGGGCGTGTTTGTTCTGGTCGTGATGGTGCTGGCCATCCTGTTTCTGTTCATGGGCGTCACAGTCGTCCGGCAGGGTTATGTCTATACCGTTGAGCGCTTTGGCCGTTTCACCAACACGGCACCGCCGGGCTTCAATTTCATCCTGCCTTTCATCGATCGCGTCGGACGCAAGGTGAACATGATGGAACAGGTGCTGGATATTCCCGGGCAGGAGATCATCACCAAGGACAATGCGATGGTCGCAGTGGATGGCGTTGTCTTCTTCCAGGTGCTCGATGCACCGAAGGCCGCCTATGAGGTTTCCGACCTCTACGTCGCGATCATGCAGCTGATGACGACCAACCTGCGAACAGTGATGGGCGGGCTCGACCTTGATGAAACGCTTTCGAAGCGCGACCAGATCAATGCCCAACTGCTTTCCGTGGTCGATTTGGCAACTGAAGCCTGGGGCGTGAAGGTCACGCGCGTCGAACTGAAGGACATTCGTCCGCCTGCGGATATTGTGAACGCAATGACCCGGCAGATGAAGGCGGAGCGTGAAAAGCGCGCGACCATTCTTGAATCGGAAGCAGCGCGGCAGAACGAGATCAACCGCGCAGAAGGCCTGAAGCAGGCCCAGATCCTCGAGGCCGAAGGACGAAAGGCGTCTGCCTTCCTCGATGCAGAAGCGCGCGAACGCTCGGCCGCTGCTGAAGCCAAGGCAACACAACTTGTGTCTGACGCGATTGCAGGCGGCAACACCAAGGCAATCAACTATTTCGTCGCACAAAAATATGTCGAGGCGATCAGCCAGTTTGCGACCTCCCCCAATGCAAAGACGATCCTCTTCCCGGTCGAAGCAACGGCACTCATCGGAACATTGGGCGGGATTGGCGAACTCGCAAAGGACGCATTGGCAAAAGACAAGTAATCGGGAGCGAGAGATGATGGATTGGATCAACGGATGGGACCCGGACTGGTTCTGGCTGGTCGCGGGTGTGGTTCTGGCAATCGCCGAGATTCTCGTGCCAGGATTTTTCATGATCTGGCTTGCAGCGGCGGCGATTGTCACCGGCTTGATTGCGATGCTCCTTCCGATTGCGATGCCGTTCCAGGTCTTGCTCTTTGCGGCGCTTGCCGTCGCAGCCGTTTACGCAGGTCGGCGCTGGTTCGCGCGCAACCCGATCGAGTCGACTGACCCCAAGCTCAATGATCGAGGCGCACGACTTGTTGGAGAAACCGTGACGGTCGTTGAGGCGATCAGCAACGGCAGGGGCCGCGTCAAAGTCGGCGACGGGGTCTGGATCGCAAAAGGACCAGACGCAGCCGTAGGTGCCAACGTCCGCGTTACAGGCAGCGACGGGTCAACCTTGCTTGTAGAGGACGCCTGATTGTCCTCGTTCTTGTACCTTTGACCTTAGCCGGCGCGCCAACTATGCCCTGTTGATGCGCACATATACCCTGGCCTTTTTGGCCTTCACCCTCATGGCATCCGCTTCTGGTGCGCAGACCTACGACCGGACCGCGCCCTTGCCACCTGTCCAGCCATGGCACGGCGCGAGCGAGCGCCTGATCGTAGAATCCGGCGATCCGTTTATTACACCGATCGAAGCAACCGGATTTGCTGAAACGCCAAGCTATGCCCAGACCCGCGCCTGGCTTGAAAAGCTCGTCGCCGCATCTCCCCTGCTTACACTGGACGTGTTTGGCCATACAGCGCAGGGACGCGAACTTTATGCGATCAGGGCGAGAAAGCCCGGCGCTGCGAACAAGCCCATATTGTTTGCGCAGGCCGGCATCCATGCCGGAGAGATAGACGGAAAAGACGCGGGTATGATGCTTCTTCGGGACATTGTGCTGCGCGGAAAGGATCGCTTGCTCGATCAGGCTGAACTTGTCTTTGTCCCGATGTTCAATGCTGATGGACATGAACGTTCATCCGCGACCAATCGGCCGAACCAGCGCGGTCCCTCCAATCAGGGCTGGCGGACTACGGCACAGAATCTCAACCTCAATCGCGATTGGCTTAAGGCAGACACGCCCGAAATGCGTGCCATGCGGACCTATATCAATCGTCTTAATCCCGCATTGATTCTGGACTTGCACGTATCCGATGGGATCGATCATCAATATGACATTACGTTCACTTTCCCGGGTTGGGGTGGCTCGCCCAGCCATTCGCCAGCAATAGGCGCGTGGCTTGATAGCTATTACCGTCCGGCCGTAACGACAGCCCTCCGCAAGGCCGGCCATATCCCTGGCCTTTATGTGGAAGCCATCGACCCCCACAAACTTGAGAAGGGTGCGTTGCTCAGCCCGGATACACCCCGTTATTCGACCGGCTATGGCGAGCTCGCACGTCAGCCGACTGTTCTGGTCGAGACTCATTCACTCAAGCCATATCGCCAGCGTGTGCTGGGCACCTACGTCCTGATCGAAGAGTCGATGCGGCTCCTCGGGAAAGAACAGGAAGGTCTGGTTGCTGCGGTTTTGTCAGATGTCCGTTCGCGTCCTGCGACAACAGTGTTGACCTGGAAAGCAAGAAGCGAGCCGCTGTTCGTGATTGATGCCTTCAGGGGAATCGCACAGGAGGATTATCAATCACCTGCATCGGGCAGCACCGAAGTGCGCTATCTTGGTCGCCCCGTCACGCTCAAGGTACCGGTCTACACCCAGGCGCCGGATTTTGTCTCTACTCTTCCTGCTGCATGGTGGGTTCCCGCAACCAAACCCGAAGTAATCGCATTGCTGAAACTGCATGGCATCCAGTTCGAGACGATCGAATCCTCGCGTAGCGTGCAAGTTGACATGGTGCGCCTGGGTAATCCCAAGCTTGGCGCGCCGGACGAGGGCCATATCCCGCTGACCGCCGAATATCACCATCTCAAGAGGACAGAAACTTACCCAGCCGGTTCGGTCCGCGTGCCTTCAAATCAGCCGCTTGGTCTGCTTGCCGCAGCGATGCTTGAGGCCGAAAGCCCCGACTCCCTTTTGGCTTGGAACTTCTATCCGGAGATTCTGATGCGGACGGAATACATCGAAGGCTATGCAATGGCCCCGCTTGCCGACCGCATGTTGGAGAACGACCCGGCTATCGCCAAGGAATTCAAAGCCAAACTCGCGGCCGACGCAAAATTTGCGGCAGACCCGACAGCGCGATTGAGCTGGTTTTATGCGCGCACGCCCTATTATGACGAACGCTACCTGCTCTACCCTGTCGGGCGCGAAATCGAATAGGTCACCCCAGATCCGGCGCCACAAATCCCCGTCGAGCTTCGACCGAAAATAACCGCTCCTTTGTGTAGAAGCGCAGCGGCCAGTCCCTCCGACCGCGGTCGGACACCAGAAGCGCGTTGACGCATGCGCATAGGCTCTCTTCACCGGGTCGTTCGCTCAGGTGATCGCGCACCGCTGCAATGAAGACCTGGGTAATCGTTTCGTGATAGCCTTCCGTGTCGCTGTTCACGCCACCGACGCTTTCGTTGTAGCGCGAAATGATCTCTCTCAAGTCATGTTCGGGATTGATTTCCGGGCAATCGCGCACGATCCAGGTGCACGCTGCAAGATGCGCTTCATGGGTCCAGGTCTCCTTGGGAAGCGTACGCGCGAGGAGGCCTTTGCCGATCCTTGTGATCTCGGCATCAGTTGAAAACAGTCTTGGGCTATGGTCGGTCATTTCCGGGCTTTCTCTCTTTAGAGCCCGGAATTTCCCGGGCGTTCAGGCAGCTTTTGGCGCCGATTGGCGGACGCCTTCATCGACATGGTCCGCGAATTGCGCGAAGTTATCGATGAATTGTCGCACCAGCTTTTGCGCCGTTGCGTCATAAGCCGCCTTGTCGACCCAAGTGCTGCGCGGATCGAGAATCGCGCTGTCCACTCCATCAACCGCGACGGGCACTTCAAAGCCGAAGTTCGGATCCTTGCGGAATTCGGCATTGGCAAGGCTGCCGTCGAGTGCGGCATTGAGCAGTGCCCTCGTGGCCTTGATCGGCATGCGGCTGCCGGTGCCATAGGATCCGCCGGTCCAGCCCGTGTTGACGAGCCAGCACGAAACACCGCCCTTTGCAATCCGCTCCTTCAGCAGGTTCCCATAGACGCTCGGATGCCGGGGCATGAACGGTGCCCCAAAACAGGTCGAGAACGTCGCCGTAGGCTCCGTCACACCAATCTCGGTCCCCGCAACGCGCGCGGTATAGCCGGACAGGAAGTGATACATCGCCTGGTCGGGCGTCATCTTTGAAATCGGCGGGAGAACGCCATAGGCATCCGCGGTCAGCATGATGATATTCTTGGGCACGGGGCCCATATTCTCTTCCGATGCATTCGGAATGAAGTCGATCGGATAAGACCCGCGGCTGTTTTCCGCCAGGCTGTCGTCGTCCAGATCGATCTGGCGCGTGGCTGGGTCGATCACAACATTCTCGAGAACTGTGCCGAAGCGTTTGGTGGTGGCGTAGATTTCGGGCTCGGCCTCCGCAGACAGGCGGATCATTTTCGCATAACAACCGCCTTCAAAATTGAACACGGCTGTGTCCGACCAGCCATGTTCGTCATCGCCGATCAGCGTCCGGCTGGCATCGGCCGAAAGCGTGGTCTTGCCTGTACCGGAAAGCCCGAAGAAGACTGCCGTATCCCCATTCGGGCCAATATTGGCCGAACAATGCATGGGCATGACGCCCTTGGTCGGCAGCAGATAGTTGAGAATTCCAAAGACGGACTTCTTCATTTCGCCGGCATAGGCAGTGCCGCCGATAAGGATCAGCTTCTCACTGAAGTTGACTGCAATCACTGTTTCGCTGCGGCAACCATGGCGCGCAGGATCGGCGCGGAAGCTCGGCAGATCGATGATTGTATAGTCCGGCGAGAAGCCTTCCAGCTCCTCAGCTTTTGGCCGCACAAGCAAGGTGCGGATGAACAGGTTGTGCCAGGCAAGTTCATTGATCACGCGGACGTTGACGCGATGCTCCGGCTGCGATCCACCAAACAGGTCAGCAACGAAAAGTGTTTCGCGCTTTGCGACTTCGGCAAGGAAATCTGCCTTCAGCACAGCAAAATGTTCGGGCGACATCGCTACGTTTGTCTTGCCCCACCAGACAGTATTTTCGGTTTCCACATCACGCACGATGAACTTGTCCGAAGCCGAACGCCCAGTGTGCTTTCCTGTCGCAACGACAAAGGCACCGTCGGCCGAGAGAAGTCCCTCGTTTCGCGAAACAGCCAATTCAATCAGCTGGGCAGTGCCCTGATTACAGAACAGCGTTGCGGAAGTCGCAATCCCCTGCTTCGCAAGAGGGTTGTTGGAAGCGCTGTCGGCCACGGTAAATCTCCATTCCGGTCAAAGAACAGTCGGCACGTTCGCACAAAGCCGAGTCGAGAGCGCGCATAAGGGAGGCAGGAAAGCGCGTCAAACGCGTCAGGGGGAAATTATGCCTAACCGAACGTGTTGATGCGCTCAGGTGTGTCGCCTATGCTTGGGTGATGGCGATGATGGACGACGACAGCGCAACATCTGACTGCACGATTGCGCTGGTCGATGATGACAGGAATATTCTCGCATCTGTGTCCATTGCGCTTCAGTCCGAGGGATTTCGCACCCGGCTTTATCCCGACGGGGAGTCTGCACTCAAGGCGTTGATCGCCAATCCCGCCGACCTTGGCATCTTTGACATAAAGATGCCGCGGATGGACGGGCTTGAGCTCCTCAAGAGGCTTCGGGAAAAGGTTCAGATGCCGGTCATCTTCCTGACGTCCAAGGATGATGAGATTGATGAAGAACTGGGCTTTGCTACCGGGGCTGATGATTACGTAGCCAAGCCATTCTCGCAACGCTTGTTGATTGCGCGGGTACGGGCCGTCTTGCGGAGGGCTGAAAACCGGCGGAACGCAAAATCCGAAGATATTGTCGGCGGTACTGCCGCCATTGTTCGCGGAAGGCTCGAGATGGACCCGGCGAGGCACAGGGTGCATTGGGATGGCAAGGACGTTTCCCTCACAGTGACCGAATTCATGATCCTCGAAGCGCTTGCACATCGGCCGGATGTGGTGAAAAGCCGAAACCAGCTGATGGATGCCGCTTATCAGGACGATGTCTATGTTGATGACCGCACAATCGACAGCCATATCAAACGACTGAGACGCAAGTTTCGTCAGGTGGATCCGGAATTTGACGCAATCGATACACTCTACGGGGCCGGATATCGCTTCACAGGCAATTGAACCGGCAGGGTCGCGACTTGACTGGTCCGGGCGCCTTTCGCTGCGCCAGCGGATACTTGCGGTCAACGTCTTCGCGCTGGCCCTTTTGGCGGGCAGCTTCTTCTACCTCGACAGCTATCGCTCGCGCCTGATTGTCGAGCGGGTCAGCCAGGCTGCTGCAGAAGCACGTCTAATGTCGACGGCAATGGACGGAATGACTTTGCCTGAGCGCCAATCCTTCGTCGCAAAGATCGGGCGCCAGACTGGAGCGCGGGTGCGCCTGGCGGACCGCGATGGGCATATTGTGGCCGACAGTTGGGCTGAAGGTCCCAGTTTCACGCTTATTGACCCCGATACCGAGTCCTGGCAGCGGCACGTCGCCCGCTGGCTGGATGAGGCCATCGAATTTGTCGTCGATGCGCGAGAGCCTCCGAAATTCGAAGGATTCACGTCACCTGACAAATGGCCGGCTAATGCCCAAGGCTGGCTTATCGCTCCCGACTTGACACACATGATCTGGGCAACGGCCCCTGTTGCGGCTGGACAGCCGATGTTGCTGAGAACAGACCGCAACGCCCGCGATATCAGACGCTTTGTGCGCGCCGAGCGGACCCGGCTTGGCTATGTCATTGCCCTGGTCAGCCTTCTTTCGGTGCTTCTTTCGCTATTTCTGGCGCGGACCATCGCCAAGCCGCTGCAGCTTCTCGTCTCCGCCGCGGTCAGGGTTCAGGCCGGGCGGGATCGTGAAGTCAATGTTCCGCGACTGCCATCCCGCAACGACGAGATTGGCCGCCTGGCCCGGGCGCTTTCGGACATGACACATGCCCTGCGGCAACGCATCGATGCCACAGAGGCGTTTGCGGCGGACGTTGCCCATGAAATCAAGAACCCGCTCGCGTCGCTGAGCTCCGCTGCAGAGGGTTTGCGGACTGTGACAAAGCCCGAATTGCGAGCGCAACTGCAGGATATCATCAAAGAAGATGTCTACCGGTTGGACAGGCTGATTACCGACATCGCCGATCTTTCACGCATTGATGCCAAGCTGGCGCGAACCCGCTTCGAGCCAGTGGACATCGGCAAACTGATCGAGAATCTGCTTCAGTTGCACAAGGCACGAGCAAAGCCGGACAATGTAGAAATTGCATTCGCCCGTCCCCACGCTGGAACAGCCATGGTCATGGGCGATCCTTCCCAACTCAGCCGCGTCATCGAAAACCTTCTCGCCAACGCGATTTCTTTTTCACCGCCAGGCGGAGTCGTCCGGATTGCTGCAACCCGCATCTTCGAACAGGTGATCGTGACGGTCGATGATGATGGGCCAGGGATACCGGAAAATGCCCGCGAAGCCGTGTTCGAACGTTTTCATAGCGACAGGCGTGGCGATGAAGCATTTGGAAAGCATTCCGGTCTAGGTCTTTCGATTGCCCGGACGATCGTGAACGGCCACAATGGCACCATTGAAGCTGTTTCACGCGAGCCCGGTCAGCAGGGCGCGCGGATCGAATTCCGCTTGCCCGCATTGGAGGTATAGCCGGTATGACTGCGCTCTCGTCCGAAACTGTTCATGCGTCAACCGTGTCCATCAACGGACATGCCATTCTGATTTCAGGCAGGCCAGGAAGCGGAAAATCAGACCTTGCCCTGCGGTTGATTGACCGAGGTGCGGTGCTGGTCAGCGATGATTACACGATTGTGACGCGATCGGATGGAAAGCTCCTTGCCTCGCCGCCTGAAACCATTCGCGGCAGGATAGAAGTCCGCGGTATCGGACTGGTGAAAATGCCACATGAATCGGCAGTGCCTGTGGCGCTGGTGATCGACATCGACGAACCCGTACCCCGCATGCCGGAGCCAGACTTGACGCGTTTATTGGCAGATATTGAGGTCCCTACATTTGCAATTTCAGCCTATGAGGCCTCGGCTCCGATCAAGGTCGAGCTGCTGCTAAAGGGAATTGTCGGGGAATGAACGCTGGCGCACGCCCGGACAGAATTCTGCTCGTGACTGGCATGTCAGGCGCCGGGAAGTCGACTGCGCTCAAGACGTTTGAAGATATGGGCTGGGAGGTCGTCGACAATCTGCCGTTTGCCCTGCTTGCTCGCCTTCTGGAAACCCAACCTCCAGCGGGTGCTCAGGGCAGCAGGCCTTTGGCGATCGGCATCGACAGTCGAACGCGCGGATTCGACGCCGGAGCGATCCTTGAGCGGGTTGCCGCCATGCGCAAATTGAACCGCGAGAATATCGTGATTCTTTTTCTCGACTGCTCGGGTGCGGAACTCGAACGACGCTATTCGGAAACGCGTCGGCGACACCCGCTTGCCCCGGATCGGCCCGCTAGCGATGGCATCGCCCGCGAACGCGAACTCATTGCTCAGTTGCGGCGTTCGGCAGATCAGGTCATCGACACGACGGCGAGCACCACCAACGATCTGCGACTAGAGCTCCGCAATCGCTTTGCCTTGCATGGAGAGGCTGACCCCGCGCTCACGGTCATGTCCTTCGGCTTTGCCCGGGGCTTGCCTCGCAACGCAGACCTTGTTTTTGACATGCGCTTCCTCCGCAATCCCCATTGGGATGACGAGTTGCGTCCCTTGACGGGGCGGGACGAACGCGTCGCATTCCATGTCCGTGCCGACCCGGCCTATGCCGAAGCCAGTTCCCGCATAGCAGATTTGCTCCTGTTCCTGCTGCCGCGATATCGCGAAGAAGGAAAATCCTACGTTACAGTCGCGTTCGGGTGTACCGGAGGGAGACACAGATCGGTTCACTTTGCCGAAATGATGTCTACCCGGTTGCGTGACGCGGGATTTTCCCCCACCATAGTGCACCGAGATCTTGACCTTCCTGCGGACGACGCGTTCGAGGCAATGTCAGGACGGGGGCAAGAACAGACAGGTTTGCAGGCGAAAAATCGATGATCGGGTTGGTGTTGGTGACGCATGGCCGTCTCGCGGTAGAATTCGTGACGGCAATGGAACATGTGGTTGGACCGCAAGATGCCGTTGAAAGCATCTGTATCGGCCCAGATGATGATATGGAGGCGCGCCGCGCCGATATTGCCGCAGCCGTCGCTCGTGTCGATCAGGGTCGCGGCGTAATCATCCTGACAGACCTGTTCGGCGGCACACCATCAAACCTGGCCATTTCTCTCATGGAATCAGGCCGGATCGAAGTGATTGCAGGGGTCAACCTCCCCATGCTCATCCGTCTTGAGGGTGCACGGCGGACAATGAGCGTCGTTGCAGCCGTTGCCGCGGCGCGAGAGGCAGGTCGCAAATATATTTCGGTCGCATCGGAAGTTCTGGGTGAAGCTGCCGCATGAGTGCCGTGGTCCGCACAGTCCTGATCACCAACAAGCGCGGCCTCCATGCGCGGGCGAGTGCCAAGTTCGTGACCATGGCGAGCGGCATTGGCGCGCGCGTTGAAGTCGAAAAGGACGGCGCAAAAGTCGTTGGGACATCGATCATGGGACTGATGATGCTGGGCGCTGCGATGGGAGACGAGATCACCATCAGCGCAGACGGCGATGGAGCAGAGGCCGCTGTGACCTCGCTCGCGGAACTGGTCGAGGCAAAATTTCACGAGGCGGAGTGAGTGCCTCGCGAAATCACCGGTTTCTCGAATCCTCTGGTCAAGCAGGTCAAGAGCCTGCGAGACAAGAAGCACCGTCGCGCTGAGGGACTGTTTCTGGCGGAAGGCTTGCGAATACTGACTGAGGCGCTGGAGGCCGGCATCGCACCGCGCATGCTCTGGCATGCCCCTGAAACTGCTGGCCATCCTTTACTCGAGAAACTCGCTCATGCGACCGAAGCGGCTGGTGGCGAGGTGTTCGTTACTTCAACCGATATTCTCTCGAAATTGTCCGGCAAGGACAATCCCGGCGCAGTAATTGGCGTCTACCCTGAAATGCTGACACCGCTTGCGGCGCTCGACAGGACTGCCGCCGGAATCTGGCTGGTGGCGGAGCGATTGCGCGATCCCGGCAATCTCGGCACAATTCTGAGGACCGGAGACGCTGTTGGTGCTGGCGGTCTGATCCTGATCGATGATTGCACCGACCCCTTTTCGGTTGAAGCGGTGCGCGCAAGCATGGGCGCGATCTTCACGCAGAAAGTTTCAACCGCTCGCTGGCCGGATTTTCTCGACTGGCTCCGCTCGGGTCCTGGCCAACTCGTGGGCACAAGTCTCAACACAGAGAACGACTATCAGGACCCGCACTATGAGGCCCCGACCTTCCTTCTGATCGGGAATGAATCACAAGGCCTTCCAGAGGCTTATGAGAGAGAGTGCGATCTTCTTGTGAAGATGCCGATGCTGGGCAAGGCGGACAGCCTCAACGCAGCAATGGCGACTGCTGTGATGGCCTATGAAGTCTTGAACCAGCGACGCCCGCGCTAGGTCTGTTCACCACCAGAGACAAGCTTCACCAGCGGCCGCGTTGTCTGCTCCACAATGGGCAAGGCCTCGATTGCCTTGCCGCCGGTATCGATATTCAGCTCTTCGAAGCGCTTCGCCTGCGTCAACACCTGAGATTCGAGGCTGCCGACGAGTGCGTTATAGGCAGACACAGCCGTATCCAGATTCTTGCCCATTCGCCCTACATGCCCGCCCATTGTCGACAGGCGAGCGTAAAGCTCTTTGCCGAGTTCAGCGATCTCGCGCGCCTGACCGGCCATTTTTTCCTGTTTCCACACGGCAGAAACGGTCCGCGCAATAGCAATCAGGTTTGTCGGCGTTGCAAGCAACACGCGCTTGGCAAAGGCAAAATCCCAGAGATCCGCATCCTGTTCGAGCGCAGCGGAAAGAAAATGTTCTCCCGGCACGAACATGATGACATAGTCGGGCGTATCCTCGAACTGGTCCTGATAGGCCTTCTGCCCAAGCGTGTTCACATGCGCCTTCATCGCCGCTGCATGGGCTGCAAGGGCTGCCTGGCGGTGGACGTCCTCGCCAGCTTCAAACGCATCCTGATATGCATTGAGCGAGACTTTCGCGTCAATAACGAGGTTGCGGCCCCCCGGCACGCGAATGATGACGTCGGGGCGCAAGCGCCCCTCCCCGCTTTCCACGCTGACTTCGGTCTGGAAATCTGCATGTTCCGAAAGCCCGCAGGTTTCGAGCACGTTGCGCAACTGCTGTTCACCCCAGCGGCCCCGCGCCTTGGGGGCATTGCGCAATGAATTGCCGAGTTTGGCCGCCTCGGCACGCACCGATTCCTGCCCGATCCGCATCGATTCCATCAGGCCTTGAAGGTTGCCATAGGCTTCAGACCGGTCCTTCTCGACCTTCGCCACCGTCTCCTCATAGCGCTGGAGCCGCTCATTGACGGGTTGCAGGAGCGACTTGAGCACCTGCCCCGAGCTTTCTTCAGACTGCTTGAACCGCTGATCCGCGCGCTCGAGAAATTGCCGCTGCGCTTCACTCAGCAATCGGTTCCCGACTTCAGCAAACTGCGCGGAAAGGGCATCCTTTGCCTCGCGCAGTTCGGCCAGCCGCGCTTCGAAAGCATCGTGCTCAGCCCGAAGCTTCACGGCGTCTATCCGCGCAGAATCCCGCTCCTCGATAGCTGTTTCGAGATCACGGATGGCTGCCTTGAAATTCTCAAGATGCAGGTCGCGTTCGGCCTTCAAAGCGCCGGCCCCGCGCCCGCCGACGAGCCAACCGATCAGCCCGCCACCGGCCAATGCAAAAAGACACAGAATGACAGCAGTGAAAGCGCTCATGATTCGGAACGTAGATGGAACAAATCAAATAGGAAAGCGAAAATCTTGCGGGCCGCCAACCCGGGCCTGAATGCAGCCACCCGATCAAGTTTGGCTCTCTGGCCCCTCAATCATGAAACGCAATCGCGAGAAATTGCTGACGAATGGGAGGCACGATCGCACGGAGCAACAGCGATTCTGCCCGAAAGGGCATCTTGCATCATTTGCCAACATTTGGTGCAGGAGACCAATCGCATTCGCAAAATTTCGGGCAGTGTTGAGAGAAAGCCGCAGAATTCCGCCATCTCTCCATTTTGGCACGATAACTGCTTTTGGACATTCGAAATCACGGGCCGAACCGGCTCAACCATTTGAGGAGCAAGATCATGCAGCAAGTTCGTTCATTCATCACCGACGAGAGAAATCTCCTGGGCATCTGTGCCGCGCTCGGTCATGATTTCGGTTTCAACCCGCTGTTCCTGCGGTTGATCCTTGGCGTATCGCTGCTTTGGAATCCCGAAGCCGTGATCATCGCCTATGCCTGCGCAGGCGTATTCGTGCTGGTTTCCCACCTGCTGTTCCCAGGCTCGCGCGGGAAACAGCAGAGGCAAGTTACCGCCTGAGGGGCGTTGCGGCCTATTCGGGGATAGCCTCGCCGCTTCCCCCGAATTCAGCGGGAAAATCGCGCAGCTTGGGAAGGCCATCCTTCATCGGCAGAACCGTTTCCGCATAGTTGATGTGAACGCCGGGCTGAAACGCGAGGCCGGGCAAAGTCGCCGCGAACACGTCCATCAGCCCAAGCGGCGGGTGGTTCGCCATCAGGTGGCCTCCGCATTTCGCGCAGTATTTGCGCTCGCTGAGCGGAGTCTTTGTGAACGTCGCGATATTCTCCGCTCCGGACGTCACTTTGATCGCGTCGGGCTTCCAAAGCGAGAACGCGTTGACGGGCCCACCTGACCAGGAACGGCAGGATGCGCAATGGCAATATCCCATGCCCTCTGGCTCGCCCTCGGCCTCGATCGTGACTGCTCCGCAAAAGCAGCTTCCGGTATATGCCATTGTCATACTCTCCTTCTTGAACGGAAACGGAGAACTCAGGCTGCGAGACGGCGCGCCTTTTGCAACTTCTTGAGGACCATGTCCCGCTTCAGCTTGGACAAATGGTCAATGAACAAGATGCCTTCGAGGTGATCCATTTCGTGCTGGAGGCACGTCGCCAGCATTTCGTCGAGCTCCTGCTCATGGCGTTTGCCGTCGCGGTCGAGCCAACGGGCGCGAACCGTCTTTGGCCGCTCGACATCCGCATACTGGTCAGGAACCGACAGGCAGCCTTCATTGTAGACCGACATTTCCTCTGACGTCTGCAGTATCTCGGGGTTAATAAAAACCCTTGGTTCACGGATGGTTGCACCCGTTTCTTCATTTTTTTCCTGAAGATCCATGACGAGCAGCCGCTTCGGAACACCCACCTGGATTGCCGCGAGGCCGATGCCGGGAGCGTCATACATTGTCTCGAACATATCGTCGATCAACGTCTGCAAAGCCTCGTCAAACGCTTCCACCGGCGTGGAAACGGTCTTGAGCCTCGGATCGGGCGCTTCAATGATGGGCAGAATGGCCATGCGCCTCAGGTAAGAATTCTGCCGTTACGGGTCAAGAGACCGGGCGCCGGGCGCGCAACGCCTGGGCCAGCGTGCCATCATCCAGATAATCGAGCTCGCCGCCGACCGGCAGGCCGTGCGCCAGTTGCGTAATGCGAACGGGATGCGATTCGAGGCGTTCGGCCAGATAGTGCGCAGTCGTCTGCCCATCGAGCGTCGCATTCATCGCCAGCACCACTTCATCGACCTCGCCGCCCGAAACGCGGGCAATCAGGGTGTCGATGCCCAGATCCTCGGGTCGCACCCCGTCGAGCGCCGACAATTTGCCGCCGAGCACATGGAACTTGCCGGGAAATAGGCGCGAGCGTTCGAGCGCCCACAGGTCCGGCACATCTTCGACCACGCAGAGCATTCGCGAATCGCGTCGCGGATCAGCGCAAATGCCGCACGGGTTGGTCGTATCGACATTGCCGCAGGTTTCGCATGTAGCGAGCCGGTCATTCACACTCTCGAGCGCCCGCAGTAGCGGCGCCAGCGCCCCTTCCCGCTTCTTCAACAGGTAAAGCACGGCCCGACGCGCCGAACGCGGGCCCAGGCCGGGGAGCCGCGCGAGCGCTTGAACCAGTGTCTCTATCTCGTGGCTTGCCATTGCTGACACGATAGGGGCTTGCACATTGTCCTGCCAAGGGGTTGAGGGGACGAATGAAGATCATTTTCATGGGGACGCCCGAATTCGCGGTGCCGAGTCTCGATTTGCTTGTCGCAAACGGGCATGACGTGGTCGCCGTATATACCCAGCCGCCGCGGCCGGCCGGGCGCGGCAAATCGCTCACGCCCTCGCCTGTCCAGCGGCGCGCCGAGGCACTCGGTATTGACGTCATGACGCCAACGAGCTTGCGCGATACCCATGCTCAAAGCCAGTTTTCCGCAATCAACGCCGATATTGCCGTGGTTGCGGCCTATGGACTTATCCTGCCGCAAGCCGTGCTTGATGCACCAAGACTGGGTTGCGTCAACGTCCATGCATCGCTGCTCCCGCGCTGGCGCGGTGCGGCACCGGTTCAGCGGGCAATCCTTGCCGGGGATGCCGAAACGGGCGTGACGATCATGCAAATGGAGGCCGGCCTCGACACCGGCCCGATGCTCGCAACCGTTTCAACGCCAATTGAGGACAAGTCTGCCGGTGCGCTGACGGCTGAGCTGGCTGACCTTGGGGCAGAATTGCTCGTTCAGGTCCTGTCCGAACCGGAAGCCTATCCACCGCAGCCGCAGCCGGATGCCGGCGTGACCTACGCCACCAAGATCGACAAGGCAGAAGCGCGGATCGATTTCCTTGTGAGTGCGCCGCAGGTCGAACGTCAGGTCCGGGCCTTTGCTCCGGCACCCGGCGCCTTTTTCGAGCTTGCAGGAGAGCGTTTCCGCATTCTCGCCGCAAAGACTGAAATGAGCGAAAGCGCCCGGCCCGGCGAAGTGATCGACGATGCACTCGGCATCCAGTGCAATCCCGGGGTCATTCGGCCGACACTCATTCAACGCGCGGGGAAAGCCGCAATGACGCCCGCAGAATTGCTCCGCGGGCTCAAGATCCCGGTGGGAACGCGGCTCGCATGACACGGTTTCGCCTGACGATCGAATATGACGGCAGACCCTTCATGGGCTGGCAACGCCAACCCCACGGGCCAAGCGTGCAGGCGGCCATCGAGGATGCTGGCAAGGCGATTACCGGTGAGAGCATCATCCTGCATGCCGCGGGTAGAACGGACGCCGGAGTTCATGCTGAAGCGATGTCAGCGCATCTTGACGTGACCAAGACGGTGACAGCGTTCCGCCTGATGGAAGGCATCAATGCCAAGCTCCGGCCCTATCCCATTGCTGTGCTCGACTGCGCGCCGGTTGCGGATGACTGGCATGCCCGGTTTTCCTGCATCGGGCGGCGTTACCTCTATCGGATCATCAATCGCCGCGCACCACTGGCATTGGACAAGGGACGTGCCTGGCGCGTGCCGCAGGCGCTCGACAGCGATGCCATGCACGAAGCGGCGCAAGTGCTTGTCGGACATCATGATTTCACGACCTTCCGCTCGATGCACTGCCAGTCGGCAAGCCCGGTCAAGACGCTCGACGTCCTTGATGTCCGGCGGTTCTGTGAGGAGATCGAGATCGCGGCCTCTGCACGCTCGTTTCTCCACCATCAGGTCCGTTCGATGGTCGGCTGCCTCATGATGGTTGGGCGCGGACAATGGTCATCCGCGGACCTCAAGGCCGCACTCGATGCAAAGGACCGCAAGGCGCTCGGCTTCAACGCCCCGCCCGATGGCCTCTATTTCGTCGAGGCACGTTACCCAGCCTAAACCGGCCGCTCATTGAGCAGGTTCCGAACCAGATCCTGCATCGTCGCGTCGAAACGCGCGAGGACGTCATGATCTTCGGCGGTATCGAAATGGCTTACCAGTTCCCTGCCATTCCATCTGTGCAGCGCATAGGCGGGTGGATCGGCAATGATCATGGGTCGGCCATCGGGCTTTTCGGGGTCGATCCGGCTGAGGTCGAGCGCCACTTGCGGGGCGGTTGACGCGCAGATGGAAATCGTCTTCCCGCGCCAGCCGACCGAGATCGGGCGGTGGACATGGCCGCAGATGATGCCGGCAATCTGATCGTGACCATCTACCGCGTCGGCAACGCGATGAACCCAGGGCTCATCGGGGTGCGTGTTCATCCATTCGACTCCGACTTCAACCGGCGGATGATGCATGATGATCAGCGTCTGCACGTCCGGCTTTTCCGCCAGACGCGCTTTGAGCCACGCGGCCCGCGTTTCGCAAAAGGCTCCGCCGTGACGCCCTTCCTCCAGAGTATCAAGAAACAGGATACGGAGGCCTGACAATTCATGCTCATACTGGACAAAGCCGTCAGCCGTCGGCGTTTCCGGAAAGCATTCGACAAAATTTTGGCGAAGATCGTGGTTCCCAAGACAATACAGCACCGGAAAGGGGCATCCGGCAAAGGCATCGCGCAGACGGCGATAGGACTCCGAATCCCCACGGTCGACAAGGTCGCCGGTCGCAAGCAGCACGTCCGGCCTTGGCGAGAGGGCTGACAGGCGGCGGACGACCTGATCAAGGCGCTGCCGATTGAATTCCTCGGGGTTGTCCGGCTCGAAACCCAGGTGAATGTCCGTGACCTGCGCGATCAGCATGGAAAGCGGGCCTTCATCGGGCGCTCGCAAGAGTTCCGCGACCCTGCGCGTGGCCCTTCGTCCGATCGACTTTTTGGCGAGCAAGCCAAGGCGCGCCTGCATCGATGTGGTAATCATGGCACATTGCGCAACTGGATTCGACCGGTGTCTTGACGGGTTTCAACCGACTGCCGCTTTCTCCAACATGGCAGGTGCGGCAACTTGCCAGATCCGGCAGGAGCAAATCGGTCGCCGCCTTTGACCTGTCTGCTGCATGGCAACTTGTGCAGGCTTCCGAGCGATGCGCATTATGATCGAACCAGCCCTTCTTCATATAACGATCCGGCTGGTAAACCTTGCCGATGTGGAAGGGCGCCGATCCATTTCCTGTGGGCGTCACAACATGGCAATCAAAGCATGCCCCGCCGCGCGAAAAGACGGCCTGCACTGCCTCCTCTGCCTGCCCGCCATAGGCCCGGGCACCTGCAACATAATCCTGTGATGTCTCAGCCGCTGCATAGTCGCCCGGCCTGCGCCGCGCCATTCCGCCCAGGCTGATTGGCCGGTCTGGCCCTGTCGAGCGATAAAAGGCGCGAAGATCGGCAACAACCTGCGCCGGATCGCCATGGCGCAGGGTTCGGAACGTCCCGCCGATCCTGTCGAACGCAAGACTGTGGCACATGCCGCAATTGCGTTCCATTTCCACTGGCCTGAACCGCGTACCGTCAGCCGTCGGCGTGTGACAGTCCTTGCAGGCGAGGCTATCTCCGAAGCCCTGGTCTGCCTTCATCGTCTGGGCCATGCGGGCGATGCTGCCGCCCCTGGCAAGATGAATGGCATGCGGGAATTTGAGGCCATTATTGTCCACCGGATGTGCGTTGAATGAAACGCGACGGTACAGCCGATTGCCCCGCGCGTCTGTGCCGGCCGTCACAGCGGGCATGAATTCCGGGTGATCCGTTCCAAAGTCATCTGCGTTCTTGAGTTTGGTATCCGTCAGCCGTGTATTCAGCGAACCATGGCAATCCGTGCAGAAGGCCTGAGCTGTGGGCGGCATGCGGCCGGCGCCTTCATGTTCTGTATGGCAATCGACACAACGACCCGCCGGATGGTTGAATGCGGTCTGGAACAGGCCCTTTATGCGCCCCCCGATCCCGGGCGGCTCCTTGGCCAACGCGATCCGGGCGGGATCCGCATGCGCATGAGCATCATCCTTGTGGCAGGTCATGCAGGCCGTATCCCGTACAGCTTCAAACTTGTTCACATGGCAAGCCTGACAATTGTTCATGAGGCTCTTGTGGGCAATACTCAACGGCCCACTTGACCACATCCGGTCGGCATGAAAGCCGGGAGAGCGCTTCGCCACTCCGTGAGATGTCGCGTAGGTGAAAATGGGCCAGATGAGGAAGATCAACAGCACAGCGCCAATCAGGCTCCACGCCACAGGCCTGCGGCCCGGCAGCAAGCCTTTGAGCGTGAACAGCCCGATTTCCTCTTTCGCTTCGCTTGCATCCGAAAGAGCCTCGACCCGCTCGACGGTCAGGACAGCGGCACCATCTTCTGCAGAAACGCCTATGCGATGTCCGCCGAAGCGAAGTTCCGCCCCGACTGCGGGATCGATCCGGGCCTGCAGCGCACTGCGCCCTTCAATTTCGAATGGCAGACCGCAGGTGGAGTCGATCTCCAGCTCGCCACCGGTCTGCATTTTGACCTGCGCATGATGAAGTTCGACCGCAAGATCGGCGAGATGGATTTCGCTGCTGGCATCGCGACCGATTGCAATGGAATCCGCTTCATGCCGGGCCGTGCGGACGATTTCACGCCCTTCGGAAGTGCGGGACAGCTGGCGGACGATGAAGGTCATTGGCCCCGCCCCTACCAGTAGAAGAAAACGCTGATGATGTGCGCGAACAAGGCCGCCAGCAGCGCGAATGTGAGGGGAACATGGACATAGAGCCAGATTTCTAGAAGCGCCTTCAGCCGAAGGTGTCGCCGCACGCGTGCAAGCATCGCTTCCTTGCGCGAAAGCAGGGCATCGACCTTTTCCAAGGGATCATTGCCCAATTTCGGCTTGTAGGCATTCTCGGTGCGGACCGCAGCCTGGGCCGCGCGCGTCTCGCAGTCCGGATAATTGCCGGACAGGCGCTGCCACAAGCTGCCGCCAAAGGGATCCTGCTCAAGCGAGGAGCGGACCAGTTCAGCCTGACGGAGCTCAAGGGGTTGTGCAGCTTCATGAAGTTGCCTGTCGATCGCACGGAGGCTTTCCAGCATTTGAGCTTCGGTCATCTCGTCGCGGTTGGCACTCATGGCTCGGGGAAGGGTCGCATAGGCGGAAACGCCAAAAATTCCCGACACGATAACGAACATCATCAGGACATAGGCCAGCGTATGAACATTCCATCCAAACTGGAAACCGGTATGAAGCGTCCCAATCACGATCAGGCTGAGCCCGAGATAGACATGTGCCGACGTCCAGGCCTTGAGCGACCACGCTCCCGGAGTCATTGTCCGCTTGCGCAGGCCGAGAAGTGTCAGCCAGACAATCAACCCGGCGCCTACAGTGCCCAGAATATAACCATACCAGCTTCCCCCATTCGGGCGCGGCTGCACATCAATCAGCAGATAGGCCAGGATCGCAAGCAGCGAGACCGAACCCGCAACCTTAAGCCACTGGAAATTGTTGTGGCGCAGGAAACCGTCATGCGCACCGTCACTGCGGATTCGGCCGGTCTGCATCGCACGGCGCGGGGCTTCGCTGGCCATCAGCGATCCTCCCGTTCAAGCCGTGCGACGGAAAGGAATTGCTCTGGCGCGACACGGATCGCGGCTCCGGTCGGGCAGGCCCGAACACAGGCAGGACCACCTTCCAGCCCCGAACACATGTCGCATTTGATGGCCTTCTTGGCCTTTTCCTCAGCTGGGTCCTTGTTGGCATAGGACCAGGCCTTGCTCGGCTCTCCAGGCCCGGGACCCTTTCCGAACAGCAGCCAGCTCAAAAGGCTCGGCTTCTTCGGCGGAACGGAATCCATCCGGATCACCTTGTAAGGGCAATTGCGCTGACAATTGCCACACCCGATGCAGGTATCGTCGATGAACACTTCGCCATCCGGCCCTCGGTGGATGGCATTGGGTGGGCAATCGGCCATGCAGTGCGGATGTTCGCAATGCCGACACGATGTGGGAACGTGCAGATGCGCATAGGTCCGGCCAGCCTCGCGATCGAGACGCGACAGCCCATCATGACTGTCTGCGCAGGCCTTTTCGCAATTGTCACATCCGACGCACAGGTTTTCGTCGATCAGCAGAACGTCGGTTGCCTCGCCGATACCGTTTTCAACCAGGAAATTGGCGACGTTGGAATACATATCGACGACGCCCGAGAAACTGTCTTTCTTGGCCTCGATAAAGGCATTGATGTCCTGTCGACTGGCCATGTCCTTTTGCAGCTTGTCCAGAAGCTGAGGCTTGGCCGCAAGCAGCGTGCGAAACGCAGCGCCCTGCAGCTTGATCACTTCGGACTTGATTGCAGCCCGGACTGTCGCTGTCCTAAGGCCTCCCCCGATCAGTGCCATTTCGCCGACGTAAGACCCGGCGGGGAGGTAATTGAGAAAGACCGGCTTTCCGCCCACGGCTTTCTCCACAACCATCGAGCCTTGACGAATGACGTAGATGTCATCGCCTTCTTCGCCTTCCGAGATGATCGGCTTGCCCGCGCTGACCGTCAGGATTTCATAGCTGTCGAGCACCTCCTTCAGATCTTCGGATTTGAGTCCGGAGCCGAACATCTGCAGCAACTGCCGCTCTGTTGATATGCGCTCAATCGCTCGTTTGGCGGCTGGGACCGAGGACTGAAGCTTCAGGGCTGCGGAGCGTGACACTTCAACGCAAATGCTGTCCTCGGCAGCCACCACAGTCGCGCCCCGTCGACGCCCTGAAATCAGGCCGACCTCTCCCACGATCAGGCCTGTTTCGATTGGAACAGTTTTGCTTGGATCGACCGGGTCAACCTGTACAAGGACGGAGCCGCTGGCGATGCCGAAAAGGGAAGACCCTGGGTCATTCCGGACGAAGATGGTTTCACCCTTGCGATAGGCCCGCGCTTCGGAATCCAGCATGAATTCTCGCATTTGGAGCGGAGAGAGATCATTGAGGATTACAATGTTCGAACGCAGGAATTCGAGCCATTCGTCAACACTTCGTTTGCCCGGAAGGCCCTTGAATTTGGCTTCGAGGATCGGCTCGTCCGCCGGCTTCAGGTCCGTATTGCCGTTTATGAACTCGACCACGTCATGGCCCTGGTTCATGCAATGCTTGATCAGCGGGTAGCCGGCGAGCGCGCCGATCACGAATATGCCGGGGTTCGTCGTCTCGAAGGTCGGGGTCAGCTTCGGATAGGAGACCCTGTCGTCACTCGTGAATTCGACTCCGCAACTTTCGACAAACTTCCGCGGTGGGGCCGAACCCATGCGCGCGATGATCCTGTCACATTTAACCCGAACTTCGCCATCTGCTGTATCAAATGTGATGAAACCCGGCTCCACCATTGTTGGCGTTGTGTTGGCCCTGACGATGATTCTCCCTGCATCGCGGGCAGCGAACAAGGCTTTGACATTGGCGTCTTTCGCGGTTGAAAATTCAGGGCCGCGATTGACGATCGTGACGATGTTGCGCTGTTCTGGATCTGCTGCCAGCCCGAGAGCATTCTCAATCCCCGCGTCGCCGCCCCCGACTACACTGATATGTTCGTCAATATATTCCCCGGGATCGTCGAGCTGATACTGAATATGCGGCAGGTCGAAACCCGGGCAGCGCAACATGTTCGGATTGCCTTGCGTACCAATCGCAAGGATCACGTTCTCGGCAGTCACGATATCACCGTTGGTCAGCTCAAGCTTGAAGTCGCCCTTTTTGCCGGTGATGGCCTTGATCTCTGCATTCTTGCGGACGTTGACATTGTTGGCCGCGGTCTGAAGATCCCACGTATCAAGCACGGATTCGCGCTTGCCAGCCGCAAAGTCGACGTCGGACCTAAGCACAAGCTGGCTTGGCGTCGCCATGACATGCTTGCCCTTCTGATATTTGTAGATCGTATCAGAAAGATGATCCGTCTTTTCGAGCAGGATATGAGAAAGGCCGAGTTTCGCCGCACGCGAAGCCGCGCTCAGGCCAGCGGGCCCGGAACCGACAATTGCGATCCGCAATGGCTGCGACAAAGTTCCCACCCCCCACTGCACTGACCCCATACCACCTGCCGATACGCAGGCTCGAGACGAATTCAGGTGCGGACCCTGAACCGCACTCTATCATCTTGATCATTCGGCGCTAGACTGCAAACTGCAAATTTCAGCAACAGGCTCAGCAACAGGCGGGCATGACAAAACCAATCAGCACAACTTCAAGGGGAACCCGGATGATTCTGGGTATGTCTGCCCTAGTCGCAGGAGCTGCGGTAGGACTGGCCATCAGCCGGCACGTTTCGGTGGATGAACCCGATGCCGCCTTCGAGACAGGTGCGGTCACCCCAGATCCGGTCGCAGCCATTTCTCGTCTGGAAGCAAGACTGAAGGACAATCCCAAGGATGCAAACGGCTGGGGCACACTAGCTTCCGCTTTTTTCCAGAACGGCAAATTCGCTGAGGCCGCGACTGCCTATGCGCGCGCCGTGCAGGTTGATCCGCGCAACGCAGATTACTGGTCCGCTCTTGGCGAAGCCAGGGTGATGGCGGGCCCGGGCAATGTTCCAGCCGAAGCGAAGCAAGCGTTCGAAAGGGCTCTCGCGATTGCTCCAAAGGATCCGCGCGCCCGTTATTTCTTGGGCGTTGATCGGGACCTGTCAGGCGACCACAGGGGAGCAATTGAGGCATGGCTGGCCTTGCTCGCAGACACGCCAGCAGGTGCGCCATGGGAGCAGGATGTCCGTCGCCTGATCCAGCAGGTTGGCGCGAAGGAAAAGATAGAAGTTGCGAGCCGCCTGTCTGCGCTCAAGCAGCCCGCACCGAGCGATGGGGCAGCGATTGCAACCGCTGCCATTCCCGGACCAAGTCGTCAGGAAATGCAAGCCGCCGCGCAGATGCCCAAGGGCCAGCAAGATGCCATGATCCAGTCGATGGTTGATGGGCTTGAGGCAAAATTGAAGGCCAATCCGAGGAATTTACAAGGCTGGATCATGCTGATGCGAAGCCGCATGTCGCTTGGGCAAACAGCCCGAGCTACTGCGGCCTATTCAAATGCCCGTGCGGCTTTCAATCAGGATGCTGCGACGCTCCGGCAGATTGATGACGCCGCGCGCAGCCTTGGCATCAGTTGACAGCCCATTCTGCGACAAGACGCTCAAGCCCGCTTGTCGTCACGGCCTCCGAGCACAGGAATCCCTGATAATAGTTGCAGCCTTCCCGCGCGAGCAAGGTCAGTTGCTCTTCCGTTTCCACGCCTTCAGCAATGACCGCAAGGCCAAGCGCACGGGCCATGTCGATCACGCCGCGCACCACGATGCGGTCGCGGGTGGAACCCGTGATGTCCTGAGCAAGCTTGCTGTCGATCTTGAGATAATCAAGCGGAAGGGCCTTGAGATAAGCAAGGCTTGAATAGCCCGTCCCAAAGTCATCAATTGCCACGCGACATCCCCCGGCGCGCAAATCAGCCAATAGCGTCGCTGCAGGCGCGAGGTCCCGAATAAGACCACTCTCGGTAATTTCCACCGTCAGGCGCCGGCGCGGAAAGCCGCTCGCATCAACCATGGCGAGGAAATTTGCCGCAAAATCCTTCAAACCAATGTCGCCCGCAGTCACATTGACCGACATGCGGAGATTCGCGAGCGTTTTAGGCCAGTTCGCTGCAAGTCGCGTCGCACGCTGCTGAATATGAGCGGAGAGGGCCTGCAAATAGTCGGATTGTTCTGCAACGGCAAAAAGAGTTGTCGCACCTAGTTCGCCATGTTCCGGATGACGCCACCGTGCAAGCGCCTCGACGCCGACGACCTTGCCGGTTGCTATCGACACCTGCGGCTGGAAAAGGATATCGATTTCGTCACGATCCAGCGCGCCGCGAAGGTCCGCCTGCAACGCTTGGTCACGTGCCGCGTTTTCATGCTTTTCGTGCGAAACCATAAGCACACGGCCATCGGCTGACACTTTCGCTTCGGCCAGCGCGGCACTGGCCCGACGCAAGAGGTCGCTGACGCTTTCGTCATCGCCGTGGTTTTCTATGATACCGACCCGACTGGACAGCGCAATCAGATGAGCGCCGGTGAGCTGCGGTCGCTCGACTTGCGCAGCCAATTGCTCCGCCAAAAGCACGACCCGTTCAGGCTCAACGGCCCCCTCAATCCCGATAATGAATTCCGCGCCCGCAGTTCGGGCAACGATTGACCGCTTGCCACCAAGTTCACTGACCAGTGGTCCGATCTGCCGGGCGATTGACTGCAACAATGCGTCTCCCGTGTCACGGCCGAATGCTGCATTGATCATTTCGAAACGCGTGATGTGAAAGAGCAGCACGTAGAATTTCCCGCCGCCAAGGCGCACTTCTATCCACCGTCTGGCAGCGGCTGCATCACGCAAACCAGTCAGGGCGTCACGGCCGCCCCGCGCCAGCGCCGCACTGTCATGGTCAAGCCGCTCAATGGTTCCGAACAGCAAGCCACGTGCGCGATCGAGCCGGAGGTGCTGGGCAACCCGTTCTTCGCCATTGCCGCTATCTGCCAGCATGTGGGTAAAGGCCGTTGGTCTGCCGTCACCGAAGATACGGCGAATGGCCATGCGCCCTGCCCTGCGATCCCGATTCTTCAGCCGGTCAAGTAACGCGAACATGCCAATGTCGCGTGACGCAATGCCAAGTCGTCTGCGCAGGGCCTCACTGACCGTCGCGCGCCCAGTCTGGAAATTTGCCTGCCAGGCAAGAACACCATCGACGTCAATTTCCCGCCTGCGTTCAATCGCACGGAGTCCTCCCGCAAGGCGCACCGCATGGCGTTCTGCAAAACGCAGGGTCTGGAGCAGTTCCTGGTCCTTGAATGGGCTGGCCAAATAGTGCGTGGCCCCCGCAGCAAAAAGCTCATCAAGACGATCCACGTCCGTCCGCGACACAAGAACAAGCAAGGACGCCGCATTGATTTCAACGGCATCAGCAAGCGATCGGACTGCTGCCAGCCCGTCATCGAATGCGCCACGCGCATCGACCACCGCCATCATGGCAGAACTTGCAAGGAATCGCTGTTCTGCATTGTCTGCTCGGCGCGCTGCTATGGCGTGCCACCCTGCAAGGGAAACAGCAGAGGCAAGCTCGTCGCGGTGCCGAAATGAAAGCACGAAAAGGGGCGCTTCTGCCGCGCCTGCCTGCGCAGAGATAAAGTTGTCAGACGGTTCAGTGTGCCCCATGTATGGTTGATAGCTTGCCCAGCGTCGCAGGCCAACTCCCCAATCTGCTTGCTCGACGCTCTCTCTCGGCCTAGCACCGCGTCATGACCTCCGCCTCACCTGTCTTGAACGATCAATTCGGACGCAGAATCAGCTATGTCAGGCTGTCTCTGACGGATCGCTGCGACATGCGTTGCCGCTACTGTATGGCAGAAACCATGGAGTTTTTGCCGCGATCGGAGATTCTGAGCCACGAAGAAATCGGTACGCTCGCACGGGCATTTGTCGCACGCGGGGTAACGCGAATCCGGCTGACCGGCGGCGAACCACTTGCCCGACGGGGGGCCGTCGACGTTGCTCGCGACATCGGGCGATTGCTTGGCAAAGGCCTTGATGAACTGACATTGACGACCAATGCCAGCAGGCTGCGCGATCACGCCCAAGGGCTGCGCGAGGCAGGCGTGGAGCGTATCAATATCAGTCTGGATACGCGGGATCCCGAGAAGTTCAGTCATATCACGCGACTTGGGAACCTGGCCCGCGTGCTGGATGGCATTGCCGCTGCGAAGGACGTCGGTTTTCGCATCAAGATCAATATGGTCGCTCTGAAGGGGCTCAATGATCAGGAAATCCTGCCGATGCTCGAATGGTGCGCGGAGCAAGGCTTTGATCTTTCCCTGATCGAAACCATGCCGCTTGGCATGATCGACGAAGATCGGACCGATCGCTTTCTGCCGCTTACACAGGTGCAAGACGAACTTTCCGCTCGCTACTCCCTGATCCCAAGCGCACATCGCACGGGCGGCCCGGCTCGATACTGGCAGGTGCAGGAACTTGGCAACCGTATTGGCTTGATTTCGCCGCTGACAGCCAATTTTTGCGAAGGCTGCAATCGCATTCGCGTATCCGCCTCCGGCCAATTGTACATGTGCCTTGGACATGAGGACAATGTCGACCTTCGCGCGGCATTGCGCTCGGGAGACCCGGCTGCCGTTGATGCAGCGGTTGACCTCGCGATGGGGCGTAAGCCGCGTCGGCATACATTCGACCTCACGACCCCCGCCACTGCGCGCCACATGAGTGTAACCGGCGGATGAACACCGAGAAGAAATGGGCTCTGCTGGCGTCGCCGACAGACGAAGCCCAAGCAGCAGCCGATGCCTTGCGTTCGCAACGGGACTGGGTTGAGCTCGATGATGCTGAACTGGTCATAGCCCTCGGCGGCGACGGGTTCATGCTCCAGGTTCAGCACGCGATGCTCGAGGATGCACGCATTGTCCCCGTATTTGGCATGAATCTGGGAACCGTCGGATTCCTGATGAACGAGTGGCGCACGGACGGCCTTGATGAGCGGATTGCGCGGGCAAAACGGTTCAGCGTTTCGCCTCTGCGCATGGAAGCCGAAACGATCGAAGGCCAACGGATCAAATTACCGGCCATCAACGAAGTGTCCCTGTTGCGCGAAACGCGGCAGACGGCAAAGCTCGAAGTCTCGCTGAATGACCGCGTGGTCATGGCCGAATTGGTCTGCGACGGCGTGCTGGTTTCGACACCAGCTGGCTCCACCGCATACAATCTCTCGGCCCAGGGACCGATTCTTCCGCTCGGTTCAGGCCTCCTCGCCTTGACGCCGATCAGTCCGTTTCGGCCCCGACGCTGGCGCGGCGCGATCCTGCCGGAAACAGCAAGCGTCAGCATCCGCGTTCTTGATGCCGTGAAACGCCCCGTGAGCGCCGTCGCCGATCAGCGCGAAGTCCGGGATGTCCGCAAGATTGACGTTGCGATCGACCGGGCCGCCGCACTCACTTTCATGTTCGACCCTGAACACGCACTCGACGATCGCATCACGATGGAACAATTTGTCGTTTAAGCGGGTTGCATTCGGGCCACGCGTTGCTAATAGGCCCCCTCGTTTCGGCGATATTCCCCGGTAGCTCAGCGGTAGAGCATCCGACTGTTAATCGGACGGCCGCCTGTTCGAATCAGGCCCGGGGAGCCATTCCGTCCCACGGTGACTCGCACAATTGCGCTGCATTGCAGCATGTCACGCAATAATTGGACGAAGGCTGGCATTTTTGTTGCGAATCTGCTACAAGCCTTCTCGAGAAGCGGATGCGCCCGCATTCGTGAAGGAGATTTTTTAGACGCCTCAGCTGAACAGCCGATCCGCCACTGCGGATTCGGGCCGCTGGCATTGTCGCGCACATCATCGGAAAGGTTGAAACACATGGCTTCAAGCGCGTTGGATTTTATTGTTGGTGACTATGTTGTTTATCCAAAACACGGCGTCGGTCGCGTTATCGAACTTCAAAATTCTGAAATCGCCGGCATGTCGCTCGAACTTTATGTGCTGCGCTTTGAAAAGGAAAAAATGACCCTGCGCGTTCCGACAAACAAGGCTGAAAGTGTTGGCATGCGGAAACTTTCATCTGACAAGCAGATGCAGGAAGCCCTTCAAACCCTGAAAGGCAAGCCAAAGGTCAAGCGGACAATGTGGTCCCGGCGTGCCCAAGAGTATGAAGCCAAAATCAATTCCGGGGATCTTGTATCGATTGCCGAAGTCGTTCGTGACCTCTTCCGCGCCGAAGATCAGCCGGAACAGAGCTACTCTGAAAGGCAAATTTTTGAGGCTGCCTGTAGCCGGCTTGCGCGCGAACTCGCTGCAATGGAGCAGGTGGATGAGCCAACCGCCGTCCAGAAGCTGATCGAGATTTTGAAGAAAGCTGCCGAAATCTATAACAAGTCAGCGGTTCCAGTCGACGCCTGAGCGGGTCGCCCTCACCAAATTAGCTTGATCGCACTCCAGGGTTGTGTATTATTCGAGTAATACACAACCCTGGAGACTTTTTATGCGCTTTGTGCTCGTTGCTTTTCCAGCCATCCTGCTTGCATCTTGCGGCCACGCCGAAAGTGGCGCTGCATCTTCGTCTGCGACAAGCTCGCGGACTTTTGCAGTTGCCAATTTTGACAAAGTGGCCTTGCGTGGGTCTGACGATGTCGAGGTTGTCGTGGGGAAGGATTTCTCTGTTTCCGCGACCGGACCGTCCGATGAACTGGATCGGCTCGAAATCCTGGTCGATGACGGCGTTCTCAAAATAGGTCGGAAGTCTGGCTCAAGCTGGCATATCGGCTGGCCGCAAAAGGCCGACGAGGTCAAGGTGAGAGTGGTGATGCCAGCCATACAGGGAGCGAGCCTTGCAGGTTCGGGCGACCTGACCATCGACAATGCGACCTCTGAATCGTTCAAGGTATCGCTAGCTGGGTCGGGCAATCTCAAAATCGGCAAGCTTCAAGCGAAGTCAGCTGACCTGAGCCTCGCAGGATCAGGCGATATCGCAATTGCCGGGAAGGTCGGGACACTCGAAATCTCCGGAGCTGGATCTGGCAATGTAGCCGCACGCGCGCTTGAGGCGGAAACCGCTGATATTTCACTCGCCGGATCCGGCAATGTCGAAGCGCGGGCGACCGGCAGTGCTTCGGTTTCAGTCATGGGGTCAGGCGACGTGACAATTACCGGCACTGACAAATGCAAGACGTCGAGCCTGGGGTCAGGCAGCGTATCCTGCAAGGTCTGAGGCAAGCACTCGACGATGCATGGTCTGGGGCTTATGGTGGCCTAATGAAATTCCGGCCATTTTCCCTTGTTCCCGCATTTCTGACTTTCCTTGCTGCCGGATCAGTCGGCGCAGCCGAAAAGCGTTATGCAATCTCCGATTTTGATCGGGTGCAGGTGTTTGGCCCATTCAATGTCACCATACAGCCGGGCCGCGCAACATCGGTGACTGCGATCGGTGACACGCAAGCGCTCGACATTGTCTCGGTCACGTCTAGCGGCGGCATCCTGACCATACAGACACTGACCCGGGCCCGATCAAGCTGGAAGGAAGAGCCCCACCCCGCAGCTAAGGTCCTTGTCGTACTGCCACAGCTCAAAGGTGTGAGGCTCCTGGGTGCGGGCTCGATCACCGTTGCGGAGCTGCGAGGGATCTCGACAAATATCACCCTCAACGGAGGCGGGCTTTTAAACGTTGCCAAGCTCACCTCCGATGCGGCGGATGTCTATCTAAGCGGATCCGGACGGATTTCCCTGGGCGGCAGCGCCAAGAATATCAGTATGAAAGTCAGCGGTTCGGGCGATATCGACGCGGCGATGCTCAACGCCAGTGATCTCAAGATCGAGTCAGCAACATCGGGGCGGGTCATCGCAAAGGCATTTCGGACGGCTGATATCAAACAGACTGGGCCGGGCGAAGTGCGCGTTACCGGGGGCCCGAGCTGTCTGGTTGAAAATTTGGGCGTCGGCACGGTCGACTGCGGGAATTAGAAGAGTCCAATCTCAGCAAGCTGTTCTGTCAACTCCGGCGGCAATGCCTCTCCGGAGCTGGTCGTATCGCCAAAATCCGGCGGAGCATCGACTGCAGCAAGATATCGCCAGCCCTGATGCGCTCTGCGCGGCACTGGCACTACAGGGACCAGCTTGTCTGACAGGACGATATAAGTGCGGCCGCCTTCGGCGTCCTCAAACCCCAGGATTTCGCTGCGCGCGACCAACCGATGCTTCAGGATCCAGTACAGCGACCCGCCGACGAGTTCCTCATGCCGCTTTGGACGGTATCGGGTCGTCAGGCGAACTTTGCCTTCTGTTGCGCGTGATGTCATCCGATCTGCAAGCGTGGCAAAACTGTCGCAGGCAAAGGCTATGCGCGTGATATGCAGCATGCATCAACTCGCAAGTCCAGCGAGCGCCGCAAGACCCAGAAAGCTGAAGAATCCCATGACGTCCGTCATCATTGTCACAAAAACGGCAGATGAGACCGCTGGATCAATCCGCAGCCGGTCCAGTGTAACGGGGATGAGTATACCAGAAAGGCCAGCAACAAGATTGTTGAGAATCATCGCAACCCCGATCACCAAACCAAGCTCGGGAATACCGAAAACGAAGGCGACCCCGGTTCCGATCAAAAGCCCGAGCGCGGCGCCGTTCGCAAGCGCAATTCGGAACTCTCGGAAGATCATCCTGACAGTGTTGGAATCTGTCAGTTGATTGATCGCAAGCGCTCGCACGACCACCGCAAGTGTCTGTGTCCCGGCATTGCCTCCCATGCCTGAAACGATAGGCATGAGCACGGCCAAGAGCGCCAGCTTCGCAATCTCGCCTTGAAACAGGCCAACCACTGAAGAGGCAATAATCGCTGTGCCAAGGTTGACTATCAACCATGTCAAACGTGTCCGAACGGTCATGATAATCGGCTCGTTGATGTCGCCATCACCCGCGCCCGAGAGTTTGAGGATATCCTCGCTTGCCTCTTCCTGGATGATGTGAACAACATCATCGACCGTTATCATTCCCACCAGCCGACCGGATGGATCGACGACAGCCGCCGAAATCAGGGCATATTTCTGGAAACGAAGAGCAACCTCTTCCTGATCCATGTCAACCGGGATCAGAGTTTGTTCCCGCTTCATCACATCGGACATGCCGACATTGCGCGGCGTGCGCAGGATCCAGCTCAGGTGCGCTGTTCCAATTGGCTTGTGTTGCGGATCAACGACGAAGACTTCCCAGAAATCGGTCGTAAGATCCTGATTATCCCTGAGATAATCAATTACGTCGCCGACCGTCATATGTTCCGGAACGGCAATAAGGTCGCGCTGCATCAGGCGACCGGCAGATTCCTCCGGGTAAGAGAGCGCTTCTTCGATTGCCGCGCGATCATCGGGAGAAAGTTCGCGCAAGACTGCACGCTGGTCTTCCTCCTCCATATCCTCAATGATTGCGACTGCGTCGTCAGTTTCGAGTTCACTGGCGATATCGGCGACTTCGCGCGGATCGAGCGTGTCGATCAGTTCTTCGCGAACATGATCGTTCAATTCTGCGATCACATCACCGTCCAGCAACTCCGCAAGCGAAGCCGCGAACGCCGACCGCAGCTCAGAGGGCGCCTGTTCGAAAAGGTCTGCAATGTCAGCGGGATGAAGCGGCGAAACCAATTCACGCACGCGCTCGTCCTCGCCAGCCTCGACAGCATCGAAAACCTGACGGACAAACACAGACTTCAGCTGGTCGTCTTCATCGAGATGGGGATCGGCGACAAAATCTTCTGTGCGGATCGGATCAGCTTCGCTCATCTTGCCCTCCGCTTTGGTAAGCTGTCCGACTAATCCTGCTCGATCGGAAAGGCAAGGCTGGCGAGTCTCGAAATCCCGAGTATGAGAACTGCATGACAATGCCTTATCGCCTGTCCGTCCTGGACCAGTCTCCCATTCCGGACGGGCAAACCGCCGCCGATGCGCTTGCAAACACGATCGACCTTGCGCAACGTTGCGATGCTTTCGGTTATGATCGTTACTGGTTGGCCGAGCACCATGCGTCGCCGGGGCTGGCCGGCGTGGCGCCGGAAGCGTTGATCGGTCCCGTCGCCCTGGCCACTAAACGGATGAGAGTGGGCTCTGGCGGTATCATGTTGCCGCACTATTCGCCCTTCAAGGTGGCAGAAACGTTTCGCATGCTTGCCGCATTGGCTCCCGGACGGATCGATCTGGGGCTCGGACGTGCGCCAGGATCCGATCAACGCACAGCCTTTGCGTTGCAGCGTGATCGGACAAGGCAAATGCCGATCAATGACTTTCCGCAAAACCTTGCAGAGATCATTGCATATCTGGGGGATGGCCTTCCTGCTGACCATCCATTCGCTTCATTGCGCGACACCCTCCCAAGTGGTCATGGGGGATCTCCCGATCTGTGGTTGCTGGGTTCTTCGCCAGACAGCGCCGCCTGGGCTGGGGAAACCGGCCTTCCCTATTGCATTGCCGATTTCATCAATTCGGACGCCGTTCCACTCGCAGATATCTATCGTTCAACATTTCGGCCGTCCCGCTGGCTTGAAAAGCCGCATCTGATGGTTGCAACCTGGGTGATCGCGGCAGACACCATGGAAGAGTCCAAACGCCAGGCCTTGCCGGCACAGGTCATGTTTGCACATCTGGTCCGCGGGGAGCTTATTGCCGTCCCTTCTGTTGAAAAGGCAGAAGAATGGGCCAGAGACAGGCCTTTACCGGACCGTGGGCGGCGCGTTACGCTCGGCACAGGAGCAGACGTCCGAGAGGCGTTGGACGAGGTTGCACGCCTTTATGGCGCAGATGAAATGATGCTCGTGAATATCATGCATGATCACGCTGCACGGTGCCGAAGTTACCAACTGGTTGCCGAAGCTTTTGCTCTTGATGGCGCGCGACTCGTGGAGTCAGGCGGGTTTACGCAAAATTAACCTTTTCCCTTCATTACATTTTTGGTTAATAGAGTTTGCGCGGAGGCCACGGTGAAGGGGCACCGTTGCCACGATGGACTAACAAAAGGGGGCTGCCCATGCGTGTTTTGCTGATCGAGGATGAGCCGACGACTGCCAAGGCAATCGAGCTCATGCTCACCAATGAAGGCTTTAATGTCTACACCACAGACTTGGGCGAAGAAGGCCTCGATCTGGGCAAACTCTACGACTACGACATCATCTGTCTCGACCTGAACCTGCCGGATATGCACGGCTATGACGTTCTAAAGCGGCTTCGTGTCGCCAAGGTCCAGACTCCGGTCCTGATCCTGTCAGGCATCAGCGAAATGGATTCCAAGGTGCGCTCATTCGGCTTCGGTGCTGACGATTATGTCACCAAGCCCTTCCACCGCGAAGAGCTGGTGGCGCGCATTCATGCCGTTGTCCGTCGTTCGAAGGGCCATTCGCAATCCGTCATTCGCACCGGCAAGCTTGCCGTCAATCTCGATGCCAAGACTGTGGAAGTCGATGGCAGCCGTGTCCATCTGACCGGCAAGGAATATGCAATGCTCGAACTGCTCTCCTTGCGGAAGGGCACGACGCTGACCAAGGAAATGTTCCTCAACCATCTATATGGCGGCATGGACGAACCGGAACTCAAGATTATTGACGTTTTCATCTGCAAGCTGCGCAAGAAACTCGCGTTGGCCTGCGGTGGTGAAAACTACATCGAGACCGTCTGGGGACGCGGCTATGTGCTGCGCGAAGCCGACGAAGGCGAAGGTCTGGCACAAGTGGCCTGACGCGCCCAAAAGCCAAATCGACCAATTCCCGTTTCTACCCGGGGGGCGTAAGGAGGCCGGTGAAGCTCAGCTTCATCGGCCTTTTTGCAAATAGCCAACAAGCGCCTGGCCAAAATCCGGCTTGGTCACTGCGCTCATGTGATTGCCCGGTATGGAAATCAGTTCGCCCTGCGGCAGCAATGCGGCAAGGGCCGCTGCAGACCCATTGTCCTGATCGTCAACGCCACATACCACGCCAATGGGCAAGTCGAGCTCGGCCAAGGCTTCTCGCGGGGTATCGACAAAAGTATCAAGGATCATGTCGAGCGCCACGGGATCGCCACCCGTCGTCTTCAGAAAGGCTTCTGCCATCCATTCGGGCGAACCTTTTGCATGGTGCCCGATGTTGCGCAGTATATTTCGGAAATGCGCACGGCGATGGCCGGTGTTTGTGAGCCCTTCAAGTCCCATGCCCGACAGGATGGCCTTTCCGGGGCGCAAGCCCTTGGCGAGCATTCGGGCCGCGGTGCGTGCACCAAGCGAATATCCGACCAGGTCAAAATCGATGAGCCCGAGATGATCGACAAGCGCACATTGATCATCAGCAAGCACGTCTTGCGGATAGGCGGATGCCGCGTGGGGCTTGTCGCTCGCGCCATGCGCTCGCAGATCGGGCATAATGCAGCGATAGCCGGCAGCCGCCAGTTGCGCCGCCGTGCCGTAAGTGACCCAGTTTGTCGCTGCATCACTGATATAGCCATGGATCAGCAGCAGCGGCCTACCCGTGCCCATCTCGCGCCAGGCGAGACGCGTGCCGTCAGCGACTTTGATAAAACTGGTCACGGCATTGGCTTTCCTGAAGTCTTCCATCGATCCACAAGGGGCGCATAGTCTTCGCAACGCTGGCCCGGCAAGGCGCTCGTGTCGCTCCAGGCATCATGACGGCTTTCGACGCCGAAATTGCTTGTCGGGAAGAATTGCGACGGATCGTCAAAACTGCCGATTGTGATATCGCGATTTGGGCTGTCGACATATTCGAAGCCCAATGGCGTCCCGCATGCGCTGCAGAACAGGCGATTGGCAAAGGGCGAACTGGCAAATCGGTCCGGCTCCGTCTCCCACGCCTGATTGACGCGCGGCACATTCTTGAATGCAATCGACACGCCACCCGTTGCCCGCTGGCACATACGGCAATGGCAGAGATAGGCGTCAAATTGTTCAATCTCGACCGTGTACCGAATGCGCCCGCACTGGCAGCCGCCCGAAAGAATGTGCACTGTTCTGCCCTTCCTGTTGACGCTCACACGAATCTAAGTGATATACTCGAATAATACACCCATCACGAGGCCCAATTGAAATACTTTGCCCTTATTGCCATGATCCTTGCCTGTGCGCCAACTGTGGCGAGCGGGAAACCATCCACGCCCAGGATTGCTGACTGGAACAAGAGCCTTGCCGGTCCTCCTACGAAGGTCATGGTGCTCGGTACAACCCATCTTGCTGGCTTACCAAAAGACTTCAGGCCGGAACGACTGAAGCCTCTTCTCGACCGGCTCGCGGCCTTCAAGCCGGACATCATTGCGATCGAAGCCCTTTCGGGAGCCGATTGCGATATGCTTGTTCGATACGCCGCCATCTATCCTGGTACGGCAGACCAATATTGCGCAAGCACGGATGCCGCGAGCAAGGCGACCGGTCTCGACGTTCCTACCGCCGTCGCCAAGGTCAAGTCTGCGCTGGTCGCCTGGCCCGCCGCCCCAACGCCAGCGGATCGCAGGCGACTTGCCGCATTGTTTTCCGCAGCGAATGACCGGTCGTCGGCCTTGGTCCAGTGGCTGCGACTGCCAGAGGCGGAGCGCCATGCCGGAGACGGCCTCGATTCCGCGCTTGTCGACGAATTGAATCAGCGAAAATCGCGGATGAACGAGAATTATGCCATAGCGGCAGCACTGGCGGCACGCCTGGGCCTTGAACGGGTCCACCCTGTCGACGACCATAGTGCGGATAGCGTTACTGCCGACCTCGGCCCCGACTTTGAAAAGGCGATCACCGCAGTTTGGCACGCAGCAGGCAAGTCGTTGTCTGATTATCGCAAGAAGCTTGACGCGCCAGCAGAAGACCAGTCGATCATTGACTGGTATCGCTTCATCAATGATCCAAAGTCCCTCAAGAACAATATCGATGCAGATTTCGGTGCTGCCCTGAAAGACAAGGCTGCACCCTATTACGGTCGCCAATATGTTGCCTGGTGGGAGACCCGCAATTTGCGCATGGTCGCAAATTTGCGATCCTCCTTTGGCAACAATCCTGGAGCGCGTGTCCTCGCAATCGTCGGCTCATCACACAAGCCTTATTATGACACCTATCTAGGCATGATGCATGAAGTACAGCTTGTCGATCCGCTCGATGTAATCAAGTAGGTCAGCGCCCCTGCCAGCGCAATGACATGCAGGACAGGCCGGCATCAAGCTTGGCAATCTCAGTGACGGGAAGTGCCAAGGTCTCAATCCCCAGGCGTTCGATCATGTCTCTGGTTTTCGCCCAGTGTTGCCCGATCAAGACGTTCGACCCTACACGAAGGACGTTTGCCGCCCCCTCTTCTCCCTCAGGAGTCACCAGAACGCGAAGAGAATTGAACGCGCCGCACCCTGCCATTTCCGGCACCGCGAGAACAGTTTCCTCATCGATCATCCCACAGCCGGTCTTGAAGTGCAGTATTGAGGCCGGTGTCTGCTCAATCACCGCCTTCTTGCCAAGCCGCGCAAGCAGAATGGCAAGTAATTCTGCCCCCTTGCGATCGGTGCGGTGGGACAGGCCGATGACCACAGCATTCGGCGTGGCGAGAATGTCGCCCCCATCCACATGGCCTTCATCCATGGTGAGCACTGTTTCGAAATGCCTTTTGAGCGCGGGCAACAGCAAGGCCGCCTCTCCTGCCCGACTTGACGCCCCCGGTCTGAGCAGTAGTGCGCCCGTTTCGAAGACAAGAGCCGCATCCTCAACGAAGACAGAATCCGGATAGGGTTCGGCGGCTTCAAGCACGTCAACGGAAACGCCCGCATGCCGCAAGGCCGCAACATAGTCGTCATGCTCTTTGCAAAGACTGACATAGTCGGGATCTGCGCCGTCGCCTTCTCGCAGACCGCTGATCACCGAAAGACCGGGTTTTCGGACGATTGCTTGAGTGAAATCGAAGAAACCGGTCATTGCGATCAGCCCTTCTTCAGGTGCCGCCGTCCGAGCAGCTCTGCGATTTGCACCGCATTGAGCGCAGCGCCCTTGCGCAGATTGTCCGAGACGCACCAGAGCGCGAGGCCGTTTTCCACGGTCGGATCTTCGCGCACGCGACTGACGAAGGTTGCATAGTCACCAACGCATTCGATGGGCGTGACGTATCCACCATTCTCTCGCTTGTCGACGAGCATCACACCCGGCGCTTCACGCAGGATGGATTGCGCCTTCTTCGCTGAAATCTCGTTCTCGAATTCGACGTGAAGCGCTTCCGAATGCCCCACGAACACGGGCACGCGAACGCAAGTTGCAACGACCTTGATCTTTGGATCGAGGATTTTCTTGGTTTCAACGACCATCTTCCATTCTTCCTTGGTGAAGCCATCATCAAGGAAACTGTCGATATGCGGTATCACATTGAAGGCGATCTGCTTTGTGAACTTCTTCGGCTCGGCCGGATCGCCCACAAATATGTTGCGTGACTGTTCGAAAAGTTCGTCCATCCCTTCCTTGCCGGCTCCGGAAACGGACTGGTACGTCGCCACGACAACCCGCGTGATCTTTGCTTCATCGTGCAGGGGCTTCAAGGCCACCACCATCTGCGCCGTCGAGCAATTGGGATTGGCGATGATGTTGCGCGCCTTGTATCCGTCGATTGCGTCAGGGTTCACTTCCGGCACAATGAGCGGCACATCCGGATCCATCCGATACAGTGAGCTGTTGTCGATCACGACACATCCCGCAGCCGCAGAAATGGGAGCATATTTCTTTGTCGCTTCCGAACCGATGGCGAACAGCGCAATGTCCCATCCAGCCCAATCGAAATGCTCGATGTTCTGCACGCGCAGTTTCTTGCCGGTATCGCCGAATTCGATCTCGTCTCCAGTCGAGCGCGACGACGCGAGCACAGCAATCTCGTCGATGGGGAACTCCCGCTCTGCGAGGATGTTCAACATTTCGCGGCCCACATTGCCCGTGGCGCCTGCAACAACAACTCGGTAGCCCATGATGTCTTCCTTCAGTCTTCAACTCAAAAGAAAGGGCCGGAACCCTGTGTGGATCCCGGCCCTTTCGGTCATTCGTTTGTTCAAACGCGCGGGATCAGGCCTCTTCAGCCACAGTTTTCGCGGTGTCGGTAATTCGTGTGTCGCGACGTTCGGCGATACGCGCCGATTTGCCGCGGCGACCACGCAGATAATAGAGCTTGGCACGACGCACGGCGCCCTTGCGGACGACTTCAATGCTGTCGATGTTGGGCGAATAGAGCGGGAAAACGCGTTCCACGCCTTCACCGAACGAGATCTTGCGAACCGTGAAGTTCGAGCCCATTCCCTTGTTGGAACGCGCAATGCACACGCCCTCATAGTTCTGGACGCGGGTGCGTTCGCCTTCGACGACGCGCACGCCAACTTTCAACGTGTCGCCCGGACGAAAGTCAGGGATCTTCTTGCTTGCGGTCAATTTTGCGATCTGTTCCGCTTCGATCGTTTGAATGAGGTTCATTGCCTCACTTATCCTTCTTAGTCTTCCGCCGCGCGCCAGAGGCAGACTGGTCCCGAGTGCCCTCATGGCGCTCCCAAAGGTCCGGCCTGCGTAACCGTGTATCATCCTCCGCCCTTTGTTTCCGCCAGGCAGCGATTTTCGCATGATCCCCCGATCGCAGCACTTCGGGGATCGTGCGCCCTTCCCACTCAGCAGGTCGGGTATAGTGCGGATATTCTAATAGTCCGTTTTCAAAGGACTCTTCGAAACCGCTTGAAGCCGCGCCCATTACGCCGGGAAGCAAGCGAATGCAAGCGTCCAGAAGCATCAGTGCAGCAGGCTCTCCTCCGGACAGAACTATGTCTCCCATCGACACTTCCTCAATGGGGCGAGCTTCAAAAATCCGCTCGTCAAAGCCCTCAAAACGGCCGCACAGGATCGTCACGCCGGGGCCCCTCGCGAGCTGTCGAACGCGCGCCTGGGTCAACGGCTTGCCGCGCGGCGTCATGGCGAGAAGAGGCGCGTCTGGCAGGGCCGTGAGGGCATGATCAACTGCGGCGGCAAGTACATCTGCCCGCAGGACCATCCCTGCTCCCCCACCCGCTGGCGTATCATCAACCGTACGGTGCTTGTCTGTTGCGAAATCCCTGATCTGAATCGGCTGGCAGGACCAGACGCCTTCCTCCAGCGCGCGCCCTGCGATGGAGATACCCAATGGACCCGGAAACATCTCCGGATAAAGGGTCAGGATTTGCGCCCGGAAGGTCATGCAACAAAGGCTGCGTCAATGACGATGCGACTGCCCCATTCCGGCACCGCGTCCGCTTTCATGGGCACCATGAAGCGCTTGCCATCCGGACGCTCGATTTCAAGCACGTCGCCGGCCCCGAAATTCTCGACTGTCACGCACGTCCCAAGATCTGCGCCGTCTGTCGAGATGCAAGGAAGACCAATCAAGTCAGTGTGATAATATTCGCCCTCCGCCAAAGCGGGGAGTGCGTCACGCGGCACAGTCAGTTCGGTGCCACGCAGCGCTTCGGCCGCATTGCGATCCGACACTTCGGCAAAACGGGCAATCGCGCCATTGTTGCCGGGGCGCAGACTCCTGAGCGTCAAGGCTCCATCATTGAAGCTCTTGTGCATAGTCAGGCTCTCAAGCCCTTCCGCGAAAAGCTTCAGTCGCACATCCCCCGTCACGCCATGCGCACCAATGATGGCGGCAAGTGTGACGGGGCGGTGTGCCAAGGCTTAGCCCTCAGCCTTTTCCTCGGCAGCTTCTTCAGCGGCAGGAGCTTCTTCGGCGGCAACGTCAGCCGGCGGCGCTGCGTCTTCAGTTGCAGGAGCTTCCTCGGCCGCAGCCTCGACAGGTGCAGCCTCTTCGGCTGCAACTTCGGCAGGAGCTTCTTCTGCGGCGACTTCCTCAACTGCTTCGGGCTCTGGCGCCGCTGCAGCAGCGGCTGCCGCCTCGGCAGCTTCCTCAGCCTTCTTGGCTTGTTCTTCAAGACGCTCGAGCGCCTTTTCGCCTGGCTTGCCCTTGTTCGGGTTATTGCGCGCTGCGCGCTCGCGGAGGCCTGCTGCATCAAGGAAACGAGCAACCCGATCGGTCGGTTGCGCACCAACACCCAGCCAATGCTTGGCACGATCGGTGTCCAACGTCACGCGCTTGGCGTCATCCTTTGCGAGGAGCGGATTGTAAGTCCCGATCTTCTCGATGAAATTGCCATCGCGCGGGCTGCGGGCATCCGCAACCACGATCCGGTAATAAGGGCGCTTCTTGGAACCGCCACGCGACAAACGAATTGAAACTGCCATTTTTAGTCTTCCTTTTTTGAACTGAAATTATCGCTTGAACATGCCAGGCGGCAGCCCGGGGATTCCCCCCGGAGCCCCTCCGCCCATCAATCCTCCGAGCCCGCCGCCCTTGCCAAGCAGCGCGCCCAATCCCTTCATCCCGCCCATCTTGCGGAGCCGCTTCATTGCGGTGCTCATCTCCTGATGCATCTTGAGCAGCTTGTTCACCTCCTGGACTGTCGTCCCGGACCCGTTGGCGATACGGATCTTGCGCTTTGCGTTGACCAGCTCGGGCTTGGAGCGTTCTTTGGGCGTCATTGAGCCGATCATCGCGTCCATTCGGATGAGGATCCGGTCGTCGACCCCAGACTGCGCCATGGCCGCCTGTGCCTTCTTCATGCCGGGGATCATGCCCATCAAGGCGCCCATGCCGCCCATGCGCCGCATCTGGCCCAATTGCGCGCGCAGGTCGTTCATGTCGAACTGGCCCTTGGCCATCTTGGCCGCGAGCGCCTCGGCTTCATCCTGCTGGATTGTCTCGGCGGCGCGCTCGACGAGGCTGACGACGTCGCCCATGCCAAGAATGCGGCCCGCGACGCGCTCCGGATGGAAGACGTCCAACCCGTCAAGCTTTTCGCCTGTCCCAACGAACTTGATCGGCTTGCCTGTGACGGCACGCATCGACAGGGCAGCGCCACCGCGCGCGTCGCCATCCATGCGCGTCAGCACGACGCCTGTCAGCGAAACCTGTTCGCCGAATGATTTCGCGACATTGACCGCATCCTGACCAGTCAAGGCGTCAACGACAAGAAGCACTTCATCCGGTGCGGATACCTGCGCGACGGCCTTCATCTCGTCCATCAGCTGGGCATCGACATGAAGGCGCCCGGCCGTATCAAGCATCAGGACATCAAAGCCTTGAAGCTTCGCAGCCTGCATGGCCCGTCTGGCAATATCGACGGGTTGCTGGCCGGCAACAACCGGAAGCGTTGCAACGCCAATCTGCTCACCCAGCACAGCAAGCTGTTCCTGTGCCGCCGGCCGATTGACGTCGAGCGAGGCCATCAGGACCTTCTTGCGATCCTTTTCCGAGAGCTTTTTCGCAATCTTGGCCGTTGTCGTCGTCTTACCCGAGCCCTGCAGCCCGACCATCATGATGATCGCAGGTGGCGTTACCGCCAGTTCAAGGTCAGCAGCCTCACTGCCGAGCATTTCGACGAGCGCATCGTTGACGATCTTCACGACCTGCTGGCCGGGCGTGATCGATTTCAGGACGGACTGACCAACCGCCTTGTCAGTGACACTGTCAATGAAGGACCGTACAACAGGCAGAGCGACATCCGCTTCGAGAAGCGCGATCCGCACTTCGCGCATGGCTTCGCGCACATCGGATTCGTTGAGCGCACCGCGGCCACGCAGCCGGTCAAAGACCCCGCCCAGCCGATCGCTCAAACTCTCGAACATCCGTTCGCTCCGTTCCCTTTAGCCCAAAACACAAAGCGCCGGCGGACGAAACCTCGTCGGCCAGCGTCGCCCTTGGGCGGCCAAATTCATGCTTTCCGGTTGAAAAGCTTGGGCGCGCCTAGCGAAAGATGAGGCGAAGGTCAATCGACCGGTATGACTATTCGCCTTAACGCCTTCTTCATTCACCCAAATTAGTCTGATCGTTCATAAACTCACACTGGGGGCAAAACGACAGTGCGAACCATGCTCATGCGCGGAGAGGCTGCTGGCGAAACTGCCACTCGAGCCGCCCAGAAGGATATCTTCACGGGAGCCGTCGTCATTGCCGCGATCATCATGTTCGTCGGCACCGGCACATCTGCGCTAACGTCAACCATCGACTTCATTACTGGCGTTGGCGGGGGCAGCGACCGCACACTGACAATTGCCCTTTTTCTCAATATCGCGCTGATCCTGTTCGGGTGGCGGCGCTACAATGATCTTTCGGCGGAGATTGAAGAGCGCAAGGCTGCCGAGGAACGAGCCCGTTCGCTCGCCCTCCGCGATCCGCTGACGGGCTTCCATAATCGTCGGTCACTCTTTGAGAATGGCGCTGAGATGCTCGCCAAGGCAGGACGCCGCGACAAGGCTGTCGCGATGCTCCTGCTCGATCTCGATCATTTCAAGAACATCAACGACATGCACGGTCACGCCGTCGGCGATGCCCTTTTGCGCGCAGTTGCCGCCGAAATTGCCAAGCTCATGCCGCCGAACTCGCTTGCAGCAAGGCTTGGCGGGGATGAATTCGCCTGTTGTTTCATGTTCGATCTGGCCAATCGGGAAATAGTCGACCGGATTGCCGATGCCATTGTGACACGCTTGTCGCAGCCCTTCGATGCGGACGGCATCTTTACGCACATCAGTGTTTCGCTGGGCATAGCCCACTCAGCGGGGGACTGTGCGGATGTCGATGCCCTGATGCGGCGCGCAGACATAGCCATGTACGCGGCCAAGCATCAGGGCCGGAATCGAACGGCTTGGTTTGACACGTCCATGGAAATTGCCCTCCAGCAGCGTAACGACACGGAAAGCGGGATGCGCAGCGGAATCCCGAATGGCGAATTTGTTCCCTATTTCGAAAAACAGATTGACCTGACCACCGGACGCCTTGGGGGATTCGAAATGCTTGCGCGCTGGGAACACCCCACGCGTGGAACGATCCTTCCGGACCAGTTCATCGCGATCGCCGAAGAAACCGGCATGATCGCCGACCTCTCGATTTCGGTCATGCGTCAGGCCCTTCTGGAAGCGAAAGCGTGGGACCCGTCGCTGATCGTTTCGGTCAACATCTCGCCAGCCCAATTGAAGGACCCCTGGCTGGCGCAGAAGATCGTGAAATTGTTGGTTGAAACAGGATATCCGGCAAACCGGCTGGAAATCGAAATCACCGAGACTTCCCTTTTCGAAAATCTGGCGCTGGCCCAGTCAATCGTCGGAAGCCTAAAGAATCAGGGCATCCGCCTTGCTCTTGACGATTTTGGCACGGGCTACAGTTCACTCGCGCACTTGCGCGCACTTCCCTTTGACAGAATCAAGATCGACAAGAGTTTTGTCGTCTCTATCCTCGACAATCCGGAAAGCGCCGCCATCGTCAATGCGATCACGCGTCTTGGTGACAGCCTCGGCCTTTCTGTAACAGCCGAGGGCATTGAAGATGCCGCCATAGAAGAACGCTTGCGTCAGTTGGGCTGTCACAAGGGCCAAGGCTGGCATTTTGGTCGTCCCATGTCGATCGGCCAAACCCGGATGTTGTTGGCAGAGCGTAACTTGCTTCCCTCTATGAGAGCGGAAGCGCCAACCGGCTCACGGCAGATTGAGGATCCGACTCCGCTAGAGGATGAGTTCCGCAAGCAGGCCTGAACTTTCAGGGATCGCACTTTCGCGCCGCTTCGGCTAAGCGCTTCCGCACTATGAAAACGCGGTTCCAAAAGATGCACGGGCTCGGCAATGATTTTGTCGTCATCGACGCGCGCGATGCAACCGTCCCCATGACCGCGGCGCGCGCTCATGCGATTGCTGACCGGCGAACGGGCATCGGTTGCGACCAGCTGATCTTGCTTGAGCCGTCGCAGGCCGCAGACGTGAAGATGCGCATCTTCAATGCGGACGGCGGCGAAGTCGAAGCGTGCGGCAATGCGACGCGCTGCATAGCAACGTTGTTGAACGGACCAGCGACTATCGAGACGCTTGGCGGGATTCTCCACACCACGCCGAGCGAATCCGGTGCCACAGTGACATTGATGCCACCCGCCTTCGACTGGGAGTTGATCCCGCTCGCGATGCCAATGGATACTCGCGACATGCCAGTGAACTGGGATGAACTTGAACGTCCCGCTGCCGTCAATGTCGGGAACCCGCATGTCATCTTTTTCGTTCCGGATTGTGACGCCGTCGATCTTGAGTCCCTTGGCCCGATCATTGAGCACGATCCCCTGTTTCCCCAGCGCGTGAACGTCAATGTTGCCAGCGTGGCGGACGAAAATCATCTCAAGCTGAGGGTTTGGGAACGCGGCGCAGGCCTGACGCGCGCCTGCGGAACGGGCGCCTGTGCGACCGCCGTCGCCGCCATACGAGCCGGGATAGCCCGCTCGCCTGTTCGCGTGACGTTGCCCGGCGGCGATCTCGAGATCGCATGGGAAGACGGGCAGGCAATCCAGATGACCGGCCCGGCAACTCTCGTTTTTACCGGCGAGACTGACTGGGACAATTTCGGTTGAGCGTCGAAGTCATCAACTTCGGATGCCGCCTCAACTTGGCGGAAGGCGAAGCCATTCGTGCCCGACTGAAAGATCAAGTCGATCTGATCGTCGTAAACTCTTGTGCGGTCACCAGCGAAGCAGAACGGCAAGCCCGCCAAGCGATTCGCCGCGCAGCGAAGCGGCGGCCCGAGGCGAGGATTATCGTGACGGGGTGCGCGGCCGAAACGAACGCAGCCCTGTTTTCAGCAATGCCGGAAGTATCGGAGATTCTTGGCAACCGCGCAAAGCGTGGACATTCAAACGCTCCGGCAGTCTCGGGCGTCGGCCATGCGCGTGCCTTTGTAGAGATCCAGAATGGCTGCGATCATAGCTGCACCTTCTGCATCATTCCGCAAGGACGCGGCGAAAGTCGGTCGATTCCGGCAGGTGCCGTCATTGAGGCCGTTCAAGCGGCGGTGGATCGCGGCCAGCAGGAAATCATCCTCACGGGGGTCGACCTGACAAGCTATGGATCGGACCTTCCCGGGCGACCAACACTTGGAAGCCTTGTCGAGCGCGTCCTCCGGCACGTCCCTGCCCTCCCCCGAATTCGCCTGTCTTCGCTCGACTCCATTGAGATCGACCCGCAACTTGAAGACATCATCGTGAACGAACCGCGCGTTATGCCGCATGTCCATCTTTCGCTTCAGTCGGGCGACGACATGATCCTGAAGCGCATGAAGCGGCGCCACACACGTGCGCAGGCCGTTGCACTCGTGGATCGACTTAAAAGGCGCCGACCCGATATCGCAATTGGCGCCGATATCATCGCAGGGTTTCCCACCGAAGATGAGTCAATGTTCGAGAACAGTCTTAGACTGCTCGACGATTGCGATATTGTTTTCGGGCATATCTTTCCCTTTTCGCCTCGCCCCGGCACCGCTGCCGCCCGGATGCCGCAGATCGACCGGAAATCTGTCAAGGATCGCGCGGTGCGCCTTCGGGTGGCTTCAGCCGAACGCAAGTCGCGCTGGTTGGAGTCATTGGTCGGCACGACCCAGAAAGTGCTCTTCGAGCTGGATGGACAGACGGGGCACGCACCCAATTTTGCCGACGTCGGCCTTGATCAAAGCCTGTCAGGCGGCAATATGCGCGGCACCATGATTGAAACACTCATTACAAGTTCGGACGGGCAGAAACTGTCAGGCATCCCAGCGTGAACGATACTCCTTGGCACAAGAAGCTGCTTGGCGGCTTCAAGAAGACATCCGAGCGCCTGACTGAAAATCTCACCGGGCTCGTGACCAAATCGAAGCTCGACTCTGCAACGCTAGACGAGATCGAAGAGGCTCTGATTGTGTCCGACCTTGGGCCTGCAACGGCAGCAGCCGTGCGCTCGCGGTTGGCCGACAGCAGATATGAACGCGGCATCGACGAAGTGGGTGTTCGCGAAGTCCTTGCTGAGGAGATTGCGAAAGTCCTCGCTCCGGTTGCCGTTCCCATTGAAATCGAAGCCTTCCCACGGCCGCAGGTCATCCTGGTCATTGGCGTCAACGGCTCAGGCAAGACGACCACAATCGCAAAACTGGCTCATCTGTTCCTCGAGCAGGATTATGGTGTCATGCTCGCAGCGGGCGATACCTTCCGGGCGGCCGCCATTGGTCAACTAAAAGTATGGGCTGACCGGCTGGGCATTCCGATCGTCAGTGGTCCGGAAGGCGGGGACGCCGCAGGTATCGTGTTCGATGCCGTCAAGAAGGCCACGGCGACAGGCATTGATGTGCTGATTGTCGATACAGCGGGAAGGCTTCAGAACAAACGCGAGTTGATGGATGAGCTCGCCAAGATTCGCCGCGTGCTCGGCCGTATCAACCCTGCGTCTCCGCACAATGTCGTCCTCGTCCTCGATGCGACGACTGGTCAGAATGCGTTAAGCCAGATCGAGATATTCAAGGAAGTGGCGGGCGTTACTGGACTTGTGATGACAAAACTCGATGGGACGGCACGTGGCGGCGTACTTGTGGCAGCAGCAGAAAAATTTGGCCTGCCCATCCATGCGGTCGGAGTTGGTGAAACCCTTGATGACTTGCGGCCTTTCGATGCGCAGGAAATGGCGCATGTCATTGCTGGAGCTCAAGCATGAACGCCAAAGTGCCCGCTGCTGCCCCAAGCTGGCTCCCGGCCGCACTCGACTATGCGCCTCTTGTCCTGTTCTTTATCGGATACAAGCTGCTGGGCGTGCTCGGCGGAACGGCAATATTCATGGTCGCCATCACGGCCGCTGTCCTCATATCCAAATGGAAATTGGGTCGCATTTCGCCAATGATGTGGCTGTCGGCCATTCTCGTGATCGTGTTCGGCGGCCTCACGCTTTACCTGCACGATCCCAAGTTCATCCAGATCAAGCCCACGATCATTTACGCGATCCTATCAGCACTACTCTTCGGCGGGTTGATGCGCGGGCGCGCTCTTCTCAAGACGGTTTTGGAGCATGGCTATGACGGTCTGAGCGATCGGGGATGGCTCCTCCTTTCGAGGAACTGGGCATGGTTCTTTGCCGCAATGGCTGTTACGAACGAATTGTTACGCCGGAGCGTCGGCTTCGATGCCTGGCTGACGATCAAGGTCTGGGGCGTTACGATCCTCACAATCCTGTTCGCGGCTGCCAATGTCCCAATGCTTCTCAGACACGGCCTTGGCGGCGGCGAGAAGGATTCAGCCCAATAGAGCGTGCCGCTTGAGGCAGTGCCGCAGCTGGTCATAACTGAGGTTCAGAGCTTTTGCTGTCGCCCGCTGATTATGGCGGTTCTGCGCGAGTGCAGTTTCCAGCAGTTTCCGTTCGTGCGCCAACACTGCGTTGCGTAGATCCCCGACTTCCAAACTATCCTCCGCCGAGGGCAAGGTGGATGCCGCTGCGGGCGCCTTGGTCTTGTCATCGTCTCGGTTATCGACGCTTCTCATTACGGACCGTGGTCGCCAGGGTGAAGCAAACGGATCAAACTCAATCGCATCGACGGGCACATCCGGATCTTCCCAACGATATACGGCGCGCTCGATGACGTTGCGCAGCTCACGAACATTGCCGGGCCAATCATAGGATTTCAGCTGGGCAACAGCCTCCTTTGAAAAGCCCGGCCAGCTCGGCCATTCCATTTCGGAAGCCATACGGCGGCCAAAATGATCGGCCAGAACCTCGATATCTCCGTCGCGCGCTCTCAGGGGTGGCAAGGTCACGACTTCAAACGCCAGCCGGTCAAGGAGGTCGGCGCGAAAACGTCCCTTATCGACGAGAGCCGGCAGATGCTCGTTTGTCGCGGCAACAATCCTGACGTCGACACGGATCGGGCGGTTGGAGCCGATGCGCGTGACCTCGCCATATTCAACGGCACGCAGCAGCCGCTCCTGTGCCGCTGCGGACAATGTCGCGAGCTCATCCAGAAAGAGTGTGCCCCCGTCCGCTTCTTCAAACCTGCCTTCCCGGGTCTTCGTTGCACCGGTGAAGGCACCAGCTTCATGTCCGAACAGCTCCGCCTCGATGAGCGTTTCAGTCAAGGCAGCACAATTCATCGTGACGAAAGGCCCGTCCCACCGTGGGCTGAGCCTGTGCAGGCGCTCTGCTACAAGCTCCTTGCCTGTCCCCCGCTCTCCAATCACGAGGACTGGACGGTTGAGCGCGGCTGCTCGACTTGCCCGCTCGACACTATCGAGAAAAGCCCCCGATTCACCCACAAACTGGTTCGTTCTTTCCATGGCCATTTATTAGTATTTTTTCCCAATAAATAGCAAGAGGAGATAGCAAAATGGACCGCCTTTTCGCCTGAGATTCGCAGAATTCTGACGAATCCTCAAAGTTGGCACGGCTCATGCTTAGGTAAGGGCAAGTCAGTCACTCAGTGTCAGACAGTACCCATTCCAAGGTTCAGGGAGACATCAAATGAATACGTACAATGGCTACAACCTCCGCAACAGCATTACCGCCGCCGTTGGCAGCCTGACAGCCGTTACGTTCAGCATCCTCTTCAGCGCGACCTGCCTGATCGGATCAATTGCCCCCGCCAGTGCCGAGACATCGGCACAGGCACACTCATCAATCATCGTGCCGCTCGCATGAATGACCTGATCCCTGTCGCCCCCCCTCGGCAGGCAAGCCAGGGCCGGGAGAGCAGCTTTACTCTCCCGGCCAATCGCCCCATCTATTACCGACGCCGCAATTCGCGTTTCAGTCCAGGAGTTACCGCAATGGGAATTTTTTCACGTACTCGCGACATCATCGCCGCCAACGTCACTGACCTTCTCGACAAGGCCGAGGATCCGGCAAAGATGATCCGCATGATCATTCTCGAAATGGAAGAGACGCTTGTCGAGGTACGCGCGACGGCTGCCCGGAACATTGCGGACCAGAAGGAAATGCGCCGCCATATTGCCAAACTGGAAAAGCTGGAGGAAAGCTGGACCGAAAAGGCAGAGCTGGCCCTTTCCAAGGATCGTGAAGACCTCGCCAAGGCTGCACTTATCGAACGCCAGAAGGCAACGGACATGGCCGAACAGCTGCAGGCCGAAATCGGCGCCCTTGATGAAGCGCTGAAATCTTCCGAAGCGGATATTGCAAAGCTCCAGGCCAAGCTCCGTGAAGCACGCACCCGCCAGAATGCGATCATGACCCGGCTGGAATCCGCCCATAACCGTATCAAGGTGCGCGAAGCCTACGCCGGCTCCAAGGTTGAGGAAGCGTTTGCGCGCTTCGACGTCCTGGAACGCCGCGTCGATTTCGCAGAGGGCCGCGCAGACGCGCTTTACATGGGCCAAGAGCCCAAGAGTCTTGAGGAAGAAATCAACGAACTCAAGTCATCCGAAAAGGTCGATGCAGCACTCGAAGCGCTGAAGGCCAGCGTCGCAAAGAAGGGTTGAGATCATGGATGATATTCTCGTTCCAATCATCGTCATTCCGACAATCTTCATCGGCTTGCCATGGCTTATCTTCCACTACATTACGAAATGGAAGACGTCCGCAACCCTGACGCGCGAAGATGAAAATCTTCTCGACGAGTTGCACGAAATGGCACGCCGCCTCGATGAACGCGTTCACACGGTCGAACGCATCCTGACCGCAGACAACCCCAACTGGAAGTCAAGCAGCGAGCTGGATGCGCCAGCAGCCCGCATCAGTAACCGCCACTGAACCCAATTTTTGCAAGGAGGATAAGACAATGTCCGGAAGCCGCACCAAATTCTATCTCGACAAGCAGAACGCCAAATGGTCAGGAGTCTGCGCAGGCATCGCCGATTATACCGGCTTTGATGTGACCCTGATCCGCATCGGCGCAGTCCTGTTGACCCTTATGACGACGGGCTGGATCATAGTAGCCTATTTCATTGCAGCCTGGCTGGCGCCAAGAAAGCCTCTGGGCCTGTATGATACCGTCGAAGACCAGAAGTTCTGGCAGGGTGTTCGTCAGTCTCCGGCCCGTTCCGCACGGGACGTCCGCGCCAAGTTCCGCGATGTCGATCGCAGGCTGGCTGATGTTGAGACTTACTATACCAGCCGCAATTCAAGCCTTGCGAACGAAATCGACAGCTTGCGCTGATTTCAAGCAAGGGGAGCATTCACATGAACGACGCCATTTTCGCTCTCATCCCCATTCTTGCACTTTCGATCCCGATCATCGCGATTGTATCGAGAACCGTAAGGCGGATGATCGAACTGAAAGAAAAGCAACTCCAGGTGCAAACGCATGAAACGGCGGAACGCACAGCGCAATATGCTGCCCACACCGAACGCCTTGAGCAGCGGGTGCGGGTCTTGGAACGGATCATCACAGACAAGGGGATGGCGATCTCGGATGAGATTGAAAGCCTTCGGGAAAAGCCACTCAACTAGAAGAATCACCAGGGAGAATGACAATGAACGTATTCGAAATGGTGGTGCTGATTGTCGCAATCTCGGCAATCGCCAGCATCCTTCGCGCTAAATACGGCGTTACCCGCAAGAGGGGTGCCCAACACCTCGCAGACGCACTGGACGCAAACAGGATGCAAGATGCAGACTCAGCGCGGATGCGCGAAGAAATCAAGACACTCAAGGAACGCATTGCCGTTCTTGAGCGGCTCGCAACGGACACCAACAGCGCAGTGGCTCTCGATCGCGAGATCGAGAAGCTCCGCTAAGCCCTGCAGGACGACAGGAGGTCGCCATGGATAACGCAACCCTTTACCTGATCATCGCAGTAAGCGGCTTGATGGCGGTCGCCATGATTGCAACCTTTGGCCTGAAAGGCTTTACGGCGTGGCTCGACCTGAAACGCGCAGAACTTGATGCGCATCGCCAGGCGCCCGCCCCGTCCGCCAACAACCGGATCGAAATCGCTGACCTCAAGGAGCGGATCCGCAAACTGGAAGCCATTGCAGCAGGGGTAGACCTTTAAGGAAGACCCCTGTAGCGGCGCGGCCATGACCAGCCTTGCCGATCTGCAGGATGAATATGAATTCCTTGACGGGGACGACCGCTACCGGCTGCTGATTGATCTTGGCCGAACGCTCGATCCCATGCCGGAAGCGCTGAAGACGGATGCCACATTGGTCAGGGGTTGTTCTGCAAGTGTATGGGTCTATCCCACCCAGAAGGAGGACAACACTCTCCATTTCCTGGCCGACAGCAATGCCGCCATCACCAAGGGCATAATCGCTCTCGTCCTCCTGACGGTTCAGGACCGCAAGCCAGCAGCCATCCTAGAGACCGATATCGAAGCGGCCCTTGCCCCGTTCGACCTCAAAAACCAATTGAGCTCCAACCGAACACAGGGCATCCCCAACATGATTGCCTTGATCCGTGAAACGGCATCACGACTGCTTTAGTTCGTTCATGAATTCGGCTATATTGTCCCAATGATAAGACGCGCCTTGCCTCTTCTGTTGTTTCTGGTTTCGACGCCGGCCCTTGGTGCAGGGAACCATCTGGTTGTTGGCGGCGAAAACTTCGTCGAAGCGGATATCCTGGATGCACGCGCGCAGCCTGAACTGGACGGCACGTCGTCGATCCGGATTACCTTCAACGACGCTGCCGCGAAGCGAATTGCGCTGGTGACCGCGCGCCTTGTTGGCAAGCCCGCGCTCGTTTCGCTTGATGACAAGGCGGTTGCCGACCCAGTTCTGCACGAGCCGATCCGGGACGGCGTCCTGCAACTCAGCGGGGCTTGGTTGCTGGCCGATGCCGAAGCATTGGCCAAGAAAATCTCGGGCAAGGAGCCGCTGCCCGACAGCCTTGAGGAATAGGCGTTAAAGCGCCAGCCGTCTTTCCTCGGCTGACCTCAACACTTCATACGCAGTCTGCACGGCCTGGAAGCGCTTTGCCGCTTCGACATCCCCTGCGTTCACGTCGGGGTGATTTTCCTTGGCCAATGTCCGCCAGGCGGACTTGATCGCTTCAAACTCGGCATCGATTTCAAGACCAAGGACATCAAGCGCGCGCATCTCGTCCCTGCTGCGCGAGCCATCGCCCGGCCCACCCCAGCCATAATGCTTGGCATCCTGATAACCGCTAGCATCACGGCGCTCGTTTGCCTCCCTTTCGGCGGCTTCTTCAGCGCTCAGGCCCTGAAAATAGTCCCAGTTGGAGTTGTATTCTGCAGCATGCTGGAGACAAAACCACCAGCGTTCTGGGCTATTCGGCGCCTTTGGAGCGGGCCTGTCACCGGGGTTCGTGCAACCAAAGCGGTCGCAAAGACGCACTTTGACTGTTTCGCGCGACGAGCCATAGCCGCGCCAACGCGGAAAGCCCCAATCATCGGATCGTGTTTTTCTGGACATGGATATTCCATCGTAACAAAGAGCGCGAGAAAACACCACGCAATTGAGCCCGACAGCGATTCAAAATTTGCCAGAGGGTCTATAAGCCGGGTTTTGTCCGCCCCCGCTTGCGCGAGAGCTGTGCGACCATTCCTCTAGCCCCGGGCTCGCGCCCGGGGTCAAGCAACCAACCCGGGCGACTGGCAGGAGGATGCCATGCGCCGCCCCTATTCGGTCTTGCTCCCGGTGGGGTTTGCCCTGCCACCCCTGTTACCAGAGGCGCGGTGCGCTCTTACCGCACCATTTCGACCTGGCCGGCACGAATGCGCGGTGGTGTATTTTCTGTGGCACTTTCCCTGGGGTCGCCCCCGCCGGACGTTATCCGGCACCGTTCCTCGCTGGAGCCCGGACTTTCCTCCCCTGCGCAGTTACCCGCACAGCAGCGGTCGCCCAACCCTCTGGCGATCCGCGCTCTAGGCCAGGTGGCGGCCAAAAAGCAAACTAAGCCTTGGTGTTCGCCTTCTTTAAGGCTTTCAGACCTTCGGCGACGGTGACAACCGGCTTGTAGCCCAGCTCGGCACGTGCCTTTGCGCCATTGAGAGTGCAGTCGCGCGACATGACCATTGCAGCATGCGCTGTGAGCGGCGGCACACCTTTCAGTGAAAAAAGGCGCCAGATGCCCTCACAAACCATTCCGCCAATATCGGCAATCCAGGCCGGGATCGACTTGTCGGGAAGAGTGAGGCCGCGGCTCGCTGCCATTCCTGTAATAATGTCCTTCATCGAGATGTTGCCGTCATCAAGGATGAAATAGGCTTCCCCTCCACGTCCCTTTGTCAGTGCCAATTCAATCGCGTGCACGAGATTGTCGATATAGGTTGTGGACGTCATTGCCTTGCCGCCGCCGATCCACATCCATTGGCCGGATTTCGCCATGGCTTCTATGGCTGGCAAGAGCGTCGTATCCCCCGGACCCCAGATAAATCGGGGACGAAGGACGATTGTTTCCATACCGCCCGGCTCATTGGCAGCTCGCACGCGCAATTCTGCTTCGGCTTTGGTCGCGCAATATGGAAAGGGAGAGTTGGGCGAAAGCGGATAAGTCTCATCCGCATTGCGGATATCCTGACCATGAACAATGGCCGCTTCCGTGCCAATATGGATGAATCGCCTGACGCCTGCAGCCCGCGCGGCATCAAGGACACGCTGGGTACCCAGCACATTGGACTTGAACCACGCATCACGCGGCCCCCACGCCTCAACAAAAGCGGCACAGTGGACCACTGCCTTGCAGCCTTTCATGTGCGCAGCCTCCAATGATTCGAGATCACATCGCACCGGCTTGGCTCCCATGCCCATGATGGCAGCGTCGGAGCGCTCGGACCGCGACATGGCCACAACCTTGTGGCCATGTGCGATCAACGCACGGGTCGCGGCACCACCGACGAAGCCTGATGCTCCAGTCACGAATATCTGCATCAGTCGTCTCCCATTGGCCGCGGAAGCAGAAGTGCAAGCAACTTCGCGCGGCATTCCCCATCAATTATCCCGTCTATCGTCCCCGGCCGGAAGCGTCGCTGGAAGGCCCGCACCGCGGCGAGGGGGTCTGTCACATCATAGCCGAAGCGCTCAAGGGCCAGCAGGAAGCCGGCATCGGTCCAGTGGGGATCCATAAGGTTTTTCGTCGGACTAGGCAGCGCCAGTCTCAGTCTAGCCAACCTGTCCCAAGGAAAGAGCTCGCCTGGGTCATCCTTGCGGGCGGGTGCAATGTCCGAATGGCCTACGACATTTCCCCGCGTAATGCGGTAACGCAGCGTCACTTCATGCATCAGGCCGATCAAGGCATCGATCTGGGCGACGGGAAATGGCCGATAACCGAATTCGTGTCCCGGATTGACGATCTCAATCCCCACGCTGGCGGAATTTATGTCCGTGATCCCCCTCCAGAAAGACTTTCCCGCGTGCCAGGCGCGCTTCGATTCATCAACCATCCTTACAATCTGACCGTCTTCCGCGATCAAATAGTGCGCGGAAACCTTCGCTTCGGGATCGCTCAATCGCGCAATGGCCGAAGCGGCATCCGGCATTCCGGTATAATGAAGGACAACCATTGTGACCGGTAACGTCCGGTCGTCAAAGTTGGGCGAAGGCGTATCAATGGTCGCACTCATGATCCTTGCTCTGCCTCCTTCGCCTTGGCCGTTCTGATTGTGACGATCGCAACACCGATCATCACGATCACACCTCCGATAATCATCAGAGATGTCAGCTTGGTGCCAAAATAGAGTGACGAGGCAATGACGGCAATGACAGGTGCAACAAGGGACAGGGGAATGACGCTCGAAACCGGATGGCGCTGCAACAGGAGGCTCATGGCTCCCTGTCCGATTACTGTCGAACCCAGCGCCGAAAAGAGAATCCAGCCAAAGGTCGACAGCGGCAGGGCGGCTAGGCCTGCAAAGCTCTCCGGCTCAAAATAATAGGCGATAGGAAACAAGAATATGGTCCCCATCAGGCCAACCCATGCATAGATTGTCAGAACCGGCGTCCCGATCAGCCTGCGCTGAATAAGCGAGCAGAACGCCCAGATAAGGCAGGATGCAGCCGTCAGCGCAATGCCCAACTGCTCATGCGCTGCGGCAGGATCGAAGACAAGCATGACTACGCCGCCAAAGGCCAGTGCAATACCGATCATGCGCGGCCCATGAATTTTCTCGCCGAGGAAAAGAACCGCCATGATCAACGAAAAAGGCACGCCAAGCTGGCCCGCGATCGCAAGCGCACTCACGTTGTTTGAAACCGCAAGCGACAAGTTCACGAAAATATAGAAAAGCGCGCCCGACAGGACGCCCAGCACGAGCAATTCGCGCATCCTGCCAGGAATCACCTTGAGCCCCGGCAGGCAAATGATGAGAACCATGACTTGCCGCAGCCAAGCTGCGGTAAGCGGTGACACGAGATCGACGCCCATCTTGACTGCAATCAAGTTGAGACCCCACATCACATTCATGACGCAGGCGATCATGATATCGCGAGCCGTCAGCCCTTCAGGGTGCGCCTGCCTAGTGGCGTTCAACTCCATATCCTCCCCTTATACGTGTTTCGGGTGGATCGAAACGGCTGCTAAGCCGCGCGGATGGTTGCTCCGAAAAGCAAAAATGGCTCGGCGGGGTCAGATGCTTGAATTGCACCTCCACCGGAAGCAGCAAGTTTGTGCGCCAGCCAAGCCGCAGCGGCGCGAGGCGCAAGCTTGTCCTCATCAACCTGTCCGAGAAGAGCAAGGCGCAGTTCCGGGTCCAGTACAAGGCGATCACCTTCCGCGCGAATGGCAATTTCTGTTAGGCCATTTGAGGTTTCTGCGCCGACGTCGAGACGACCCCCTCGAACTAGTGCGTCACCTGCGATCAGCGCCAGATTCAGAAGCAGTTTGATGGCCGGCTTGGACAGGGTCGCATCTTCTACAAGCCAGCCAAGCTGAATGCGCCCCCCACCCCCGAACAGGCCCTCTATCGCTGTCTTTGCCTCTCTCGCATCGACCTGATCGCCGAAGCCGCCAGCAGCTCCAAAGGCAAGACGAAAGAACTTCAGCTTGTTGGCGGATGCGCGCGCACTGTCCGACAGCAGTTCGAGCACTTTACCGCGCATTTCAGGGTCGTGCTCGTCCGCGAGGAGCTCAATGCCGTTGTTGAGCGCTCCAACCGGGCTCAACATGTCGTGGCAAAGCCTTGAACACAAGAGGCTCGCAAAATCGATTGCATCCATCGCCATGAAATCAAATCCCCCGCTCTGCAGCCCCATTGGCCGATGCTTGGCCCGGTTGCAAGGCAGACCCTTCAGTCGGCTGGTTCAAGTTCGACCTCAGCAAATGCGCCAGAACCGATTGCTCCCCATGCCCGCAGGTTGCCCTGCGCGATAATCACCCAGATTCTGCCCTTTTCGAAGGCTGCATCCCTGTCACAGGGCGAAGGTTCCGCGCGGCCGTTCGGGTGCGAATGGTACCAGCCGATGAGGACTGGGCCGCCAGAGCGCTGGGCCTTGTGGGCCGCAATCAGTGAAGCTGGATCTATTTCAAACGCGATATCAGGTCTGTCAGAAACATTGGCGCACGGCTGGATGGACGTGATTTCCTCACCTGCTCTGCCGAACAGAAGTCCACAAATCTCGCGGCCTGGCGCCGATTCAGCCTCCGCCAGCATTTGCGCCGTCAGCGCCCTTGATATTCGTAAAGCCATCGCCACATCCCTATGCGATGACACAAGGGGGTTCCAGCGTGAACGCAACAATCACGGCTGATATGGACGGCTGGCGGCTGGACCGCGCGCTCGCCGCGCTTGTCCCCTTGTTGTCGCGAGAGCGAATCAAGACACTGATATCATCCGGAGAAGTGCATTCCGGCGGCGTTGCCGTTCGAGACCCTTCGTCAAAGGCACGCACAGGTACAGCCTATGCGCTGACGATCCCTGAACCCCGCGCAGCGACGGCAGAAGCGCAGGATATTCCGCTCGAAATTGTTTATGAAGACGATCACCTTCTGGTGGTGGACAAGCCGGCTGGCCTCGTTGTTCATCCGGCTGCAGGCAACTTCGATGGGACCTTGGTCAACGCCCTGCTGCATCACTGCAGAGGCCGGCTTTCTGGCATTGGCGGTGTAGCGCGTCCCGGTATAGTGCACAGAATAGACAAGGACACCTCGGGCCTTTTGGTCGTGGCCAAGACTGACCGAGCACACGAAGGACTGGCAAAGCAATTTGCCGCGCACAGCATCGAACGGCGATATTTGGCCATTGCCAACGGAATTCCCAACCCCACAACCGGCACGGTCGATGCCCCGCTCGCCAGATCGGCGCAGAATCGCAAGAAAGTTGCGATTGTTGAAGCGGATCGAGGAAAAAGGGCGGTGACGCATTACCGCCTGCTGGAAGCACTCAAGGATGCCGCATTGCTTGAATGCCAGCTCGAAACAGGTCGCACGCATCAGGTGCGCGTGCACATGGCATCCATTGGCCACGCTCTACTCGGCGATCCGGTCTATGGACGGACCAGGCCGGCGCACCGCGAGGTCTTGAAGGAGTTGGGGTTCAATCGTCAGGCGCTGCACGCCGCAGTGATCGGATTTGTTCATCCGGTTGATCGTAAAAATTGCAGGTTCGAAAGCAAAATTCCGGAGGATATGCAGAGACTGTTCAGCATTCTTCGTGTATAAGAGACTCAAGTAAGCGCTCCGTCATCAAGATCGAGGCGCAGGGAGAAGTAGTTAAAATGGCTGCAAAATCAGTCGCTGTTAAATCGAATGTTCCCGCCACAATCCCGTCACTCGGGAGTGAGGCTGGGCTCAATCGCTATCTGGCCGAAATCCGGAAATTTCCGCTGCTTTCGCCAGAAGAGGAATATATGCTCGCAAAGCGCTTTCAGGAACATCAGGATCCCGAGGCGGCTGCGAAGCTTGTCACGAGCCATCTTCGCCTCGTTGCGAAGATTGCCATGGGCTATCGCGGCTATGGCCTTCCGGTGAATGAACTGATTTCCGAAGGCAATATCGGTCTGATGCAAGGTGTGAAGAAGTTCGAGCCCGATAGGGGCTTCCGGCTTGCGACCTATGCTATGTGGTGGATCAAGGCGTCCATACAGGAATTCATCTTGCGCTCCTGGAGCCTCGTCAAGATTGGCACAACGGCTGCGCAAAAGAAATTGTTCTTCAATCTCAGGCGGATGAAGAGCAACCTTGCCGCGTTCGAGGATGGTGATCTGCGCCCCGAAGACGTGAAGAAGATTGCAAAGGACCTGGGCGTCACTGAAGCCGAAGTCGTCAGCATGAACCGCCGCATGTCCAACGGCGGCGATACTTCGCTCAATGTCTCGCTCAATGAAGACGGTGAAGGTCAGTGGCAGGACTCGCTCATGGATACCGGCCCGTTGCAGGACGAGGCCTATGCAGACGCTGAAGAGCGTGTTGTGCGCCATGCCTTGCTGGCAGAAGCCATGACAACGCTCAATCCGCGCGAGCAGGATATTCTCACGGAACGTCGGCTGGTCGAAGACCCTAAGACCCTTGAAGAATTGAGCCAGACGCATGGCGTAAGCCGTGAGCGGGTGCGCCAGATCGAGGTTCGTGCGTTCGAGAAACTGCAAAAGGCGATGATGCGGCTGGCAGGCGAGAAAAAGCTCCTCCCCGCTTAATCGCCATTCTGTGGTGATTGCGGATCTGAAGGACTTGTGCCGGGCATGCACTGGCCGTCTGGCCGCGGCATTTCCCGACAATCCCAGAGGCTCTTTTCCTCACCCTTCGCGGTCAACCGATAGCTGAACAGCGCCGAGCCCTGCCGCGCGCGAAACTCGCCAATGTTTGAAGGCGAAGCGCCCCTGCGCCATCCAAGAACTGTGCAACGCGAGCGATCTCCACACAACGATCGGGCAACG